>NZ_JAEPMO010000033.1 GCF_017643905.1 Marivita sp.
CAACATCGTAGAGATCGGATGTGGCCGATCCGGTCAGAATACACAGCATGTCATAGTTAGGCGCGGCCGCGACCAGAGCTTGGCGCAACGCCTCAGCCTCGTGCGGCACGACAGTCTTGGGGCCAAGGGCAACCCCCATGCGGTCGAACCGCTGCCCCATCGCGCGCTGACCCTTGGCGCTGTCATCCCGCCCACCGACGCTGGTCTGGATCAGCAGCGCCCGCGTGTGCGTCACAGGGCGCAGCGCCAGTGCGTCCTGCCCGGCGGCGCAGGCGGCCGCAACGGCGGCTTCGGGTGCGGCGTAAGCGATGATCTTGACCGTCGCCACCATGCCACGCGCCGCGCTGCGGTGCCATTCGGGAACCGTGGCCACGGTGACCATTGGATGGACCGCGTTGACGGCGTTGATCTTGGCCGCGTCGATCTGGACCACTCCGTTCCGCGTTGCATAGATGTTCACCCGCCCAGTGCTGGCAGGGGCCACCCGCAAATGCACCGCTGCCGGGTCTGGCACCAGCGCCTGCGCGAGCCGTTCTGCGGCGCGATCCTCGTGCACATCATCAGCGTCAAGTCGGGCCACAGTAACGTGGTGTACCCCAGCCGCCGAAAGTTTGCTCAGCGCGGTCGCATCCAGCGTGACGCCCTTGCGCAACCGCCCTTTGGGCAGAGCGACGGAATGCGCAAGGATTGCGCCCTCTGCCTCGGCCAAGGGAACCGCGCCGAACTTCATGCGCCTTTCCGCAAAACGCGGGTCATTTCCGCGAGGATCGATACCGCGATTTCCGCAGGGCCAGATGCGCCGATGTCCAACCCGATGGGGCCGTGGATCAGCGCGATCTCGGCATCGTTGAACCCGGCGGCCATCAGACGATCCACCCGCTTGGCATGGGTGCGTGTCGATCCCAGCGCACCGATATAGAAACACTCGGCCCGCAGCGCCTGTTCGAGCGCCGGATCGTCCAGTTTCGGATCGTGCGTCAAAAGCACCAGCGCAGTGCGGCTGTCCAATCCAAGTTGGCTGATCGCCTCGTCCGGCCAGTCATGCAGGATGGTTTCACCCGGAAAGCGACTGTCAGACCCAAACGCCTCGCGCGGGTCGATCAGCGTCGGGTCATAGCCCGCGATCCGCGCCATCGGCACCAGCGCCTGCGCAATATGCACCGCGCCCACGATGATGAGCCGCAACGGTGGATTATGAACAGCGACGAAAGTGCGTGTGTCTTCGACGAAGCCGGAGCGATCCATACGGAAGGCTTGCGTGTGGCCGTCGGTGGTCAAGGTCCGCGTTCCGGCCTCCAGATCAACCACATAGGCCACAGGTTTGCGCGCGGTGCGATATTTTACCAATTGGTCAAGAATGTCCTCAGGCAGCACCGCGCCCACAGGCTCCACCAGAACCCGGATGGTGCCACCGCAGGCCAGACCCACCGCAAAGGCATCCTGATCGCTGACCCCGAACTCGAGCTCGCGCGGTTTGCCATCGGCAAGTGCGTCCATCGCCTCAACCACGACAGCGCCTTCGACGCAGCCACCCGAAACAGACCCCTCGATCTCGCCCTCGCCGGAGATGGCAAGCTGTGATCCGACACGGCGCGGCGCGCTGCCCCATGTCTCGATCACCGTTGCGAGGACCGCGCCCTTGCCGGACCGATGCCAGTCGAGCGCCGTTTCGGGACACCTGTCAAACCGCTCCATCATCATGGTCTCCTTTGGTCTTTGGCTGGACCATATCACGCCGCGCGGCGCTGTCTCCCCCTGCGATGGTGGTAGGTCACGCAGTCTGAGATCGCGTTACATCATACCCGTAAAGCCAGTCGAACCGACCCAGCATCTGTCCCGGTGACACCCGACTGAGCAGACCCAACGCGGTATGGGCGGCAAAGCGGAACGGTCCCGGAGACAGGTGGTAATTGCGGGCGTTCTTGCTGGCCGCGTCGATCACCCGTGTGACCCGTTCCTTGCGGCGAAATTGGTATGCCGCGAGACCTGCGTCCATGTCAGAGGCCTGCGCCAAGGCATCCGCCAGCACCCACGCATCCTCCATCGCCATGTTGGCGCCTTGTGCCAGAAACGGCAGGGTGGGATGTGCCGCATCCCCGAGCAGTGCCATGCCCGCCCCGTGCCAACGCGCCGCGACGGGATGGCGGAACAGACCCCAGACACCCGGCGCGTTGGCCTGCGACAGGATCTGGTGCACTTCGGCATCGAACCCGGCAAAAGCCTTGCGCAGATTGTCGGCATCGTCTTTTTGCGACCAGCTTTCGGCGGCCCATTTGGCGCGCTCTTCCACAGCGACGACGTTCAGCAGTGACCCGTCGCGCAGCGGATAGGTCACCATGTGCCGCCCCGGCCCCATATGCACCCGCGCATGGGCGGGATGACCGGTGCTGTTGGGCACGATACAGCGCCATGCGACCTGACCGGTGAAGAACGGCTTTTGCGCCGCATTCAGGACCGGCCGCACGGCAGAATGGATACCATCGGCACCAATCACCAAATCGGCGTCGCGGGTGTCACCGGTGGCCAGAACGATGCGCGGGCGGGGTCCGGGGGTGACCGTATCCACACGCTGCAGCAGCCGCACGGTCACGCCCTGATCGCGGGCCGCGGCGGACAGGAGATCGACCAGATCGGCGCGATGCACAAAAAGGTAGCGCTGGTCGGGTGGCAAGCGGGTCAGATCAAGCCGTGCCACCTCGGACCCGTTGCTGCCATTGCGCAGCGACACCGCCTGCCCTTGCACCGAGCGGCTGGCCAGATCATCGCCCAACCCCAACGCTTCGATGACCCGCAACCCGTTCGGGGAGACCTGAATGCCAGCACCCACTTCGGTGATGGCCTGCGCCTGTTCAAGCACCGTCACGCTGGCACCGCGCTGGCGCAGCGCCAGAGCACAGGTCAGGCCACCTATGCCGCCACCGGTCACGGTTATGTCCAATGCGTTCAGGTCCAAGACCCCGTCCCCTCAAAACAAACGCGCCAGAGCAAGTGCCCCGGCGCGCCAATTCCGATTACATTCGTCGCGCGTCAATCGTCGCGATGCACGCGCTCGCGCCGTTCATGGCGCTCTTGCGCCTCGAGGCTCAGCGTGGTGGTCGGACGGGCCACCAGACGCTTGCGCGAGATAGGCTCGCCGGTGGCCTGGCAATAGCCAAACTCGCCCTCATCGATCCGACGCAGCGCAGCGTCGATCTTGGCAACCAGCTTGCGCTGACGGTCCCTGATCCGCAGCTCGAGCGCGCGGTCGGTTTCTTCGGAGGCGCGGTCTGCGACATCCGGAATATTGCGTGTGCCGTCCTGCAGACCTGCAATGGTGGATTTGCTGTCGCTCAGAAGTTCGTTGCGCTGTTCCAGCAGTTCCCGACGGAACCACTCGAGCTGACGCTCGTTCATGAAGGGCTCATCCTCGGCGGGTCTGTAGTCGTCGGGCAGGAAAGATTCGGCTTTCATCTTGGTTCCCTTAGCTAAGCCAGTATCCGTCATAGAAATTCCCTTAGATATCTGGCACCCCTGTGCGCAGCACTTAACCGAAGGCCCAGGGGATGTCACTACCGAATAGCTGCACAATAGGGTGATTTCGAGGCAATGGGTCGATGAGACAAAAGGTAAAAGAATATGAGATTTGAAGGCACGGACAGTTATGTGGCAACCGACGATCTGACCATCGCGGTGAACGCCGCCGTGACGCTGGAACGGCCGCTTCTGGTCAAGGGAGAACCCGGAACCGGCAAGACGGAATTGGCGCGGCAGGTGGCGGCGGGGTTAGGCCTGCGCATGATCGAGTGGAACATCAAGTCCACCACCAAGGCGCAGCAGGGCCTGTATGAATACGACGCGGTGAGTCGTTTGCGAGACAGCCAGTTGGGCGACGAACGGGTCAACGACGTGCGCAATTACATCCGCAAGGGCAAGCTGTGGCAGGCGTTTGAGGCGGATGAAAAAGTCGTGCTGCTGATCGACGAGATCGACAAGGCGGATATCGAGTTTCCAAACGACCTTTTGCAGGAACTCGACAAGATGGAGTTCCATGTCTACGAGACCGGCAAGACAATCAAGGCTCGGCAGCGACCCATCGTCATCATCACCTCGAACAACGAGAAAGAGCTGCCCGACGCCTTCCTGAGGCGGTGTTTCTTTCACTACATCCGGTTTCCCGATCCGGACACATTGCGCCGCATCGTCGAGGTGCATCATCCGGGGCTGAAGGAGGCGCTGCTGACCACCGCGCTGACGCAGTTCTACGAGCTGCGCGAACAGCCGGGATTGAAAAAGAAGCCGTCAACTTCGGAAGTGCTCGACTGGCTCAAGCTGCTCTTGGCCGAGGACATGACGGCGGAGGATCTCAAGCGCGACGGGGCGAATGCGCTGCCCAAGCTGCACGGGGCGCTTCTCAAGAACGAGCAGGATGTGCATCTCTTCGAGCGGTTGGCCTTCATGGCCCGGCGCGAACGGCGGTAAGATCGGGGCGCAGATGCGTCGACGCATCTGCGCGTTTCCGTCGACGGAAACGGTCGGCGACCACCTATTTCAGTGGCCCGGTCTGGAAGAGTTGGATCTTGAGGCCGCCATGCGGGATTGGCGCGCTCACATTGCGGAAATGCAGCCCCGTGGCCCGCGCCAAACCCTTGTCCGAGGTGATGATGCCCACGCGCCAGCCCTTGAAGCGCTCTTTCATCACCGTGCCGAACGACCCGTAAAGCGCAAAGAGCAAGTTTCGGTTGCCGATCCGCGCGCCATAGGGCGGGTTGACGATCACAAGGCCCGGCGGGCCGTCGGGCGGGGTAAGGTCCGCCACGGCCTGATGGGTGAAGCTTGTAATACCCCCTACCCCTGCCCGGTCGGCATTGGCCGTGGCATTGGCGATGGCACCGGCATCGCGGTCATAGCCATGGAAGCGCAAATCAGTGGGTTTGGGTTCCGCAAGTGACGCCTTGAGCGTGGACCAACCCTCTGCATCGAAGGACCCAAGATCCTCGAACCCGAAGCGGCGGTCGCGGCCGGGGGCAAGGCCCATTGCCATCTCGGCCGCTTCGATCACAAAGGTGCCTGAGCCGCACATCGGGTCGAGCACGGGTTCTGACCCGTCATAGCCACAGGCGCGCAGGAATAAAGCGGCGAGCGTTTCGCGCATGGGGGCCTTGCCGATGGCCTGTTTATGGCCACGTTTGTGCAGACCCTCGCCAGAGGTGTCGAGGCTGATCTCGCAGAGGTCGTCTTCAATCCGCACCCGCACGATCAGGCCGGCCTTCTCGATGGGTTTGGCCCCAAGAGCATCGGCGATTGCGGTCTCCACCCGTTCGGTGGCGGCGCCTGCGTGGTAGATGCGCGATTTGCAGCACGTCGCCTCCACCCGGTAGGGCACGTCGGCGCGCAGAAGCATTGTCCATTCGATCTTGCACGCCCGCTTGTCGAGCTGCGCCAGATGCATTGCGCGGAACCGAGCCACCCGCGCCAGCACCCGCCCCGCCCCACGCAGCAAGAGGTTTGCGCGCCAGACCTCGGACCAGTCGCCGTCGCAGGTCACACCACCGGGAACTGCAGTCGCATTTGCAAAGCCCAAGGCCGCGGCTTCGTCGCGCAGAAGGCGTTCAAAGCCCGGCGTGCCGGAGAGGAAGATGTCGAGCGGAGCGTCTTGTGTCATTGGCGCGGCTTACCCTGAATTTCACGGAACCGATAGACACCGTCTTTGCGCCCGCGCCAGGACCACACACACGGCGCTCCCCAAGACCTGATCTGTTGCCTATTTGCACAGGTTAACACTCTGATTTTAATCAACTTTGCACTAGATTCGCGAATCGGACGAAAAAGTGATTCGGGCCGATTCGTTCGATCTAGGCAAAAACCATCTTTTCGCCGTAAGCTGCCCTCACAGAGGACAAAAAAACCGCGGAGCATCAAGCATCCGCAACGAGCAGGCAGGCTTCATACGTGTCCCAAACCGAACTGAACGTGCGCTTTTTGCGTGTGGACGACTACGACTCGTGGTGCGCTTTGTGGCGTGGTTACCTGACGTTTTACGAAACGTCAGTACCCGACGCCGTGTACGCGTCGACCTTTGATCGGCTGCTGGGAGATGACCCGCAGGACTACTCTGGGCTGGTGGCAGTGAAGGACGGCGTTCTGGTGGGCTTGGCCCATTATCTGTTTCATCGGCATTGCTGGAAGATCGAGAATGTCTGTTACCTTCAGGATCTTTACGCAGATCCCGCCGCACGCGGCATGGGGGTTGGTCGGGCGCTGATCGAAGCCGTCTATGCCCAAGCAGACGCAGCCGGTGCGCCGTCGGTCTATTGGACCACGCAGGAGTTCAACCACACCGCCCGCCAGCTTTATGACCGGATCGGTCAATTGACCCCGTTTATCAAGTATCAGCGGGGCTGACGGATGCGCCGCTTCCTTCTGCCGCTCTACCTGTTTCTGGTTGCCTGTATGCCGGTGTCGCAATCCGAGCCCGCAACCCGCGCCGTTTTTGTCGACTCCAGCCTGCCGGCGATGAAAGTGTTCTCGGTGCCGCGACCACAGCCCGTTCAGACATCAAATGCGGATCTTGCGCGGGATTTCATGGACTTGGCGATGACGCTGGAATCCGGCCGCGATCTTGAGGTGTTCACCCGTTTCGAGGAACCGATCAGCGTGCGCCTGATCGGCAGCGTACATCCCACTGTGCCCAGCGATCTGGACCGGCTGTTGCATCGCCTGCGCACCGAGGCGGGGATCAACATTTTTTCGACCGTGGCTCCGGAGGCCAATATCACGATTAACGCGGTCAGTCGGGCGGAGATTCAACGGTTCCTGCCACAGGCCGCCTGTTTTGTTGTGCCCAATGTGTCGACGCTATCGGAATACCGGCAGGCAAGGCGCACGAACCGGGTGAACTGGGGCAAGATCACGAACCGCACGCGTCTTGCCATCTTCCTGCCCAATGCCTCTAGCCCACAAGAGGCGCGCGACTGCCTGCACGAAGAGTTGGCACAGGCTCTGGGGCCGCTCAATGATCTCTACCGCCTGCCCGATTCCGTGTTCAACGACGACAATGTGCATACGGTGTTGACCGGCTACGACATGCTGATCCTGCGAGCGTATTATGATCCGGCGCTGCAGAACGGGATGTCGCGCAGCGATGTGGCAAGCCGTATCCCCGGAGTCTTTGCGCGTATTCACCCGGAAGGAGAAGCGCTGCCCGCGCTCCGTACGGCCCGAACACCCCGGCCCTGGATCGAAGCCATCCAGACCGCGCTTGGTCCAGGAGCCTCGCCGATCACGCGGCGGGCAGCCGCAACCGAGGCGATGAGCATCGCCTCTGCCATGGGGTGGCAAGACCATCGCCGCGGGTTCACCCATTACGCCATGGGGCGCATTCTTCAGAGCACGGATCCCGAAGCGGCACGTGCGCAGTTTCTGCAGGCTGACACTTATTTCGCGCGAACACCAAATGCCGAACTGCACCGCGCCTATGTGGCCTCGCAATTGGCGGCCTATGCGCTGACCGAGAACAATCCCGAAGCCGCGATCCACTTGACGGGCATTTCAATCGATCTGGCTGCACAGCATGAAAACGCGGCACTGCTCGCGACGCTGCTCATGCTGCGCGCTGAGGCGTTGGACCTTGCTGGCCGGGTCTCTGCGGGGGCGGATGTGCGTCTGGACAGTCTGGGATGGGCACGATACGGGTTCGGCTCGGACTGGTCCGTGCGGGCAAAACTGCGCGAGATCGCGTCACTCAACCCGCTGACAAGGGCCAGAGGCAGTTTATGATCGTTATTGCATGCGCCCTTCTTGGCGCCATTATTGGGTCCATGACCGCAAAGCGGCGCAAGGGAAACCGCGCGGATATGTGGCAATACGGAACGGTTTACGCGATCGCGTTTGCCCTGGGCGGCCTGATCCTGACGATTGCCATCGAAAAACTGGTGTTCTGAGCGCAGACACGATGCGTCGACGCATTGTGTGTTTCGGTCGACCGAAACATTAGTGCCATCTGCACCCGACCTCGCGTGGCGGCCTCCACCCGGGATATTTTTGAACCCGTGACAACAGGCGCGGCTGGTCATGGCACTAAGCGCTTGCTAGATCAGGCGCATGTTTGTGCCCTTCTTCGACACATTGCGATCCAACGGCGTTCCCGTGTCCCTGCGGGAGTACCTGAGCTTTCTTGAAGCGATGCGCGCCGGTTTGGTGACCTATGATCCCGAGGCGTTCTACTATCTGGCCCGTACCGCGATGGTGAAGGACGAGCGGCATATCGATCGGTTCGATCGCGCCTTTGCCGAAGCCTTCAAGGGATTGGAGCACCTGACCACCGATGGTGTGCTGGACGCGTTGGAGCTTCCCGAGGACTGGCTGCGCAAGATGGCCGAAAAGCACCTGAGCGATGAGGAAAAGGCCGAGATCGAGGCGCTTGGTGGGTTCGACAAGCTGATGGAAACCCTGAAAGAGCGGCTGAAGGAACAGAAAGGCCGACATCAGGGCGGCAGCAAGTGGATCGGGACAGCGGGCACCTCGCCCTTTGGGGCCTATGGCTACAATCCCGAAGGCGTGCGCATCGGGCAGAATGAAAGCCGCCACCAGCGCGCGGTCAAGGTCTGGGACAGACGCGAGTTTCGCAATCTGGATGACAGCGTCGAGTTGGGCACCCGCAACATCAAGGTGGCCCTGAAGCGCCTGCGCCGCTGGGCGCGTGACGGGGCAACGGAAGAGCTGGATCTGGATGGCACCATCCGCGCCACTGCGGAACATGGCTATCTTGATGTGCAGACGCGGCCAGAGCGGCGCAATGCGGTCAAGGTGATCCTGTTTCTCGACATCGGCGGGTCGATGGACCCGCATGTGAAGGTGGTGGAGGAGCTCTTCTCGGCCGCGCGGGCCGAGTTCAAGCATCTCGAACACTACTATTTCCACAACTGCCTTTACGAAGGTGTCTGGAAGGACAACCGCCGCCGCTGGGACGCGCAGACGCCCACGATGGAGGTGCTCAACACCTATGGGCCGGACTACAAATGCATCTTTGTCGGCGATGCCAGCATGTCCCCCTATGAGATCGCCTATGCTGGGGGTGCTAACGAGCATTGGAACGCAGAAGCTGGTCAGGTCTGGCTGCAACGGGCGCGGCAGCAATGGTCGCACAATCTCTGGATCAACCCGACGCCCGAGCGGCAGTGGCACTACACACAGTCGATCCAGATGATCCGCGAGATCTTCGAGGATGCGATGGTGCCCATGACGCTTGAAGGCATCAGTCGAGGGATCAAGGCCTTGGCGAAATGACCTCAGCGGTGCGCAGGCTTTGGACGGATCACAAGCTCTTGCTGGCGGGATTCCTGCTTGCCCTCGCGGTCATGCTGTTCTTCGCGGTTCGGTCGGTGATGTTCTGGGTGTACTGGGCCGATCCCGCACATCGGGAAGAACCCATCGCAGGCTGGATGACCGCGCGCTACGTCGCCCATTCGTGGTCGATCCCGCCAGAGATACTGCGTGACGCGCTGGAGGTGCCAGCAGACGCGCGGCGCCTGACCATCGACGACCTGGCCGAAGCGCGCGGTGTCCCTGCCGAGGAGATCATCCGCCAGATCGAAGCAATCATTGCGGCGCACCGTGCCGCTGACCCGGTGCAAAAGCCTTGACCGATGCGCTCTTTGGACTTGTCGCCAATTACGGCGTGTGGGTTCTGGCGGCGTCGTGCTATCTGTCCTGTCTGCTTGTCCCCATTCCCACGTCCCTGTTGATGCTGGCAGGTGGAGCCTTCGTGGCGGCGGGTGACCTTGACGGCGGAACCGCCTTTGCCGGTGCATGGCTAGGCGCCGTTCTGGGCGACCAGACCGGGTTTGCCATCGGACGCCGGTTCGGGCCGCTTCTCGAACGCTTCACCGCGCGCCGCGAGTCCCGAAAACGGATCTATGGTCGCGCGATGGACACGGTCCGCCGGAAAGGCGAGATCGGCGTGTTCTTCAGCACATGGCTGTTTGCGCCCTTGGGGCCTTGGGTCAACATGGCGGCGGGGGCGTCCGGTCTGCCGTGGTTGCGCTTTACCCTGTGGGACGCGGCAGGCGAAGCGATCTGGGTCTTTGGCTATATCGCACTCGGTTACAGCTTCGCCGGACAATTGATCCTGATCTCGGACCTCACCTCGAGCCTGTCGGGGTTCCTTGTTGCCGGGTTGATCACCGTGGTGCTGGGCTGGATGCTGTTACGGCGCGCGCGGAGATCGGGTGGGGACAAACGCGGCGCTTAGACGGAACCCGTTTGACCCGAATGTCGTTGGCCTATCGAACGCAACCCAGAACGGGAGACAGACATGATAAACAAGACAGCAACCGCACATTGGACCGGCAGCGTCAAAGAGGGAAAAGGCCAGATTTCAACCGAGTCAGGCGCGCTGAGCACCCAGCCTTACGGCTTCAACACCCGGTTCGAGGACAAGCCGGGCACAAACCCGGAAGAACTGATCGGCGCAGCGCATGCGGGGTGCTTTTCGATGGCGTTTTCGATGATCCTTGGTGACTATGACGCGGTTGCGGACGCAATCGACACCAAAGCGACCGTCAGTCTTGAAAAGCAGGATGCGGGTTTCGCGATCACGAAGATCCATCTCGACATGACGGCGACAATTCCCGGCATCAGCGAGGCTGACTTTCAGGAAGCCGCCAAAACTGCCAAGGAAAATTGCCCCGTTTCCAAGGTTTTGGCCGGGGCCGACATCACGATGGACGCAAAGCTGGTCGGCTGACCTTTTTTTGACCGGCAAGCACTGCGCAAGCTGTGCGTCGTGCTTGCCGCGCGACATCTGCAGCCCCATATCTGGGGTATGTTGAAACTCACCCCGATCCTTCTTGCCATCCTCTACGCGCTAGCCATGTACCATTTCTCGGTCTGGCGGACGAAGCGTGAACTGGATGCGCGCTCGACCGAACTGGCCGATCCACGCCTCAAGGCGTTGACGGACAGATTGGCAACGGCCCTCGATCTGGATCGCATCCGCGTCCACATTTACGAGATCGACCCGGTGAATGGCCTTGCCGCGCCGGATGGCCGGATTTTCATCACGCGAGGGTTCTACCGCAAATACCAAACCGGCGAAGTGACTGGTGAGGAGCTTGCCAGCGTCATTGCACATGAGTTGGGGCATGTGGCGCTGGGTCATACGCGCCGCCGGATGATCGACTTTTCAGGTCAAAACGCGCTGCGCACAGCGCTTGCGATGGTGCTGTCGCGCTTTTTGCCGGGCATCGGAATCCTGATTGCGAACTCGATTGCCACTTTGCTCGCCGCGCGCCTTTCGCGTGGTGACGAATACGAAGCGGATGCTTATGCAGCAGCCCTCTTGCACAAGGCGGGGATTGGCATCGGGCCGCAGAAATCGCTGTTCCACAAGCTGGACGCGTTGACCCAGTCTCGGGCCGGAGTGGTTCCGGCATGGCTTATGTCGCATCCCAAGACAGCGGAACGGATTGCGGCGCTGGAGCAGCTTGAAACGCGCTGGACCAATCTGCCGACCTGATCTTCTTCTCTTTCCAAATACGCGAAATCACCGGCCGCACCTGCGCGGCCAGCAGCCAACTTAGACAAGGGTGACGGCCGCTTCGGCCCGGTCCTGTCCATTGACCTGCGCCGTGACAAGATGCGGACCGGGGTGAAGCGTAAAGGTGGATGCGCCCTCCTTGAGCCGATGCGCCTTTTGCAGGGTCAGCGGAATACCGGGTTTCAGATTCGCAGCCTTCAGCTTGAACACCTTTTCGCCGTCGCGCCCGTTTGGGCGATGAAACCGGATGCGGTAGTCCACCATCACGGGCAACGCCTCATCGGCACACAAAGACACCTCGATCTGCAGCGCTTCGCCAATAGCGACGGGATTGGGGGCGACCTTTAGCGTGACTGAGACATCGCAATCCTGCCGATACCCAAGCAGCGCCAAAGCCTCTGCCTCGCCGCGTTTGACGGCAGTGCGCAGGGCGTGACGGGTCATCCAGTCGAGTTCCTTGGGTTTCTGACGCTTGGTTTGTTGCCACGCTTTCAGATGCGTGACGACCCGGTCAGGTGCATGACGGGTGAGGTCGTTCATGTGATTGGCGACGGATCGCGTCACATAGCGCGTCGGATCGGCATGCATCGCATCCAGAAACCGCAGCGGCACCAGCGGATCAAGTTGGATATTGGCGGCCCAAGGCAAACGCGGACGTGTTCCTTCGCTGACAAGTCGGCGCACATGGTAATTGTCATGCGCGACCCAGCGGTCCAGCCGCGCAAGGGTCTCATCGGGCCAGCGGTTCAGGAAGGGCCGGAGGTAGAACTCCATCGAAAATCGTTGAGTGGCCGCCTCGAGCAGGTCAAGCGCACGGTCGCGGTGGTCTTCCAGCCCGTGACGGACAGCCAGAATGCCGGGGACCGCATGGATGAAGCGGCCGAAATCATCGTCGGTTTTGGTGGGGTCCAGCGGCGCGGGCATCGCCGCCACCAGCGCGTCCGCCATTGCCGGAAACCTGTCGGGCAGTTGCGCCGCAATGCAATCGGCCAGCCAATCAAGCCGTTCGAGCAGCCCGCGCGAGGACAACCCCGCGAGGGCTTCAGACAGAAAGCGGTCCGGATCAAACCCCGGCAGAATGGCGTACTCCGCCGCCAGATCACCGATGGTGCGGGCATTGAAGAGCTCGTCCTTCAAGGAAAATCCCTGCGACTGCCCTGCCCCGTCCGGTCCGCGCGCCATGGCTTAGATGGTCGCGTTGGTGCCGCCACCATCAATCAGGATGTTCTGGCCCACGATAAAACCCGAATGCTGCGAACAGAGGAATGCACAGGTCGCGCCGAATTCCTGCCGCGTGCCATAGCGCCGCGCCGGGATCGTCAACTGCCGGTTCTTGCGCGCCTGTTCGACCGAGATGCCCTGCGCTTTGGACACACCGCCGTCCAACTGATCGGCGCGGTCCGTGGCATGGATGCCCGGCAGAAGGTTGTTGACGATCACGCCGTATTCCGCCACCTGCCGCGCGGTTCCGGCAACGTACCCGGTCAGACCGGTACGCGCCGCGTTGGACAGACCCAGCGCCGGGATCGGTGCCTTGACCGATTGTGAGGTGATGTTGACCACCCGGCCCCAGCCGCGGTCGATCATGCCTGGCATCAGCGCCGTCATCAAAGCGATGGGGGTCAGCATGTTGCCATCCAGCGCCTTGATGAAATCCTCGCGGCCCCAATCCGACCAGATGCCCGGAGGCGGGCCACCGGCATTGGTCACTAGAATGTCCACGCTGCCAGCGGCGTCGAGGACTTTCGCGCGCCCCTCTTCGCTCACGATATCAGCGGCGACGGCCGTCACTTCGACCCCGTATGTCTTGCGGATATCCTCGGCGGCGGTCTCCAACGCCTCGGAACCTCGCGCGTTCATGACAAGATTCACACCGGCCTCTGCCAGGGCTTCGGCACAGCCACGCCCCAATCCTTTGCTCGACGCGCAAACGAGCGCCCGCTTTCCGCTGATCCCAAGATCCATTCGATCACTCCCAATTTGGTCAGAATTGTCCGCGAAATGCCACGGCCTGCCCTTAGAGGTGCCACATTTCCAAACAATCTTAAACCCATACCGGTGCGCGTTCCTGAACACCGGTCTGCGAAAGAGTGTTTGTTTATGTCTGCTGCCACTGGTCTCATGTTACCCCGCTTCAAAGCCTGCCCAGCCGATGGCGTGCGCGCCGAATTCGGCGTGTGCAGAGGCGATCCGATCCGCCACATTCAGGATTTGATCCTTGGTGACACCTTCCTGCCCAAGCGCGATGCAAGATGGGTCACGGTCCAGTCAGCCGATGTTCTGCACGAAACCTTCACGCTTGATCTTGCCGCCAACGTGCCGACACAGGAACTGGTGACGCTGGCAGAGCTTGTCTTCATGACAACGACGGGTCAGCGCCTCGACGTGTTCGTCACGGTGTGCTGCGGCAAGCTCTATTTCGTCTCGGATACCGAATTCCGCAGCGGCGTCGAATACGTTCTGATCGACATTCACCGTCGCGAAGATGCCATGGTTCCGGCATTCATTCCCGAACAGGATGCCGTGGTGGTTCCGATGACGGTGGGCGAGCCAGCAAAGGCGACCTCTCCCAACCTGCGTCTCATCGGCTGATCCAACCCGTTCGACACACGCGACTTATAGACAAGTCGTGCTGCGCCACCTATATGCGCGGCCATGCTGGACATCCTTTCAAATCGCCCTGACCTGCCCGCCGAAATCGCGCGGCGTCGAACCTTTGCCATCATCTCGCATCCCGATGCGGGCAAGACGACGCTGACAGAAAAATTCCTTCTGTACGGCGGCGCCATCCAGATGGCGGGCCAGGTGCGTGCCAAGGGCGAAGCGCGGCGCACGCGGTCGGACTTCATGAAGATGGAACAGGACCGCGGCATTTCGGTTTCGGCCTCGGCAATGTCGTTCGATTTCAAGAACTTCCGCTTCAATCTTGTCGACACGCCCGGGCACTCGGACTTTTCCGAAGACACCTATCGCACGCTCACAGCGGTAGATGCCGCAGTCATGGTCATTGACGGTGCAAAAGGTGTGGAAAGCCAGACGCAAAAGCTGTTCGAAGTGTGCCGCCTGCGCGACCTGCCGATCCTGACCTTCTGTAACAAGATGGACCGGGAAAGCCGTGATACCTTTGATATCATTGACGAGATTCAGGAAAACCTTGCCATCGACGTGACCCCGGCCAGCTGGCCCATTGGCGTCGGTCGGGATTTCCTTGGCTGCTACGACATGATCCGCGACCGTCTAGAGCTGATGGACCGCGCCGACCGCAACAAGGTCGCGGAAAGCATTGAAATCAATGGGCTTGACGATCCAAAGCTGGCGGAACATGTACCTGCTCACCTGCTGACCAAATTGCGGGAAGAGGTCGAGATGGCGCGCGAGCTGTTGCCCGAACTGAATCCGCAGGCCGTTCTCGAAGGCCACATGACCCCGATCTGGTTCGGCTCTGCCATCAACTCGTTCGGCGTCAAGGAACTGATGGACGGGATCGGTGTCTACGGCCCGGAACCACAACCGCAGAAAGCCACCCCACGGCAAATTCTCCCAGAGGAAACAAAGGTTTCCGGCTTTGTCTTCAAAGTTCAGGCGAATATGGACCCCAAGCATCGGGACCGTGTCGCCTTTGTCCGCCTGGCGTCGGGACACTTCAACCGTGGCATGAAACTGACCCATGTGCGGTCCAAGAAGCCCATGGCGATCACCAACCCGGTGCTGTTTCTCGCGTCTGACCGGGAACTGGCAGAAGAGGCTTGGGCAGGCGATATCATCGGCATTCCGAACCACGGGCAATTGCGCATCGGTGACACGCTGACCGAAGGAGAGGCGCTGAAGGTGACTGGCATCCCGTCCTTTGCACCGGAACTGCTGCAAACCGTGCGGGCCGGCGATCCGATGAAGGCAAAGCATCTGGAAAAGGCGCTGATGCAATTCGCCGAAGAAGGTGCGGCCAAGGTGTTCAAGCCGATGATCGGTTCCGGCTTTATCGTCGGAGTCGTGGGCGCGCTGCAATTCGAGGTGCTTGGCAGCCGGATCGAGCTGGAATACGGCCTGCCTGTGCGCTTCGAGGCGTCGCAATTCACATCGGCCCGCTGGGTGCATGGGAATAAGGTGGCGGTCGACAAGCTGGTCCAAGCCAACAAGCAGCACATGGCCGAGGACAATGACGGGGATGTCGTCTACCTGACGCGCCTGCAGTGGGATATCGACCGCATCGGTCGGGACTATCCGGACGTGACCCTGTCTGCGACCAAGGAAATGATGGTCTGACCAAAGCCCGTTCGAACGGGCTTTGGCACGCGACATGCAGATCGCGTCAACAAGCGTCTTCTAAGACGCTTGAAACAAGGCATTTCGAAATGCCTTTTTCGTTGATCGAAGCGAAGCGAAACGGCACTCTGCGGATATGAGCAGTCAAAAATCGCCGCCGAACCCGGCCTATCCAAAAGGGCTGGTCGGCATCGTCAAACAGATGAACGAACGGCGCGCGCCGCTGGGCTTTGCCAAGGGCGAAGCTTTGCCGCCCCTCGATTGCGATCTCGCCCAGATGGCCCAGCAACGGGTCACGGTGCCCAATGAAAGCAGCCGCAAGACATCCGACAATGCCCGCAAGACCTGGGAAATCGCCAAGGAACTTGAGGGGCAAAACGCGCTTTTGCACCTTAACGGTCTGTTGATCGCACATCTGCGCAAACGCAGCCAACCGGCACACACTGCCGATCTGTTCCTGCGTCTCTGGACGGAACACGCCGACCTGCTGTTGCGCGAAATGGACCTGCGCTGGAAGGTGTCCAGCCTGACGACCTTTGGTGATCATGGCAAAACACCGACCCAACGCAGCACCGGGCTGGCGCTGTCGACGCTGTTCGGTGCGATGAAGCTCTATGAAAGCGAGCGCCTGTTTTCGGGGCGCGAGGCTGACCGGCCCTTCACACTTGATGGGCGCGCCGCAGGACCGTTGCCGCTGCAGATGGACGCGTTTTCACTGGTGGATGGCGGTCTGGATGTGAATATGATCGGTCGGCTTTGGGAGGAAGCTCACGGCGACCCGGTGATCCAGCCCCTTGCACATGACATGCTGCAACGCTTGATCGACGATCCGCGCACGGTCTTCCGCCGTCTGCACCGCCTGCGCGCCCGCAAGCTGCGCCGGATCGAAGAGAATGGCGATTCCGAAACGGATACCGGCGTGACGCTGCCTGTGTCGAAACTCCCGGCAAAGACGCCGACCTGGGGCGTTGTCTGCACCACAAATGCGCCTGTGCAAGACGTAGCACGGTTCGTGGCGCATCACCTCGAGATCGGGGCGTCCCGCGTCTATATCTATCTCGACAAGCCCGACCCTGCCGTCTCACGTCTGCTTGACGGACATCCCAAGGTCATGCTGACGGTCTGTGATGCCACCTACTGGAAAAAAGCCGGCAAGAACCGCCCCGAGGCGCACCAACTGCGCCAGACCTACAACGCTACCCAAGCCCTGAAACATGCCAAGGACCATTTGGACTGGCTTGGGCATATCGACACAGACGAGTTCATCCTGAGCCCGAAAAAGCTGTCAACCTTGCTCAAGTCGGTGCCCGGCGACAAGGCTGGCGCACGGATTTACCCGGCAGAGGCGTTGGCCGTCGCCACAGGGCAAACACCTGCACATTTCAAACTTCGCACCACAGGAGACGGTGTGCCATCTTCAGCCGTCACAGACATCTACCCAACCTTCGGCAGCTATCTGCGGGGCGGCTTTCTGAGCCATCTCGCGGGCAAGGTCTTTGCCCGAACCGGGCTAGGTGAGGTGCGGTTGGCCATCCATCGCCTTCGGGTGAAAGGTGAGGAAGTGCTCAACACACATGATCTGGACGATGTGCATGTTGGACACCTCCATGCACCGGATTGGGACAGCTTCCTGTCCAAGCTGGACTTCCGCCAGTCCAAGGGCTCGTATCGCGTGAAATCTGACGACGCGCTCAAGAACGTCGCCCACCTTCTCAACTACCTGCGCGACGAGGAAGGCAAAGACGGGCTGCGCGCGTTCTTCGACGAAATGTGCGCTGACACCGAACACCTGCGCAACCGGCTCGAGGCCCACGGGCTGTTGCTGAAGCCTCGGTTCGACCCCGACGCAGCGGTGAAAAAGGTGTTTGGCACGGCGCCCAGCAGCTGATGAGCTGTAAACAATTTGGCCCAAATGCCGGAAATTGTTGCCACATCGCCACCAAAACCCAATGAACCATGGCACATCCGCGCAGTCCGGACACGGCTCATTGACCCGACCGTGTTCCAAGAGTACAAGCCCCCGCAGATCGTGATTGTGGATAAACACAGGGCCAAACGGGCCGGATCGCAACAGACGCACGGGCGCAGTCAGTCCGTGAACAACGGATACACATGACAAAATTTTCTGAGTTGAACCTCAACCCGAAAGTCCTGAAAGCAGTAGAAGAGGCGGGATACGACACGCCCACCCCCATTCAGGAAGGGGCCATCCCCCCCGCTCTGGAAGGCCGCGACGTCCTTGGCATCGCCCAGACCGGCACCGGCAAGACCGCAAGCTTCACGCTCCCCATGATCACGCTGCTGGCCCGAGGCCGCGCCCGCGCCCGGATGCCGCGCAGCCTTGTTCTGTGCCCGACGCGTGAATTGGCGGCCCAGGTGGCCGAAAACTTCGACATTTACGCAAAGCATGTGAAGCTGACCAAGGCGCTGCTGATCGGCGGCGTAAGCTTCAAGGAACAGGATTTGCTGATCGACAAGGGTGTCGACGTGCTGATCGCCACACCGGGCCGGTTGCTTGACCATTTCGAGCGCGGCAAGCTGCTGCTGACGGGTGTTCAGGTGATGGTGGTCGACGAGGCCGACCGCATGCTCGACATGGGGTTCATTCCCGACATCGAACGCATCTTCTCGCTCACACCCTTCACCCGTCAGACATTGTTCTTCTCGGCCACCATGGCGCCCGAGATCGAACGCATCACCAATACATTCCTGTCGGCCCCGGCGCGGGTCGAAGTGGCGCGTCAGGCCACCGCGTCCGAGACCATCGAACAGGGCGTCGTGATGTTTAAGGCCTCGCGCCGCGACCGCGAAGGCACCGAAAAGCGTGCCCTGCTGCGCAAGCTGATCGACGGCGAAGGCGACGCCTGCTCAAACGCGATCATCTTCTGCAACCGCAAGTCGGACGTGGATATCGTGGCGACATCGCTCAAGAAATACGGCTATGACGCCGCACCGATCCATGGCGATCTGGACCAGTCCCAGCGGACCAAGACGCTGGAAGGGTTCCGCGAAGGCACGTTGCGCTTTCTGATCGCGTCGGACGTCGCGGCGCGCGGTCTGGATGTGCCCGCCGTCAGCCATGTGTTCAACTTCGACGTTCCCAGCCATGCCGAAGACTATGTGCACCGCATCGGCCGCACCGGTCGCGCAGGGCGCAAGGGCAAGGCGATGATGATCTGTGTGCCGAAGGACGAAAAGAACTTCGCTGCGATCGAAAAGCTGATCCAGAAAGAGATTCCTCGGATCGAAAACCCGCTTGGCGAAACCGTGGTGGAACCGTCCGTTGACGCGACCGAAGAGAAAAAAGACAGCAAATCGCGTCGCTCGCGCGGGGGCCGTGGTCGCGGGAAACCTTCGGACAAGACACAGGACGCGCAGCAGCCTGACGTTCAGGAGGCGACGCCGATTGAGGTCCAGAAGGACACGCCGAAAGAGCCAGTCAAGGCCATGGAACGCAGTGAAGACCAGAAGCCCGATCACGACAAGTCGCGCAACCGTCGCCCCGATCGCGGTGGGCGGAATGATCGCGGTGCCCGTGACAGCAATGTCGTGGGCATGGGCGACCACATGCCATCCTTCATCGCGCTGAGCTTTGACGAACGTCGCGCCAGTTGATCAAGGCGTGCGTGTCCGTCGACGGACACGCGGCGATGCGTTGACGCATCGCCCGCCTATATCGGGCGCAGGATCTCCAGACAGATCGCCGGAAGGTCATCAAACCGGTCAAACGCCCGATCATGCGGGATCGCGTCAATCGGTTTGGTGCGGATGCCTTCGGTGAAGAAGGCAAAGGGTACCCCTGCCCGCTGCGCCGTTTCCGCATCCACATCGCTGTCCCCGACATAGACGCCCTGTGTCGCGCCCATCCGCTCGAACGCCAGTCGCAACGGCGCAGGGTCGGGTTTGCGAACAGGCAGCGTGTCACCTGCAATGATCACATCGAACCACTTGGCCAGATCAAGCGCGTCCAGAACCGCGGCCAAAGGCACGCCCGGCTTGTTGGTGCAGATGCCCAACGTGTAGCCTTCGGCCTTCAACGCGCCAATCACCTCCATTACCCCCGGAAAGACGGTGGTGAGCCCGGTGCTTGATTTGTAATGCGTGATAAATTCGACCATCAGCGCATCGTACTGCGCCACATCCAAATCTGTCGCCGCAATCAGCCGGTCGAGGAACACCCGCTCGCCCATCCCGACAAAGCCGCCGATCTGCGACTGCGGCAAAGGCGCAAGCCCATGATCCGACAGCAATGCATTGGCCGCTGCCGCGATATCCGGCAAGCTGTCGATCAGCGTCCCATCCAGATCGAAGACAACACCGCGTGTCATGCAAGCCTGCTGATCACAACGGTCACTTCGGGCTTCTTGCCGATCTCGTTCTGCGTCGTCTGACGCGCGATCCGGCGCAGCCCCTCTTCCAGCTTGTCGTCGTCGGTGATCGTCTTGTCCCCGGCCCGGCCGATGAATTGCGACAGGTCCTCTTCCAACGCATCGACCAACGGCGCATTGCTGCGGCCCATTTCAGGAAGGCCCATGATCTCGCACCACGGCTCACCCAGCAACTCGTCGTCTTCGTCCAGAATGACCGTGACGATCACATGCCCGTTCAGCGCCATGCGAATGCGGTCGCGCACGACACCGTCCAATGCCCCGATCTTGACCGACCCGTCCAGATAGGTGCGGCCCGTTTCGACATATTCGGCCACCGTCGGCTCATTGCCGCTGAGGTCCATCATCATGCCATTGACCGCCAGCACACCCTTGCGGCCACCGGCACCTGCGACCTTTACGTGTTCGCGCAGATGGCGGTGTTCGCCATGCATCGGAATCACCAGTTGCGGATTGACCAGCGCGTGCATGGTCTCAAGGTCGGGACGGTTGGCATGACCGGACACGTGGTACTTGCCGGAACTGTCATCCACCACATCCACACCCTGTTCGGAAAACGCATTCATGATCTGGATGACGCCGCGCTCATTGCCAGGAATGGTCTTCGAGGAAAACAGAAACAGATCCCCCTCGGCCATCGTCAGACCCTGGAACTTGCCGCGCGCCAGCTGGGCCGAGGCGGCCCTGCGTTCGCCTTGCGACCCGGTCACGA
The DNA here is from genome assembly GCF_017643905.1 of Marivita sp. Lineage (GTDB taxonomy): Bacteria > Pseudomonadota > Alphaproteobacteria > Rhodobacterales > Rhodobacteraceae > Marivita. Next base: position 20,879 of record NZ_JAEPMO010000033.1, read on the forward strand.
TCAGCATCAGGTTCTCACGCGGGATCTGAGTTGCCTCTTCCGGGCTGACCACAGTGGGGAAATCCGCCAAAACGCCTGTCTTGATCGATGCTTCGATCATGCGCCGCATCGCACGGCCCAAAAGGCAGACCGACCGTCCGGCCCGCACCGCCGCTTCTGCCAATGTCTTCACCCGCGCCACGTTCGACGCAAAGGTCGTCGCCACCACCATACCGGTCGCATCGCGCACGAGGATCTCGATCTCGGGACCGACGGTCGCTTCGGACCGCCCGGCATGAGCGGAAAACACGTTGGTGGAATCGCAGATCAGCGCCTTCACACCCGGCTTGCCGATCTCTTCCCACAGAGCCCGGTCAAAGGCCTCACCCACCACGGGGGTTTCGTCGATCTTGAAATCGCCCGAATGCACGATCCGCCCCTGTGGCGTGTCGATCACCAGACCCGAGCTTTCGGGGATCGAGTGCGAGATCGGCACGAACCCTACCTTGAACGGTCCTGCCTCAACCGTTTCCGGCCAGGGCGACACGGTGCACACGGTCTCCGGCGACTGGCCTGCATCCTCCATCTTGAGCCGCGCGATATGCGCCGTGAAAGCCCGCGCATAGATCGGCGCGCCAAGCTCTTCCCAGAAATGGCCAATGGCCCCCACATGGTCTTCATGCGCGTGGGTGATGAAGATCGCCTCAAGCTGATTGCGCCGCTCCTTCAGCCACGCGATATCCGGCAGGATCAGATCTACTCCTGGCGTTCCGTCCATGTCGGGAAAGGTCACGCCCAGATCGACAAGGATCAGGCGTTCCTTCCCGGGCTTACCGTAGCCATAGACATAGGCGTTCATGCCAATTTCGCCGGCCCCGCCAAGGGGCAGGTAGATGATCCGTTCACCGCTCATATTTTATCCGTTTTCTGTGTTATAGGCGTGTATGACCGTCAGACCATGCATGGTCAGGTCATCTTCAATTGTGTCAAATAGCAGGTCACCCTGCGCGAACAAGGGCGCAAGCCCGCCTGTTCCGATAACCTTCATCGGACGCCCGTATTCGGCCTTGATCCGCTCGGTGATCCCCTGAATCAACCCGATATAACCCCAGAAGATGCCCGACTGTATACAGGCCACGGTATTGGTGCCGATCACCCGCTCGGGCTGCGAGATGTCCACATGCGGCAGCGCTGCCGCCCCTTGGTGCAGCGCCTCAAGGCTCAGGTTCACCCCCGGCGCGATCACACCACCGACATAAGCACCATCTTCGGCCACCACGTCGAAATTCGTTGCCGTGCCGAAATCGACCACCACGCAATCGCCGCCATGACGGTCAAAGGCACCTGCGGCATTGGCCAGACGGTCCGGCCCCACCCCTGTGCCAACATCGACCCGGGGTGGATGCGGCAGTTTGCACTCAGGTTTGCCCACCACAATGGGCCGCACACCGAAGAACCGGTCTGAAAAAACCCGCAGGTTCCACACCACGCGCGGCACGGTCGAAGCGATGATCACATCGGTGATATTGGGCTCGATCCTGTAATGCCCGATCAACGTCGAGAACCACGTGAAATAGGCATCTGCCGTGCGCCCATGATGGGTCGACGTGCGCAGCGTGCAAAGAAACCGCGTCCCGTCCCAGATCGAAAACACGGTATTGGTATTGCCACAGTCGATGCACAGAAGCATGGCCTTGCCCCTCAAAAGAAAATATCAGCAGCCGCGATGGCTTGGCGGCCTGTCGTGGTGTTTAGGACGATCCGTCCGTCGGCGTCCACAGTCTCGAATGTGCCGGTCACCTCGCGGTCACCCATCCGTGCGGTGACCACCCCACCCAACCGTGCGGCGCGCGCCAGCCACGCAGCGCGGATCGGCGCAAAGCCATAGGTCATGAACTGCGCCTCGTGCCGGGCATAGGCCGCAGCAAGAACGTCGAGAAAGGCGTCAGGGGCAATTTCAACCCCAAGCGCCGAAAGAACCGAGACCGGAGGAACGGCGTGCTCTTCCACCTCGGAAGAGGCTGGCGCCGCAATGAGGTTCACACCGATGCCGATCGCCAGATGCGCGCCGATGCTCTCCAGCAGGATGCCCGCCACCTTGCCGCCGGTCAGCAGCACGTCGTTCGGCCATTTGAGCGTCAGCCCCTCGACGCGCCCCGACACCGCGACAAGCGCATCGAACAGGGCCAGCGCCGCCACGAAACTGCGCAGCGCCCGCTTTTCCGGCGCATCTGAGGTGGGCAACACCAGAGTGGCTGCGAAATTGCCTTCGGGGTTCACCCAGACCCGCCCCCGCCGCCCGCGCGCCGCTGTCTGATGCAACGCGCAAATCCACGTCGGCCCGGCCAAACTGGTCGCCTGTCGCCCGGCTTCGGCCATGGTGCTGTCCACCTCGGCCAGAACCTGTCGCGCATATCCCAAGGGCCACTCAGACAAGACAACCCGCTCCTTCATCTTGCCGGATAAACTCCCGCCGGAGGCACCGCGCCCCGCGCAGCGGGGCGCAAAAAACAAAGCGACGCGCCATTGGCGCGTCACGATGTTTCAACGGTGCCAAAAGCTCAGTTGACAAGGGTCGCCGCAGCCGCCGCAGCCGCTCCTTCGATCCCGAAGAGGTTGACAACACCCACCACCATGATCACGGCGCTGGCCATCAGCATGCCCCAAAGCACCGGCGATCCGCTCTTGTCGAGCGCGTCATCCCGCTCCTGACCGAAATACATGTAGAAAACGATCCGCAGGTAGTAGAACGCGCCGATCACCGACGCGATCACACCCGCAATCGCCAGCCACGCCAGACCCGCTTCATAAGCAGCCCGCAGCACGTAAAGCTTGCCGAAGAAGCCGACGAGCGGCGGCACACCCGCAAGGCTGAAGAGCAGCACCAGCATCGCCAGCGCCTTGCCCGGCTCACGCTTGGAATACATGTTCAGTGCGCCGATACTGGACACCGGCTGACCATCGCGATGCATCGACAGGATGAACGCGAAGGTCCCTATGTTCATGGTGACGTAGATCGCCATGTAGATCAGCATCGCCTGCACGCCGAACGCCGTGCCTGCCGCCAGACCCATCAGGGCATAGCCCATATGCGCGATGGACGAGAACGCCATCAGACGTTTGATGTCGGTCTGGCCGATGGCGGCAATCGCGCCAAGGAACATCGACAGCACGGACAGAAGCGCGATCACCTGAGACCAGTCGCTGACGGCGGCGCCAAACGCGTCGTGCATGACACGGGCGAACAGACCCATTGCTGCAACTTTCGGTGCTGTGGCGAAGAAGGCCGTGACGGGCGTGGGCGAGCCTTCGTACCCATCCGGCGTCCACATGTGGAACGGCACCGCCGAGACCTTGAACGCAAGGCCCGAGATCAGGAACACCAGACCAAACAGAAGGCCCAACGACAGGTCGCCATGGACTGCCGTCTGGATAATACCCGAGAAAAGCGTGGTGCCCGAGTAGCCATAGACCAGCGACGCACCGTAAAGCAGCAGACCCGAGGACAGCGCACCCAGCACGAAATACTTGAGACCCGCCTCGGTGGATTTCAGGCTGTCCCGCCGCAAGGACGCAACCACATAAAGCGCCAGCGACTGCAGTTCGAGGCCCATGTAAAGAGCCATCAGGTCGCCCGCGGAGACCATCATCATCATGCCAACGACCGCCAGCGCGATCAGCAGCGGATATTCGAACCGCAGGAGCCCGCGACGGGTCATGTAGGCTTCGGACATCAGCAGCACGGCGGCGGCCGAGACAAGGATCACGATCTTCGCGAACCGCGCGAACCCGTCATCGACGAACATGCCGTTGAAGGCAACATTCGTCCCTGCCCCGTTCAGCCCGATCCAGACCGCAAGAGCAAGGAACAGACCGCTTGTCACCCAGACCAGCAGCGACGCAGCCCCGTCCTTGACGGTATAGACCGCGCCAAGAAGCGCCAGCATCGCGTAGATGGCCAGAATGATTTCCGGAAGGATGATACCTAGATCAGCCGAGAGCATAGCCTCGCCCCCTTAATGGTTCACGGCGACTTGCGTGGCGGTCTCCGCCGCAGCAAGTGCAGTTTGGTAATTGGATACAAGCGCCTCCACCGACGGCCCGATCGTGTCGAGGATCGGGGCCGGATAGACACCAAAGAGGATCGTCGCGATCACCAGCGGGGCAAAGATCGCCCGCTCGCGGCGCGTCATGTCGGTGATGGTCTTGAGGCTTTCCTTGATCAGGTCGCCCATGACGACCCGACGATAGAGCCAGAGCGCATAAGCCGCTGACAGGATCACACCGGATGTGGCAACGGCCGCAATCCATGTGTTGACCTGGAAGATGCCCATCAGCGTCAGGAATTCCCCGATAAAGCCCGAGGTGCCCGGCAGTCCGACATTGGCCATGGTGAAAAGCATGAAGATCAGCGCGTAAGCCGGCATACGGTTCACCAGACCGCCATAGGCGTCGATGTCACGGGTGTGCATCCGGTCGTAGATCACGCCAACACACAGGAAGAGCGCGCCCGAGATGAAGCCGTGGCTGATCATCTGGAAAATCGCGCCGTCGATCCCCTGCTGGTTGCCCGCGAAGATGCCCATGGTGACATAGCCCATGTGCGCGACCGACGAATAGGCAATCAGCTTTTTCATGTCTTCCTGCACCAGCGCCACCAGCGAGGTGTAGACGATGGCAATGGCCGACATCCACAGCACCAGCGGCGTCAGAACGTCTGCCCCCACCGGGAACATCGGCAGCGAGAACCGCAGGAAGCCGTAGCCGCCCATCTTCAGCAGGATCGCCGCCAGAACAACCGAACCAGCTGTCGGCGCCTGAACGTGCGCATCAGGCAACCATGTGTGCACCGGCCACATCGGCATCTTGACGGCAAAGCTTGCAAAGAAAGCCAGGAACAGCAGCGTCTGCAAACCGCCCACGATCTGCACACCAAGGATCGAGAAGCTTTCCGACCCGAACTGGTGCACCAGCAATTGCTCGATATCAGTCGTGCCCGCGTCGGAGAACATCGCCACCATCGCGACCAGCATCAGCACCGATCCGAGGAAGGTGTAGAGGAAAAACTTGAACGACGCGTATATGCGGTTCTTGCCGCCCCAAATGCCGATGATCAGGAACATCGGGATCAGGCCCGCCTCGAAGAACAGGTAGAACAGCACCAGATCGAGCGCCATGAACACGCCGAGCATGAGCGTTTCCAAAATCAGGAACGCGATCATGTATTCCTTGACGCGGTGGCTCACATCCCAACTTGCCGCAATGACCAGCGGCATCATGAACGTGGTCAGCATCACGAACAGAACCGAAATCCCGTCCACACCCATCTTGTACTGCAGGCCCAGCAACCATTCGCCCTGCTCGACCATTTGGAACCCGGTGTTCTGAGAGTCGAACTGCGCCAGAATGAACAGCGAGATCAGGAAGGTGGCCGAGGTCGCGATCAGCGCCAGCCATTTGGCGTTCCGGTTCGCCGCCTCATCGTCCCCCCGCAGGAAGACCAGCAGGATCACCGCCGCCAAGGCTGGCAGGAACGTGACAATGGAAAGAAGGTTATCCATCAGTGTGCTCCTCCGCTCAGCGTCATCCAGGTGACAAGGGCGGCAATGCCGATCACCATGTAGAAGGCATAGGTGAAGATGTATCCGGACTGCGCCTTACCGGCGAGGCGGGTCAGCATCGGGATAAAACCCATGGCAACGCCGTTGATTGACCCGTCGATGACATTGCCATCGCCCCGCTTCCACAGCAGACGGCCCAGACCTTTGGCCGGCTGCACAAACAGGAAGTCGTAAATCTCGTCGAAATACCACTTGTTCAGCAGGAAGAGGTACAGCGGACGCTGGCTTTCGGCCAGACGCTTGGGCAGCTTCGGGTTCACGATATAGAACCAGTACGCGGTCCCCAGCCCCAGCAGCATCGCGATGAACGGGCTGACCTTGACCCATTTCGGCACTTCATGCGCCTCGTTCAGGATGTCGTTGTCGGGACCGACATAGATCGCCCCCTCGCCCGGCTGACCGGCGAAGACATAGTGATGTTCGCCACCCTTGGCCTCTTCGCCGTGACCCGCGTCAGCCGCCGCCGTCTCACCGTGGCCGTCACCTTCGGCAGAGTGTTCCCCCGCCTCGGCATAGGGCACGCCGAAGAACTTGGCGACGCTGTCGGTGTGACCGAAGAAGCTGTTGTACCAGATGGCACCGGCAAAGACTGCTCCAAGGCTCAGAACACCCAACGGGATCAGCATGACCATCGGGCTTTCATGCGCGTGCTCATGCGTGTGCTTGTCGCCGCGCGGCTTGCCGTAGAACGTCAGGAACATCAGACGCCAGCTGTAGAAGCTGGTGAACAGCGCCGCGATGACCAGCATCCAGAAGGCATAGCCCATCGGACCCGCGGCATAGGCGCTTTCGATCACGGCATCCTTGGAGGCAAAGCCTGCAAAGCCGATCCAGCCCGTCAGCGGGATACCGACACCGGTGATCGCCAGGGTGCCGATCATCATCGCGCCGAAGGTATAGGGGATCTTCTTCCGCAGACCGCCATAGTTCCGCATGTCCTGCTCGTGATGCATCGCGTGGATGACCGAACCCGCGCCAAGGAACAGCATCGCCTTGAAGAACGCGTGTGTGAAGAGGTGGAACATCGCCACCGAGTAAACGCCGACACCCGCCGCCACGAACATGTAACCCAGCTGCGAACAGGTCGAGTACGCGATCACGCGCTTGATGTCGTTCTGCACGAGGCCGACCGTGGCCGCGAAGAACGCGGTGGTAGCGCCAAGGAAGACGATGAAGAACTGCGCTTCGGGCGCGAATTCCATCAGCGGCGACATGCGGCAGACAAGGTAAACGCCTGCCGTCACCATGGTTGCCGCGTGGATCAGGGCCGACACCGGGGTCGGGCCTTCCATCGCGTCCGGCAGCCAGGTGTGCAGGAGAAGCTGCGCCGATTTCCCCATCGCGCCGATGAAGAGCAGGAAGGCGATCAGGTTGGCCGCGTTCCATTCGGTCCAGAGGAAGGCCAACTGTGTCTCGGCCAGCGTCGGCGCGGCTGCAAAGATGTCGTCAAAGCGAATGCTGTCGACAAGGAAGAACAGCGCGAAGATGCCGAGCGCAAAGCCAAAGTCGCCAACACGGTTGACCACGAAGGCCTTGATGGCTGCGGCATTGGCAGACGGCTTGCGATAGTAGAAGCCGATCAGCAGGTAGGACGCGACGCCCACGCCTTCCCAGCCAAAGAACATCTGAACAAGGTTGTCCGATGTCACCAGCATGAGCATGGCGAAGGTGAAGAACGACAGGTAGGCAAAGAAGCGCGGCTTGTAGCTTTCGCCTTCTTTCCACTGTGGGTCGTGATCCATGTAGCCGAAGGAATAAAGGTGCACGAGCGCCGACACGGTGGTCACGACGATCAGCATCGTCGCTGTCAGTCGGTCCAGACGGATCGCCCATTCGGTGCTGAGCGTGCCGGACTCGATCCAGCGCAGGATGTTGATGGTCTCGGTGACGCCGTCATGGGTCAGGAAGACAATCCACGACAGCACACAGGCAAAGAACAGAAGGCCCGTGGCCACCCATTGCGCGGCGGTCTCACCGATGAACTTCCAGCCAAAGCCACACAGAATGGCACCGACCAGCGGGGAAAACAGGATAAGCGTTTCCATGATCGTCAGCCCTTCATCACGTTGACGTCTTCAACCGCGATGGAGCCACGGTTGCGGAAGAAACAGACGAGGATGGCAAGGCCGATGGCCGCTTCGGCCGCCGCGACCGTGAGGACGAACAGGGTGAACACCTGCCCCACCAGATCGCCCAGGAAGCTCGAGAACGCGACAAGGTTGATGTTCACCGCGAGAAGCATCAATTCGATGCTCATCAGCAGGATGATCACGTTCTTGCGGTTCAGGAACAGCCCGAAAACCCCGATCACGAACAGCACCGCTGCCACTGTCAGGTAATGCTCAAGTCCTATCATCACGTCCCTCCGGGGTGTGCCCCGTCGTTTTCTTTGTCAATGCGCCCCAACCGGATCGGGGCTGCGTCATTTACAGGCCCTGTCCGGGCTTCACGTCTTTCAGTTCCATCGCCTTGGCCGGATCGCGGTACATCTGCGCCAGCACGTTCTGGCGTTTGACGTCCGAGCGGTGGCGCAGCGTCAGCACGATCGCACCAATCATGGCGACCAGCAGGATCAGGCCTGCAAGCTGGAACAGTAGGAAATACTGATCATAAAGGATCAGGCCCAAAGCCTCGGTGTTGTGCCGGTCCACCGGCATAACCTGCGCCCGCAGCCCTTCGGCGGCGGCGTTCGATTCCCACGCGCCAAAGGCCAGCGCAAATTGCATCAGGATCACCACCCCGATAAGCAGCGCCAGCGGCATGTAGCGCGCCATTTCTGCCTTCAGTTCCACAAAATCCACGTCGAGCATCATCACGACGAAGAGGAACAGAACCGCCACAGCGCCGACGTAGACGATGACCAGCAGCATCGCCACAAACTCAGCGCCCAGAAGAACGAACAACCCGGCCGAAGACAGGAAGGCGAGGATCAGCCAAAGCACCGAATGCACCGGGTTGCGGCTCACCACGGTGAACAGCCCGCCCGCAATCGTGCTGAGGGCAAAGAGATAGAAGGCAAAGACACTCATGTCTCGTCATCCTTTTTGTCGTCTTCCATCACCTCGCGGGCGAGTTCCATCGCGCGGGTCATGGCGGGGATACCGGCGAACATCGACATCTGGGCGATGGTCTCGGCAATTTCGTCTTTCGTGGCACCGGCCTCGGTGGCGTGGCGCACGGTCATGCGGAACGGCGTTTCCGCCTGTGCGCCCTGCATGGTCATGCCCGCAATCGTCAGAAGCAGACGCGTCTTGGCGTCCAGACCTTCCTTGCTGATGCCCTTGCCGAACCACATCTCCATCGCGTCTTTCGGCATGGTCGGCCACATCTTTTCGAACCCCTTGGGGTCAAACGACGTGAGCGCAGGGTTGAAGGCACGCGCCATCTCCTGCGCCTGCTGCATCATCAACTCGAAAGGGGTTTTCTGATCACTCATCGGTACGGCGCATCCAGTTCGAGGTTGCGCGCGATCTCGGCTTCCCAGCGGTCGCCGTTATCCAGAAGCTTGGCCTTGTCGTAATACAGCTCTTCGCGGGTCTCGGTCGAAAACTCGAAATTCGGACCTTCGACAATCGCATCCACCGGGCAGGCCTCTTGGCAGAAGCCGCAATAGATGCACTTGGTCATGTCGATGTCATACCGCGTGGTGCGGCGCGAGCCATCGTCGCGGGGTTCCGCGTCAATGGTGATCGCCTGCGCCGGGCAAATCGCCTCGCAGAGTTTACAGGCGATGCAACGCTCTTCGCCATTCGGATAGCGGCGCAGCGCGTGTTCCCCCCGGAAGCGCGGGCTCAACGGCCCCTTTTCGTGCGGGTAGTTGATCGTCGCCTTGGGGGCGAAGAAATACTTGAGGCCCAGCTTCATGCCGACCCAGAAATCCTGAAGAAGGAAATACTTGGCGGCGCGTCCGTAGTCGATCTGCGTCATCTCAGCTCTCCTTAAACCCAGCGCGCAAATGCGCCCCAGAACCAGTCGAATTTCGCCGCGAAGGCCACGAACACAACCCACACAAGGCTGAACGGCAGGAACACTTTCCACCCCAGACGCATCAGCTGGTCATAGCGGTAGCGGGGCGTGATCGCCTTCACCATCGCGAAGAGGAAGAAGAAGAACGCCATCTTCGCCACCATCCACAGCGCCCCGTCCGGGATGCCCGGGATTGGCGACAGCCAGCCGCCGAAGAACAGCAGCGATGTCAGCGCGCACATCAGGAAGATCGCGATGTATTCACCGGCCATGAACAGCAGGAACGGCGTGGACGAGTATTCCACCTGGTAGCCCGCAACGAGTTCGGATTCCGCTTCGGGAAGGTCGAAGGGCGGGCGGTTGGTTTCAGCCAAGGCACTGATAAAGAACAGGAATACCATCGGGAAATGCGGCAGCCAGTACCACGAGAAGAACCCGTAATCGCCGTCCTGCGCGCGCACGATGTCGCCGAAGTTCATTGACCCGGTGGAAATGATGATGCCGATGATGATTAGGCCCAACGACACTTCGTAGGAAATCATCTGCGCGGCAGACCGCAGCGAGCCAAGGAACGGATATTTCGAGTTCGACGCCCAACCGCCCATGATCACGCCGTAGACTTCGAGCGAGGACACGGCAAAGACGAACAGGATGGCCACGTTGATGTTGGACAACACCCATGTGTCGTTGAACGGGATCACCGCCCAGGCGACCATCGCCAACACAAAGCTGGTCATCGGGGCCAGCATGAACACCGGCTTGTCGGCACCCGCAGGCACGACCACTTCCTTGACGACGTATTTCAGCGCGTCCGCAACGGTTTGCAGCAGGCCGTAAGCGCCGACAACGTTCGGTCCGCGCCGCATCTGGACAGCCGCCCAGATTTTCCGGTCGCCATAGACGAGGAAGAGAAGACTGACCATTACGAAGCCCAGTACCGCAAGACACTGTGCGACGATGATCACGCCGATCCCAAGGGGGGTGGTAAAGAAGTCAGCCATCACGTCCTCAAACCATCGGTATTCCGTTTTCAACGCAGGAGGCGGTCACGACTTCGGCGTCGATGGTCCGCACCCCACGGGGCAGCGCCGGCGAGATGGTGTAAACCGCATCTCCTCGCCAGAGGCCAGCCTCTTCGTATACATTTGTGCGCAAATGCCGCGCAAAACCGTAACCCCGGATCAGCGCGTATTGCGCAGCCGCGCATTCGGCATAATCCTCAACGTCCGACGCGCCCCGCGCACCGCGCATCGCCACGTCGAACTTAACTAGATCCCCGTCGAGCAATGTGGTCTGCACACCCTGATACTCCGGCGCAAAGCGCGTCACCGAGGGTTGCGCGGCATCGCAGCCCGACAAACCGCCTACCATCGCAAAAGCAACGGGTGTTATGACCGCCAAGTGGCGCACCCTGCTCACTCCGCCGCGATCTTGGTGTCCTTGCGGGCTTTCACCCCCGCAGAGAGTTCCGCCATCAAACTGCTGGCGCGCGCGATCGGGTTAGTCAGGTAGAAATCCTGTATGACATTGCGGAAATCCGCGTTGCCCAGTTTGCCCGCCGGCTCCGCTTGCCATTCGTTTTCCGGCACTTGGTCGATCATCGCCAGATGCGGCACGTCCTTGACCAAAGCCTGACGCAGCTGCGCAAGGCTGTCGAAGGGCAGCGTTGCGCCCAGTTCAGCCGACAAGGCCCGCAGGATCGCCCAGTTTTCCTTGGCCTCACCCGGTGCAAACCCGGCGCGCAGCGCCAGTTGCGGCCGGCCTTCGGTGTTCACGAACAGACCCTGCTCTTCGGTATAGGCAGCAGCGAGAAGGATGATGTCGGCGCGATGCGCACCCCGGTCGCCGTGGCTGCCCTGATAGATCACAAACGGACCAGCCGCGATTTCGACCTCATCCGCGCCAAGGTTGTAGATCAACTCTGCGCCTTCAATGGCCTTGTCCATACCGCCTTCGGTGATGCACCCCACATCCATCGCACCCACGCGGGACGCGGCGGTGTGGAGCACCATGAATTTCGACTGACCCGCCTCAGCAGTCGCCATGGCTGTGCCCAGAACAGCCGCGCCATCGGCTTCGCGCAACGCGCCTTGCCCGATGATCATCACACCTGGCACGCCATGTTTGTCGGAATGATCCATCTCGGCCAGTTTGGCCAGCGCGTCGCGGCCCGTGCCAAGGTGGATGTAGTCATAGGTCAGATCGACCGGCTCTCCGATCAGCGCAACCTTGGCACCTGCGGCCCATGCCTTGCGGATG
>NZ_JAEPMO010000003.1 GCF_017643905.1 Marivita sp.
TCGACCCGCAAAATCGATGATGGTAGCGTCGTCCATGATGGTGGTGCTCCTTTGGATGGTGGCTTGTGTCGCAACAACAAACCAACCAGATGCACCGCCGTCATTCAAACCGCCCAGACACCAGATTCAGCCATAACTCTCCCATATGACGGGAGAGGCTAAGGTGGCCGCAGGGCTTGAGATTTCCTTATTCGGATCGTGTGTGCTGCGGCACGCTGATGCGCCTGCGCAGGAAATCACGGGTGCCAAGCATCGTGCGTTCTTTGCCTTGTTGGTGACGGCCCCGCTCAATCGCCGCTCGCGCAGCTTTCTGCAGGAAACGCTCTGGGGATTTGCCGATTACGAAAGCGGCCATCAGAACCTGCGCCGTGCCCTGTCCGACCTTCGCAAGATCCTGGGTGACGATTTCGACAGAATTCTGACCGTCACGAACAAGGAAATCGAAATCGACATGTCCCTTGTCAAGGTGATCGGCCATCCCTCGGACGGCCCGTTCCTTGACGATCTGAATGTCCGCGAGCCTTCGTTCCTTGCGTGGCGTGACAGCATCCGGGCGGATCCCAGTTCTGTGAAGGCCCTGTGCTTCATCTCGAACAAGCGCGGGCCAACGCGGATCAGGCCGCGTGTCTGTGCATTGCCACTGACCGTACCGCCGGGCGATGCAGAGCTTGCCATCGCGGGCGACTGGATCGCCGAAGAGACCAGCCGCATGATGTCGCGCTCAAGCCTTCTGTCGGTCATTTCACATCTGTCCGGACGGGCAATGTCGCAGCGCTTTATCGACATCGTGAACCTGCGCGAAACGCTTGACGTGGATTACCTGCTGACGGGCAGCATGCGGCGACAGGGCGACACGCTGATTGCGGATCTTGATTTCACAGATGTGTGCAGCGGCACGCTGCTGTGGAACAGGCACCTGTCCTGCCCAATGGCGCATTTCTCGCAAGAAGCTTCGGGATGGTTGGTCAACGTGGTGCAATCGGTCGGGCGTGCCATCGCGGAAACGACCCTGCACGCGGGATGCCAAACCCCGCTTCCCGAACTGCCGAACCATAAGCTGCTGATCGCCGGAGCAACGGCCATGCATCACCCCAAGCTGGGGGATTTCCTGCGCGCCCGGCAATTCCTGGACGAAGCGGCCGCCCGCGCGCCAGCCAACCCGCATGTCTTTGCGTGGCTGGGCAAATGGTACGTTCTCAGCATCTTCAAGAATTACAGCACCGACCGTCAGGGCGACACGCAAAAGGCGCTGGACTGCACCGCTCGGGCGCTGGATCTTGATCCCCAGTCAAGCTTCGGCCTGACCATCGACGGGTTCGTCAACGGCAATATCCTCAAGAACATGGATGTCGCCGAGCGCCGCTACAGCGCCGCGCAGGACATCAACCCAAGTGAAAGCCTGTCCTGGCTGTTGCGCGGGTCGCTGATGGCCTTCCGGGACGAAGGCCAATCCGCCATTCGCGCCACAACGACGGCGCGCGACCTGTCACCGATTGATCCATTCGGTTACTATTTCGACAGTCTGGCAAGCTCTGCTCATCTGGCAGGTGGCGACTATCAAAAAGCACTCGAACTTGCCGACCGGTCACTTGAATCGAATGATCGGCATATTTCAACACTGAGAACGCGGATTGCGGCGCTCCATGCGCTGGATCGCGGAGCCGAGGCGCGCGAGACCGCGCAAGATTTACTGCGGCGGTTCCCGTATTTCAGTCTCGACGATTATCGCAAGACACACCCGTCCGCTGACAGCAAAACCGGGAAGCTGGTGATTTCGGCTTTGGCAGAGGCGGGACTTTCTTAAGGCAATTTCAAACAAGGGATACATCTCATGGCACAATATGGTGGATTTGGCGGGTTCGGCGGCTTTGGTGGCTTCGGCGGATTTGGTGGGTTCGGAGGCTTTGGCGGCTTCGGGGGTGGAACGAACTTCACGGGACTGGGCGGCTTTCTGGGAAGCGAAGACCCCGGCGGCTACGACCCCATGACAACCCACGGTCTTCAGACCACAGCCGAAGGTTTGCGGCACCTGACCGAAGACGGCACAACGCCGACCGACAAAGAACTGGGGTTTTCTGATCCAAATAATCTTAACGGCTTGGCCACATGGGTGCGCGGATCGCTCTATGTCAGCGAATACCTCGCGGGCATCGGGTCGAATGCAATGGTCGGCGCCGGCGGCGCACCCGACCGCGTGGCACTGTCTTTTGACGGCACGACCTTTCTGACGCTCGACCGCCCTGCGACCACCCTGTTGCGGTCGCAATGCCGTCTGGTGTCGGACTACGCCACACTGCGCGCAGAACGCACCGCCGAGATCACATCGCAGCTTGGCTTTCCAACCGCCTATTTCGCGATGATGCTTGGTCTGCACAGCGCCCAGAACAAGAAGACCTTTGAGTTGATCACGGCCACGCAAGTGGCGGCAGCGCACACCGCGATGATCGTGAAAAACCACCTCGCCATCCGCCGCCCCGATCAACTCGACGCACGACTGATGCCGATGATCCCGACACCGGGCCATGGCAGCTTCCCGTCGGCCCATGCGACCGAGGCCTATGCCGTGCTGACCGTGCTTGAAGCCTTGGTGACCGCTTGGGACAGCCTTTCGGACGGCGAGCAGCGCATCAAGGCGCTGCGCGGTCTGGCGGAACGCATTGCGGTCAACCGGACCGTCGCGGGTGTGCATTATCCCATCGACAGCTGGGCAGGTGCTGCGCTTGGCCGGATCGTTGGTCAGGTTGTGCTGAACCGCGCAGGTGCGGGCGCGCCGGTTGCGGAACTGGCCTACAGCGCGGGCGATCACGACTTTTTCGATGAAGACCAGCGCGATCCTGCTATCGCAGCGACGAAAGGGCTGACCGCGACTGGGGCCTCTGCAACGCTCACGGCCAAGCCTGCGTTTTCGTGGCTCTGGTCCGGGGCCGTGGCCGAAGCGCAGAAGGTCTGAGCCATGTTCCCGCACCGACATGATGACGACCGGATCGACAAGTATACCGGTCCCTATGAACGCTGGATCTTCTCCGAAGACCTCGGACGCCCCTTCGCGTTCCCGTCCATTCGCAAAGGTCCGTCGAGCCACATCACCGCGCTGATGGAAGGTGAGGGTATGCTTGCAAGCACGGATGACGTCGAAATCCGCGTTCCGCCGCTCTGGAAGGACAATCCTGACGTCACGCCCTTTGCCATGTGGAACAAGGCGCTGACCCCGGACGCCGACCCGGCGCAGGACGACGCCGAACTGGCGCGCTGCCTGCATGCGCTGAACGGGACGCGCTACAGGCTCAACATGCCGATTGATCCTGTAACCTGGCCCGCAACCTACGACCCAAACGCCACGCCAGAAGGCTGGCAAAAGCCCAAGGTCAAACCCCGCGTCATCATCGGTGTGATCGATGACGGTATTCCATTCCTGCACCGCGCCTTCCGCGACGCGGCGGGCGACACGCGGATCAACCTGTGTTGGCTGCAGGCCGCGCGGGCGGATACATCAGCCGCCGTTCCTTTCGGCTGCGAAATCACCGGCACCCGGATCGACCAGTTGCGCACGCAGTTTGGCGATCAGGAGATCCGCGCCTACAAGGCGGCCCATGCCATCGACGCCGATCTGCCTGAAGTGGACACCGTGCTCATGCACCACGCCACCCATGGCGCACATATCGCCGGGATTGCCGCTGGGAATGACCCATACGTGGGTGCCACAGACCTGCCCGACGATGCAGCCGTGATCGCCGTACAACTGCCCAACACCATCGCCTGGGACACGTCAGGCTTTGGCAAGGAAATGATGATGCTCAGCGCGATTGAGTACATCTTCAACCGCGCCCGCATGATCGCGCAGGCGTACACCTGCCCGGAGATTCCGCTGGTGATCAATTTCAGCTACGGCTGGAGCGCCAATCGCCATGACGGGCAATCAAGTTTCGAACGCGCGGTCGAAGCTCTGATCACGGATCGGCGCAAGGTTCAGCCCTGCACGGAACTGGTCATGCCGACGGGCAACAACTTTGCCAATGACATGCATGCACGGTTTGCGCACCGGGATGTGGAGGACGGCGCGGTCAGTTTTGGCTGGCAGCTCAAGCCCGACGACCGCACGTCGAGCTATCTGGAAATCTGGCTGCCACCGGATCGCGATCCGCAGGGCTGGACAGTCACCGTGACCCCGCCAGCCGGATATCCGCCGGAGTTGCAGCAAAGCATCTCGGTCAAGGCTGATCCCCTGCTCAAAGACGGTGATCCCCGTCAGTTCGTTGAACTCGAAATCGGCGGCAAGAACATCGGTCAGCTGTCTGCAGACAAACATCAGGGCAACCGCTGGCGCGTGATGCTGGCGATGATCCCGACCGCCGGGAACCTTGGTGTTGGACGGCGCACGCCAGTGGGGCTGTGGACGGTCAGGATCGACACGGGGTCCGACCCGCTTGGCACAGGTGAACATATTGACGTCTGGGTACAGCGTGACGACGATCCGACGCAGTTGGGCACCGGCGGCCAGCAAAGCTATCTGGTCGACCTCTCCCACCCAACACCGCCTCATGTGTTCGAACCACCAGCCCTGACCCCGGTCCGTGGGTTTGGCTGCCTTAATGGCATCGGCACTGCGCCGTCTGTGTTCCGCATCGCGGGCTACATGGAAACCACGCTCAAACCTTCAGGTTACAGCGGCAGCGCGTCGATAAAGGTCGACGCACAGGGTGGCGCAGTTGTCGATGCCAATCTACCCGCCGCGACAGCCACGGCGGATCAAGGTTGGTTCAGACCCGGCTTGCCCTCGATCGGTGTGCTGTCTGGATCGGGTGCACGGATCATAGGCACCAGTGCGGCCGCGGCCACGGCAACGCGGTTGATCGCGCTGAACTTCATCGCAGGTCACCCCGCGCGGCAGGGCTTTACAGAGCTGTATCCCGGCATCACGCCAGACGCCAGGACCCTCGCCAGAACAGGGCCTTACAGGGTGCCTCCCGTCTGCGGCACCGCACCGAAACACCCACAGGAGCAGCCGTTCATCGGGGTGTGAAAAACGCGTTCACAGCGTCCTCACTCACCTTACGTCAACCATCTCTTTACCCTTTGGATCGTGTCGAGCGGCTGCTGCCCCTGCCGCGCACGATCCTTCGGAGTAAAGACGATGACGTTCCAAATGCAATCACACGGTGGGGCGCAGGCGAAACGCGCACTCACCGAAAAACCCCAACTGCTTGAGGCACTGCGCCCCGCCGACGGTGAAATCGCCGTGGACGAAGCCGCCGATTTCGGCTTTCTGCTGCCTCCCGGTGGCGACGCCAGCCAATACCTGCCCGCCGTACCGGACGCCGATCTCGACCAACTGGGCGACCTCATGGTGCCCGATGTCGATACTGTAGATGCCACGCCTGATGGCGCATTGGCACCGGTCCTGACCTATTGGGGGCAGTTCCTTGATCACGAACTGACCGCCCGCACCGACCGCGAAAGCGATCTGACCGGCATTGACGACCCGACACCCAAGGCAACGGGCGAAGAGATCGAACGTCAACTCAAGAACGCGCGCACGCCGCGCTTTGACCTCGACTCGGTCTATGGCGGGCTGCCTGTCGGCACGTTTTCAGACCCATCCATTCAACATGCAGCGTCCGTCCTGCGCACCGGCCTGCGCCACCCGATCCACACCGCCAAGATGCGCGTCGGGACAGCGGTCGAACCCGGCCCCCTGCCCGACGACACGCTGGATCCGCACCGCGACCTGCCGCGCTTTCACCAGGTCGAGCAAAAGGTCCGAGATGCCGCGCTCGACATTGCCCGCGCACAGATGAGCGACGACGCATTTGCCAAGTTCGAAGCCGGATTGCAAAAGCGTGCGCTGATCGGCGACATGCGCAACGACGAAAACATCATCATCGCGCAATTCCATCTGAGCTTTCTGCGGTTTCACAACAAGGTGGTGGATTTCCTGACCCAGAACGACACTGGTTGGATTGCCGATTTCGACGCGGCCAAATCCCTGACCAAGCTGCATTACCAGTGGCTGGTCGTGCATGGCTATCTCAAGGACATCTGCGACCCAGCGGTCGTGAGCCGCATCCTCGACACTCGCAATGCGCATTACGACGCCTTCCGCGCCGATTATGCCGCGCGCAATCCGGGGCGTGTCGTGGGCAACGTGATCCCACTGGAATTCTCGGTCGCGGCGTTCCGGTTCGGCCATTCGATGGTCCGCAATATCTACGACTACAACCGTACGTTTGGCCGCCCCAACGGTACGGCCCCCTTTGATCAGATCTTCGCCTTCACTGGTGGCGGCGGGATCGGGGCGCGGTTCGGGTTGAACCTGAACAACATCCCCAAGAACTGGGTCATCGACTGGGCGCGGTTCGTAACACCCGATGCCAGCTTTGCCGATGGCGGCCCGCAGCGCGTGGCGCGCGCGGTAGATACCGTGATCGCGCCGCCCTTGGGCGATATGGCGAACGAAGGCGGAGATTTCGACACAGGCACGCCAGACGGGGCTGCGTTGCGTGCCCTCTTCCGGAACCTTGCCCGCCGCAATCTGCGTCGTGGTAAGAGCCTGCGCCTGCCAACCGGCCAAGCCTTGCACGCCCATCTAAAAAGCATCGGCGCGGTCACCAGCGATCCGCAGACGGATGTCCGGGCATGGCTCGACAACAAGCCCGAGCTTACAGCCTTCCTCGACGGTCACGCCTTCAACAGCGCCACCCCGCTTTGGTTCTACTGCCTTGCTGAAGCCGAGGGCACAGCTGGCCCCGGCCTCGGTGAGATGGGCAGCTGGATCGTCGCCGCCACCTTCATCGGGGCACTGATGGACGATGCGGACTCGGCACTGTCACGGGAATTCTCGCCCGAACAAAGCCCTTTGCGCACTCCCGATGGCGACCCGATCGACACGATCGAACGCTGGATGCGCTTTGCGGCGGTCCTCGCCTGACCGCCCCGGCCGGTCCTTTCCTCCCGGGGACCGGCCACCCTTTCCCCTTTGCGACAGGAGCACATCATGCTGCCTTTTGACGACTTTCAGGTTGAGACCTTTCTGCGCACCGGCAAACACGAGGCAACCCTGCGCGCCGAATTCGGAGATGCGCTCTACGATGACCTGTCGCATCTCGCGCAGGATGCCGTACGCGAAGCACCGCTGTTCGAGGCCCGTCGTCGAAAGGTTTTCATTCTTCCCGGCATCATGGGATCGCGGCTCAGTGCGATCCGCAACGGACAGGCTGATCTGGTCTGGATCGACCCCACCGATCTTGCCGCCGGGGGCATTGCCAAGCTGAAATGGGGCGCGACGGTCGCCGCCACGGGAACTGTCCTCGCCCCATATCTGCGGATGAAACTGCGCCTGACGCTGGCGGGTTTTGACACCGAATTCATGCCATTCGACTGGCGGCAATCATCTGCTGTCGCCGGAAAGATGCTGATCGACCGGATCCGCAATCGCGGCCTCACCGACGTGTCGCTGGTCTGCCATTCGATGGGTGGTCTGGTTGCCCGGCAGATGGCGGCAGAGGACGTGGACGGGTCCCTGATCTCGCGCGTTGTGACCATCGGCACACCAAACAACGGTTCCTATGCGCCGGTGCAGGTGTTTGACCTCAGCCACGACATGCTTGGCCCATTGGGCTTTGCCGATCTGACCAATGACCGCAAGACGATTGTCGACAAGTTTCTGCGCGGCTTTCCCGGTTTGGTCGAGATGATGCCTTCGCCGGACAAGCGCCCGGAAGAGACCTTTTTCGCGCGCGGTTTCTGGCCCAACGGCGCGATACCCCCAACCGCCAATGCCCTGCGTGCCGCCAGACTGGGACGCGACGACCTGCCCGAACCCGATACTCGGTTTCACCAGATCATCGGCACGGGCGAAGACACCGTGATCAGCGCGGCCAAGACCGCGGGTGGTTTTACTTATCACCGGTCGTTTGACGGCGACGGAACCGTGCCGCGCGATCTGGCGGAAATGGGCGATGTCGCCCGGTACTATACCGAAGGCGCGCATGGTTGGCTGTGCAACCGCTCTGACGTGATTGCGGGCACGATCGATCTGATTGGAACGGGTGCGACCCATGCGCTGGACAGCACGCCACGTCTTCGCACAGTCGAGGCTGCGATGCCGGATGTGACCAGCGCGGATCTGCGGCTAGAGACCCTGTCGGCGCTGCCCCCCCTGCGCGAAACCGATTTCGCAGGATCGTTCCTGTCGGCGCGCGCCGATATCGAACAGCCAGCAGGCGCGATCATCTCGGACGCGCCCGCGACCGATCAAAGCGCCTATCCTCGGGCCGTTGTCGATGCGGCAAGCCTGCGCTGGAAAGCATCGGATGCAGAGCGCAAGTCGGTGCTCCAGTCGCAGCATGAAGCACGGCCGCTCAGCGCGGAAACCCCGGAACGGATCGACGCCTACACCCGCCGTCTGCTTACTATGGTGGACGCAGCCAGCGCCAATGGACAGGGCCGCAAGCTCAGCCGCGAGCTTGAGACCGCGCTGGAGGGTCTGGAAACCAAAACACCCGGCGTTCGGACTCCGACCGGAGCAACTGCAGCGATCCTCGAACGGGTGATCGGCGAGGCCGAAGAATTCCTGTCGGTCATGTTCATCAAACGCGCCCTTGTGGCTGCAAAAGCGGTTGGACGGATCGTGTCCACTTCGACCGGCCAAGGGTTTGGCACCGGCTTCCTGATTGCACCGGGCGTTCTGATGACCAACCACCATGTTCTGCAAAACAATCATGCGGCAAGCCGCGCGTCCGTGCAGTTCCGCTACGAGTTGGAGATCGACAGCCGCCAGACCACTAGCCACTGCTTCACACTGGAACCCCAACGCCTTTTCCATGCCAACGAACGTCTCGACATGGCCATCGTTGCCGTGGCACCGGTGAGCGAGGATGGCGTCAGCCTTGAGGATTTCGGGCATCTGCCGCTGATCGGTGTCGAGGGCAAGATCCGCAAGGGTCAGCCCGTCAACATCATCCAGCACCCGTTGGCGGGCCGGAAACAGGTCGTGTTCCGCGAAAGCCTGCTCACCGCCCTGCCCCCCGACAACGACCATGTGGCGCATTACACCGGCGACACACAGCCCGGCTCGTCCGGCGCGCCTGTGTTCAGCGATCTCTGGGAGGTGGTGGCGCTTCACCACTCGGGCGTGCCCGACCAGACCGAGTCCGGACATTACGTGACCGTGGATGGCGGCATCTGGAACCCGTCTGCCGATCCCGAGATGAAAACCGTCAAGTGGATCGCGAACGAAGGCATCCGCGTGTCGCGCCTTGTGGCGCATCTGAAGACCGTTGCGGACCGCATGTCCCGCGACGGCACGGCGGGCGCAGAACTGGTCGAAGAGGTGCTCGCCGTGGGCCGTGATGCGGTTCACAGCGGCGGCTTCAAAATGCCGTCCTCTGGCACCAATGAACGTGCGCCTGCCTCCCCCGCGCGGGACACGAGACCTGCACCGACGACCCAGGTGGCGGGCATCACCATTCCGCTGCGTTTCGACATTTCCATCGGAGTTCCAGACCACCCCCCTTTTTCAACCTCGTCCTAGGGGCGGCGCCTCTGGCTGGCACGCGACCGGGCCAGGTTGGTTCGCTTCGGATCAACGAACCGGTCGCAATTTCAGACCTTATTTCAACAAGGAATTCAGACATGGCTAAATCAAAGAAAGAGGGCGTCGGCCACGTGCAGGACAGCCCAAATGATCCGGTATTCGTTCCGAACCTCGGTGACATCGAAATCCTCAAAAAGAAGATGACCGAAGAGTCTCTCACGCCGGATCGGCTTGAATATGGCGACATCCGCGAAACGATATGCGGCACCACCGACGACAGCCAGCCGGTGGAGCAATATGACGGCAGCCTTGGCGTCACCCGCGCCTTTGTCGACACCCATCAGGGGCCGGTCGGCGTGCTGCGCTGGCACACCAATCTTGCCAGCGTCTACACCAATCCGGGCAATGTCGCGGGGCAGCGGTGGTGCACCGGTACGCTGATCACCGAGAACCTGTTCCTGACGGCAGGCCATTGCTTTGACCAGACCGGCGGCGGTTGGAACCGGCCGCGTATCAACGGCACCAACAACATCATCTCGTCACAGGAAATCGCCACACGGATGAATGTGGAGTTCAATTTCCAGGTCGACAGCAATGGCGTCCTGCAAAGCCCGGTGTCCTTTGCCGTGGAAGAGCTGATTGAATACCGTCTTGATGGTCTCGACTTTGCCATCGTCCGTCTGTCCGGCAATCCCGGCCAGCAGTTCGGCGTCACCCGCCTTGCCGAAGACGATGGCAACCAGGGCGATATGATCTGCATCATCGGCCACCCCGCCGGGCAACCCAAGCGGATCGAAGCGGGGCCCATCACCAGCTTCGAGGACTTCCGCGTTCGGTATAACGACATCGACACGCTGGGGGGCAATTCCGGGTCCGGCATCCTGCGCGCCAGCGATGGCTGCATCGTCGGCATCCACACCAATGGCGGCTGCAACGCGGCGATGACTGGGTCGAACTTTGGTGTGCGGATCACGCGCGTTCGTGCAGCGTCTCCGACCATTCAGGCGATCGGGGCGCATACCAACACGATCCGCGATATCCTGACCAACACAGTCGCGGATCGGCTCACCACCGTGCAATCAGATCGCCTGACCACTATCCGCGATGATCAGATCCATTCGCTGCCGCACCTCGACCGTCCGCCGACGAATGTCATTCTGGACAAACGCCCGACCAGCATCCTCGACGACCGGGGTCCCACCAACGTCCTGCGCGATTTGCGTCCGACGTCGATCATTGACGACCGGGTGCCCACCAGCGTTGTTCTGGACCGGGGGCCGACGAGCATCCTTGATGATCGCGGGCCGACCAATGTGCTGATGGACCAAGGCACCAACATCATCGCTGATCGCGGCACCAGCGCCATTCTGGACCAAGGCACAGACCCCATCGGCGACCGCAAGGTCAGCGGTCTCGACAAGCAGTTCTCGGACCGCATCCCGGATCGGTTTGGCGGCTTGCGCGGTGGGCGCCTGGGCGAAGCAGGGGCGATGCCATTCGTCATGGCAACGCCACATCACGCATCGGGAGCGATGGCGGGTCTCCAGCAGACCTATACCGGCGATGCCGAGGCGCAGCAGATCGAAGAGCTTGTCGTCTATTACGAGGAGCTGTCAGCGATGGCAGAACAGATCCTGACCGAGATGGCCGAGATCGAAGCGCTGTTCGACGATCCCCAAAACTGATCGCCTCAGGAAAGGGCCTTCGCGGCCCTTTCCAACGCCCCTTAACCGGAGATTTCCCATGATCCTCATTCTTTCCAGTGACGACGATGTTCATGCCCGCCACGTGATGCAGCACATCGCCGAAAGCGGTCACACCGCCACTCTGCTCAACCTTGCCGATTTCCCCAAGGACGCGCACCTGATCTTCGAAGCGGGTCAGTCTTCGTCCCGCCGTTTGATGCAGTATCGGGGCCGGACGATTGATCTGTCGAAGGTGTCCTCTGTCTGGTGGCGCCGACCGCAGCCTTACGGCATGCACCCGGACGTGACCGATCCCGTGCTCGATCATTTCGCCATTCGCGAGGTGGACGAGGCGATCCAGGGGCTGTGGCTATCGCTTGATGCGAAGTGGATCAATGTGCCAAGCCGCGATCAGGATGCCAGCCGGAAGGCGTGGCAGCTTGATGTGGCGCGCTCGGTTGGCCTGACCGTACCGCGCACGCTCATCACCACCGATCCCGACGCCGCCCGCGCGTTCATCGACCGCGAAGGCGTGGACCGGACCATCTACAAACCCTTCCAGGGCAGCGAGGATGCCTGGCGCGAGACGCGGCTTCTGAAGGCGGAAGAGTTGGACAAGATCGACGCCGTCAAATACGCGCCGGTGATTTTTCAGGAATACATTGAGGCCACCTGCGACCTGCGTGTGACCGTTGTGGGCGACAAGATTTTCGCCGCAGCCATCGACAGCCAGAAGGCAGCCTATCGCGTCGATTTCCGGATGGACATGAATGTGGCGATCACACCCACCACGCTGGCCCCGGAAACCGAGGCGGGCATCCGAAAGCTGATGCAAGCGCTCGACCTTACCTATGGCGCGATCGACTTCCGTCGCCGCCCGAACGGCGAGGAGGTGTTCCTCGAAATCAACCCCGCCGGGCAATGGCTGTTCGTCGAAGACCAGACTGGCCAACCGATCAGCAAGGCTGTTGCCGACTGCCTGATTGAACGCGCAGACTTGAAACGGGTCCCGACGCTCACTGACCCAATCATGGGTCGGGTCATTCGCGCGCCATTACCTACGTTCAGATCAGACCAGACCGTCGCCGCGAGATAACCACAAGCATCAGGATGGTGACCAGATACGGCAAGCTCGACAGCACTTGCGAGGGCAGACCCACTCCCATCGCCTGGGCTGTCAGCTCGCCCAAAGACAGGATACCGAAAAGCAGTGCGCCAAAGGCCACTCGCCCAGTCTGCCACGTTCCGAAGACCACCAGCGCCAGAGCGATCCAGCCCCGCCCGGCGATCATGCCATCGGCCCAAAGTGGTGTGTAAACCGTTGACGCATACGCCCCTGCAATACCGCACATGGCACCGCCAAAGGCGACGGCAACCAGACGGATCATCATCACCGGATAGCCGATGGACCGCGCCGCATCAGCGTTTTCGCCTACCGCTGCGATAATCAGGCCCAGCTTTGTCCGGTTCAGGACCCACCAGAGCGCAACTGTTCCCGCGATGGCCAGCCACACGACGATGTCTTGTGTCAACAGAGTTGGCCCTATGACGGGGATGTCTGACAGAACCGGAATGTCAATCTTTGGCAGCCCTTTGATGGTGAGGCTTTCATAGGTCTTCCCGAACAGCGCAGACAGACCCAAGCCCAGAACGCCGATCGCCAACCCAGCCGCCACTTCGTTGGCGCGCGCGCCGATCACGAGAAAGGCAAACAGCATGGCAATCACCGTGCTCACCAGTGCCGCAGCCAGAAATCCGACCACATGCGACCCGGTATGATAGACGCAGATAAAGGCAATCGCCGCGCCAATGGCCATCATCCCCTCAAGCCCGAGGTTCAGAAGCCCGGTCTTTTCGACAACCATCTCGCCCAATGCCGCCAGCAGCAGCGGCAGCGATGCGGCCAGTGTTCCCGCCAGCAGAAACTCCAGCCCGCTCATGCCGGCACCTTGCGGTCGATCTCGATCCGGAAGCGGATCAGGGTGAAGGTCAGCAGGTAGAAGAAGAGGAGCAATCCCTGAAACACCTCGACCGCCGCGACGGGCAGGCCGGCGGAGACGGTCGCGCTGTCGCCGCCGATATAGATCACTGAAATCAGAAAACTCGATGCGATGATCCCCAGCGGGTTCAGCCCGCCCACATAGGCGACGATGATCGCCGCATAGCCGTAGCCTGACGTGACCGAGCGCTGGAGTTGACCCAGCGGCCCGGCGACCTCGCTCGCACCGGCGATGCCCGCCGCGAGACCACCCAGTCCCAGCCCCAGCCAGACCATCTTCGGCGCGGAAAACCCGGCATAAAGCGCGGCGCGCGGTGCAAGGCCCGCCGTGCGCAACTGGTAACCCCGGAAGTGGTGCTGCATCATCAGGTAAGCAAAAACGCTCGCCAGCAGCGCAAAGAGCAGCGAAATGTTAGTGCGTGTCCCGTCGAACAGGATCGGCAGCATCGCATTGTCGGGGAACATCACCGTCTGCGGGAAATTGAACCCGCGCGGGTCTTTCCACGGCCCCAGCAGCAGGTAGTTCAGGATCTGCACCGCGATCAGTGCCATCATCAGCGTGACAAGGATCTCGGACGCCCCAAAGCGCGTGCGCAAAGCGGCTGCGATCAAAGCGTAAACCGTGCCCCCCAACGCGCCGAACGCGATCATTGCAGGCAGCATCATCGGAAAATCGCCGTCCGGAAAATAGACCGGCAAGGATGAGGCACACAGAGCGCCGACGATGAACTGGCCTTCCGCCCCGATGTTGAACACGTTGGCGCGAAACCCGATGGCCAGACCTTGGGCGATCAGCAACAAAGGCGCCATCTTCAGAAGGACTTCGGAAAAACTGTACCAACTCAGAAACGGCTTGAGCAGCAGAGCATGAAGCGCCGCACCTGCCGGTTTGCCAAGGGCTGCAAAAAGGACAAGGCTTGCGAGACAGGTGAGCACGAGCGCAAGCACGGGCGCGGTGAACATCGCAAGGCGCGAGGCGGAGTCGCGGCGGATCAATCGGAGTTTCACGTTTCAGCCCCAATCATGTAACGACCAATCTCTTGCGGTGTGGTCTCGGCCGCGTCCAGGGCGGGCGACAGATGCCCTTTATGAAGCACATGGAGCTTGCTGCAGATCTCGAACAATTCGTCCATTTCCTCGGAAAACACGAGGATCGCGCAGCCCTGATCGCGCATGTCGAGAAGACGGCGGCGGATCGCGGTCGCGGCCCCGATGTCGACGCCCCATGTTGGCTGTGACACGAGCATCACATCGGGGTTCAGCATGATTTCGCGCCCGAGGATGAACTTCTGCAAATTCCCACCCGACATTGCGCCAGCCTCGGCGTCAGGTCCCGGCGTGCGCACGTCAAAGGCTTGGATACATTCTCGTGTAAACGCGCGTTCAGCGGCCCGCTTGATGAACCCGCGCGACAGCATGTTGCGGCTATGCGCCGTCAGAAGGCTGTTGTCGGCCAAGGACATCTCGGGCACCGCCCCGCGCCCTAACCGTTCTTCGGGGACAAAGGCAAAGCCCAGCTTGCGCCGCGCCATCGGGCCAAGGTGCCCGACCTTCTTGCCCATGATTTCGATCATGCCGGGTTCATGTGCACGGGTTTCGCCCGAGATGAGCGCAGCCAGTTCCTGCTGCCCATTGCCGGAAATGCCCGCGATGCCGATAATCTCACCGCTGCGCAGCTTGAGGTCGATGCCGTCCAGCGCGGTGCCAAACCTGCTGGCACGCGGATGGCTCAGCGCATTGAGACGCAGCCGTTCCTCCCCCGGCGGGCGTGGTGCTGCATGGGCGACATTCGGCATCTCGCGCCCGATCATCAGCTGCGCCAGCGACCGCGCATCATGTTCGCGAGGATCGACGCGACCCGTCACCTCCCCACCGCGCAGAACGCTGGCGGTGTCGCACAGCTCCCGGATCTCATCCAGCTTGTGCGAGATGAACAGGATCGCCATGCCCTCGGCCTGTAACTTGCGCAGGGTCTCAAACAGGCGGCGCACGCTTTGCGGCGGCAAGACCGAGGTTGGCTCGTCGAGGATCAAAAGCTTGGGGTTGAGCAGCAGACAGCGAATGATCTCGACCCGCTGGCGTTCGCCTACCGACAGCCGATGCACCATCGCGTGCGGATCGACGGACAGCCCGAACTGGTCGCCCAAACCGGTGATCTTCTGCGCCAATTCGGCCGGTTTGCCGGGGATCATCAGCGACACGTTCTGCACGACGCTCAACGTCTCGAAGAGCGAGAAATGCTGAAACACCATTCCGATGCCCAGCGCTTGCGCGTCCGATGGTCGGGCAAGATGAACCTCTTGCCCGTTCCAGTAAATATGGCCCGAATCCGGCTGTTCGACCCCGTAGATGAGCTTCATCAGGGTAGATTTTCCTGCCCCGTTTTCGCCTAACACGGCATGGATCGACCCCGAATGAACCTCGAGGTCGATATGATGATTGGCCTGAACCGTGCCGTAGCGCTTGGAGACCTTTGAAAGCCTCAGCAGCGCAGGCTGGCTCACGACGGCAGCGGCGTGGTGACGCCAGCCACATGCCAGTCCATGCTGATGATCTCGTCATCCGTCATGGCAACGCCGTCCGCAACACGCTCCGCACCAGCTTGATCGGTGAGCGGGCCTTTGAAGACGACAAAGTCTCCGGTGGCGATTTCGGCCTGCTTGGCTTCGATCTGCGCAATCATGTCAGCCGGGATGTCCGGGTTCCAGTCGGCGGTAAAGACCACGTCGTCTTCCATGCCCAGCCAGTAATTCGCTCCGGGGAAATTGCCTGCGACATGACCATCGACCAGACGCTTGAAGTGCGGGCCCCAATCGGTGCCGACGACGCCAAGATATTTGCTCGGCGCGTATTTCTTCATCGAGGAGTTGAGGTTGTACGCATAGACCCCGGCCTCTTCCGCGACGGCGATCACGGACGGTGTGTCCTGCGCGTTCGAGAAGAGGATGTCGACATCCTGCGAAATCAACGCCTTGGCCGCTTCCTGTTCCGACGCGGGGTCGAACCAGCTGTTCACCCAAACGACGCTCATGGTGATTTCGGGATCGACCGACAGCGCGCCCAGCATGAAGGCGTTGATCGAGGTGATCAGTTCCGGGATCGCAAACGCGCCAACGCAGCCGATCTTCCTGGTTTTGGTCAGCGATGCGGCCGCCATCCCCATCAGGTACGTGCCCTGCCAGTATTTGGCGGTGAAGGGGGCAAAGTTCGGCTCGACCATAAAGCCCGAGGCGTGGATGATCGACACATCGCGGTTGCGCTTGGCGATCTGAATACCGCCGTTCTGATAGCCGAACGAGCCGAGCAGCAGAACGGTGTTGCCTTCGGACACAAGCCCGTTGGCGATACGGTCCGCATCCGGGCCTTCCATGATGTTTTCAAGCACCGTCACTTCAAGCTTGTCGCCATAGGCTTCCTTGACGGTGTTCACACCCTCCATCAGCGTGTGCGACCAGCCCACATCGGCCACAGGCGAGGGCAGCACGACGCCCATCTTCAGAACGTCTTGCGCAGAGGCGCGCATCGGCAGCGCAAGTGCGGTTGTGGCGGCAAGCGTGCCTTTCAGAAAACTGCGGCGTTTGAGTGTATCAGACATGGTTATCCCCGTTGGTTGTGTTTGGCAGAATGGTGTGAAGTGTCTCTTCGGCGGCTGCGAACAGCGCGCCTTCGTCGATCCCCGGAAATTCGCCTTTGTGCCAGACGATGCGGCCGTTGATCATGGTGAGGTCCGTGGGCGCGCCGACGCCGACCTTCGCCAAAAGGCTGATCGGGTCGTGGCGTGTGCCGACGAAATCAAGCTTGCGCGTGTCCATGGCGAACAGATCTGCCGCCATGCCGGGGCGCAGCGCGCCGATGTCATTGCGACCCAGAAGCGACGCACCACCTTCGGTCGCATAGTGCAGGAACCGTCCGGGCACGGGCACGCCATCCTGTCGGGTCGAGGCGACAAGGCATTGCAGCATGTATCCGGAATGGATGCAGTGCATCAGGTTGGAATTGTCGTTCGACGCCGCCCCGTCGCAACCGAGCCCGACGCGAACCCCCAGCGCATCCATGGCCGGAACGTCGGTAACTTCGGCCCCGACCAGATAGACCGGCTCCGGGCAATGCGAGACACCCGTGCCCGACGCCGCCAGCTTGGCCAGTTCTGAACGGGTCAGTTCCCAGCCATGGGCATAGAACACGTCCGGACCGGCAAAGCCGAGTTCAGCGCAGTAATCCACGGTCCGCATCCCGTGGACCTGTTCGATCACCGGGCTTTCGCCCTCGCCAACATGGCTGTGCAGGATCACGCCCTTGTCGCGGGCCAGCGCCACGGATTGCTCGAATGTCTCGCGGTAGCAGTTGACCGGTTGGCAGGGCGCAACCGCCACTTGCCGCATCGAAAGCGGAGTGGGATCATGGAACGCGTCGATGGCGCGTTCGCAGGCCGAGATGAATTCATCGGTGGACTCCAGCATTTCGTCCGGGATCGTGCTGCCCTCGGACTTGGGCAGCGTGTTGCCCCCGCGACCCGCGTGAAACCGCACGCCCAGAAGCTCAGCCGCCTCGAACTGCCGGTCGATGATGTGCGATCCGGCATGCCGCGGGAAGCAGTACTGGTGGTCAAACGCGGTGGTGCAGCCGTGTTTGATGAGCTCGGCCATGGCGACGACGGAGCTGTGGTAGAAACAGTCCTCTGTCAGGCGCGAGAAGATCGGATAGATGCGATCAAGCCATTCGATCACTGAATAGCGCGTCCAGTCCAGTTCGGCCCGGTTGCGCACGAAGCATTGGAAGAAATGGTGATGCGTGTTGACGAGGCCAGGATAGATGAAGTGGCCGGTGGCATCGATGATTTCGGTACCCTCGGGCGCGCGCCGCGTCAGGTCGAGACCAATCGCGGTGATCGCGCCGTTCTCGCAAAGGATGTCGCAGTGCCGCAGGACCGGATCGCTGGCCGAGGTGACAATCGCCTCGCAGTTCTTGAGAAGGATTGCGGTCATGCCGGGTGCGCCAGTTCATGCAAACGGTGGATGCCAGGCATTTCGATGAACCCCGGCAGGGATCGGATGGCGCGCATCCAAAGGCGTATGGATGGATACGGATCGAGAGTCACACCTCCATCCGGGGCGAGCGCGGTGTTCGGGAAACAAGCAATGTCCGCGATGGTTGGATTGGAACCGGTGAGGAAGATCAAGCCATCAAAGCGTTGTTCCGTCAGGTGTGCCTCAAGCTTGCGCAGCGCGGAGACACCCGCCGCGCGGGCTTTGTCGATATCAGCTTCGTATCCAATCACGTCATGCAGACGGGCAAGACCAAGGCTGTCGTTGAGGTCAGACGCGAAGGCCAACCAGCGGTCATCATCGGTATTCTGCCATTCCGGATGATCCGCTGTCAGGCGCCTCAGGATATCGGCGCTGTCGGTCAGAACCGTGTCGCGGTCTTGCAGGATCGGCAGCGTACCCTTCGGGTTCAACGCCAGCATCTCTGGCGACTTGTGTTCGCGGCCCGGGTGAAAGTTCACCGCCCGTAGTGTTAGCGGCGTGCCGAGCAGCGCCGCCATCAGACGGACCTTGTAGCAACTGGCGCTCAGGACGTAGTCATAAAGGATCATGCAGCCACCAACTGTGCGCCGTAGGTGTAGCCGATTTTCTTGAGCCAACGGCGATAGGCGACCGAGGTCATGTCAGCCTGTGTCGGCACCTCCATCCCCGGATCGAGCGGCAGTTTACGGGGCAGCTGGTTCTCCAGGATCGACCTGTCCTGCATGAAGATCAATTGCTGGAAGCTGACCATCTCGGACATGGTGGACTCGTCGTCATAAAGCGCCATCCACGGCCACACCTCGCACCATTCTTCGGTCAGAGGTTGGACAAAGAGCGTGATGACATCCCATTCGCCTGGACGCGGTGGGCAGGTTTTGTAAAGCACCGAACAGGTCGGTGCGGGCACGCGGTACATGTATTCCGTGGTGATCCCGCCCGCAGCGGATTTTGCGGCCTGCGGTTGGTAGAACTTCACCTTGGTTGCCCAGACCTCGTCCACCTCTTCGCGGATCTTCACGTCGTAGCGATCCACTTCCGTGTGTGGCTCGGCGCCCAGAATGTCGGTGTGCACAAACGGGAAATGCGCGATGTCGAGGAAGTTCTCGACCGCCCGGAGCGGCGAGCATTTGACCTTGACCGATCCCACATCCACCAAACGGCGTCCGGGGCTGTCGGCCTCGGGGATGGTGAAGAGGTCACGATTGGGTTGGCCTGGGCTTGTCCAGAGATGGCCGAACCGTTCCACCGTGGGTAGCTCAGCCCCGGACGCGTCGAGAACCCAGCAGGTGCCATCTTCGCGTCCCAAAGAGATTTTTTTACCAAGCAGTAAAGTTTCGCGCGGCGCGTCGATGCCCGAAATCATCGCGACGGGATACCAGTGATTGTCGATGGCCGCGTTCATGACGGCACCCCTTCCAGAGTTGCGCGCAGGTCTTCGAGCCAGCGCGACACGACCTTGCGATCTGCGTCGGGCGCGGCAAGCGCGTGAACCATACAGGTGCGATCCGTACACGGCTGCACGGCAAGCAACGCTTCATGGTCGGAGACAACGGCAATTGTTGTAAAGCTATGGGCCCCGAAATGCGCGGCAAGGTCGGGTGCCGAGAGGCTGATCTGCAGGGAGCGGATCGGCACCCGACCGCCAAGCACTGGCAGCGGCATGTCGGTTCCCGCCAAAGACACCCAGATCACCCCACCCGCTTCGGCACAGGCATAGGTGGGCACACAGATCGTGTCTGGCGGTGTCAGCTTGGGATGCGCTGGGATGTACTCGCAGGACCCGGCCTCGTTGTATTGCCAGCCGTGATAGATACAGGCAAGCGTGTCGCCCCGCACAAACCCGTGCGACAGGCGCATGCCCCGATGCGGACAACGGTCGGACCATGCGTGATAACGGCCCGAGGGCGTACACCAGAGCGCAAGTTCAGTGTCGCTGATGCGGCTGGGGATGACCATGCCCGGAGGGACATCCTCCTTCAAACCTACAGCAACCCAGTCCATATTCTCTCCGCCGAATTCGGGCCGAGTAAGACAGACCAGAATTCCACGATCAATACGGCGGCGTCACAGCACCGGTCGAAAACGGAAAAAACTGCCCGATTATTGCACTTGTCGATGAAATTGTGATCGCAACTTACTTCAGGCGCACGTGTCGGTTGTGAGGGTCACCGTATCAACCAGCACGCTTTCGGGTCCAAGACTCACTCCAAGTGCCAGCGCTTGCAGCATTTCTTCTGCGCCACTTGCCGTGACTTCAAGTCCTGCCGGCACCTGTTCCGTCGTGACCCGGACCAGACCCAACTTTCGGGCATGGCGGGCAATCCACCGGGGAAAATCCGCGCTGTGCACGTCGCCGGTCAACAGAATGCGCGCGTTGGTTTGGACAGACATGCAGTGTGCCTCGATCAGGGTTCAGTCAATATGGGATTTCGCCATCATCATGTGCACACCCTTTTCGCGGTTCACCGTCTGCGTGATCCGCAGATCCCCTGCCAAAGAACACAGCATATAAGCCTCGGCCCGGCTGATTCCGGCACGTTTCGACACCACATCGATCATGCGCCGCAACGCGATCTCGACACAAACATCCAGATCGGGATGCATCCCCATGGTGATGACATGCGTGGGCGTCTCGGCTTCGGGATAGGTGATGTCCAGATCGCGGCGCACGGTCAGGCGGAACCGCCCCTGCAGCGCGGTCTCGATCGCGGTCACGCAGACTTCGCCATCACCCTGCGCGCCATGTCCATCGCCGCAGGAGAACAGCGCGCCTTCTGTATGGATCGGCAGGTAAAGTGTGGTGCCCGCCACCAGTTCCTTGTTGTCGAGATTGCCGCCATGGGCACGCGGTTCGATGGTCGAGATGCGCCCCCAAGCCCGAGGCGGAGCAACGGCCATCACCCCAAAGAACGGCGCAAGGGGCAGCTGTAACCCCCAAGGCATGGTGGCTTCATTCTTGTCCCGATCCAGTGGGATGATGACCTTGCGGGTTTCGTCGAAATCTTGCGGCAATGTGCCTACCAATGGGCGGATGACGTTGTAGCCCCAGTCCTGCCGAAACCCAACATCAAGAATATCGACCTGAAGCACATCGCCGGGCATCGCGCCATCGACCGCCACTGGCCCTGTCAGGATGTGACCGGGCACCTTGGGGATGCCGGTTTCGTGAATCGCCAGAAGCTCGGGCGGGATGTGGAACCCGCTCTTTGGCAAGACATCTGGTCCGCCGGAGACGGAATTCATCGTCACCTCGGCCCCGCTGGCAACAGTCGCGACTGCATCAAGTGTCGCGTCGAAATAGCCCCAGTGGCATGTCTTGGGTCCAGCCTCGATGATCATGCGAGAAGCCTCTGTTCAGCCAATGTCACCCAGTAGGAGCACCCCGTCGGGATGACCTCGTCGTTGAAGTCATATTCAGGGTGATGCAGGCCCGGCCCCGGCCCGATCCCAAGCTGGATATAGGCACCGGGACAGGCTTGCAGCATGTAAGCGAAATCCTCGCCCCCAGTGGTGCGCGGCGCGTCCGGGATACAAGTCCCTGCCACGCCTTCCGCGGCGCGGATACAATGTTCGGTTTCCACGTCATGATTGACCATGACCGGATAAGGCTCTTCGTCAAATCCCAACTCGGCGGTGGCGCCGTAACTTTGTGCAGTCAGTTCCGCGATGGCCCTGATCCGTTCGAGCGTCTTGGCCCGCACATCCATGTCAAAGCTGCGGACTGTGCCACGCAGGACCGCGTGTTCCGGGATCACGTTGAACGCCTCGGATTCCGTGCGGAACGAGGTGACCGAGACCACGACCGCCTGCTGAGGATCGGTGTTGCGCGACACCACGGATTGCAAAGCCATTACTATGGCGGATGCGGCAAGTGTCGTGTCCACCGTGTTGTTGGGACGAGCGGCATGTCCACCCTTGCCGCGCACATTGATGTGGAAGCTGTCGACCGCAGCGTAGAACGCGCCGGGGCGGATTGCGAAGGTGCCCAGCGGCAGGAGCGGTGAATTGTGCAACCCGTAGATTTCCGAAATCCCGAACTTTTCGATCAACCCGTCCTGCACCATTGCCTCGGCTCCGGCCCCGCCCTCTTCGGCGGGCTGGAACACGACGGCGACTGTACCGTCGAAATTGCGGGTCTCGGCCAGATACTGCGCTGCCCCGAGCAGCATCGCGGTGTGCCCGTCATGGCCGCAGGCGTGCATCTTGCCCGGAGTTTTCGATGCATGCGCTGCCCCTGTCGCCTCGAAGATCGGCAGTGCATCCATATCAGCCCGAAGGGCGATGGTCTTGCCCGACCGGTTTGTCTTGCCCTGTATCAGCGCCACCACACCGGTGCGCCCGATACCTTCCACCACGCTGTCACATCCGAACGCGCGCAGCTTGTCCGCAACGATCCCGGCGGTGCGCGGAAGGTCATACTGCAGTTCGGGATGCTCGTGCAAATCCCGGCGCCATGCGGTGATCTCGGGGTGCAATTCGGCAAAACGATTGCGGATGGGCATGGTATCTCCCGTGTCTGATTTGGGTGGATGCCTGCATCAGACCCGATAAGTGAGGGAGTGGCAAACGGGAAACTTGACGAATGGTGCGGGCGGTGGGACTCGAACCCACACGGCGCAAGGCCTTCGGATTTTAAGTCCGATATGTCTACCATTCCATCACGCCCGCAACGCGTTATCCCTAGCCGGGGACAAGGGCGAAAACAATGGTTTGGATTGCCGATTTCCGGCAAATGCGCAGCGCTTCAGCGCAGGATCAGAGGTCGTCGCCCTTGGGCTGCTTGATAAGGGCGCGTTCGCCCAGCCACGGGTTCAGGGCAACCGCTTCCTTGAGGATCGGCTGCGCCTCGTCGTCGCGGCCCATGGCGATCAGGGTCAACGCCTTGCCGGTCAAAGCCCCTGTATGGCGCGGGTTCAGGGCAATCGCCTGATCAAGGTCTGGCAGAACCGCAGGGTAATCCCCACGCAGGTAATTCACGTAAGCGCGCTGGTTGTAGCCTTCGGCGTAGAAGGGACAGTAGGACACCAGTTTGTTCAGCCGGTCGGTGGCACGAAGGTAATCACCCACCCGCGCGGCGCGAAGGGCTTCGTCCAGCATCATCTGCGAGGGTTCATCCGGCGCTTCGAGCCACAGATCCCACATCTGACTTGAGAATGTCCGAGCGATCATCTCGTTCGGGGCGCGTTGCACCTGCGCATAGAGAGCATCAAGGGCAGCCGTGTGATCGGGCGCCACAGGACACCCATCGGCTACTGCACTTTGCGCCGCAACTACGGCAAGGATTGAAATCATACTCCGCATGGAGGCATTTGGCAGCGTCACCCCGGTTCGGTCAAGTCACGTTCCCGAAAGTCTCTTCTTTTACCGCTTGCATGGCGACATAGGTCGAGGTGGCCGCGACATGAGGCAGGGTCGAGATCTTTTCGGCCAACACCTTGCGATAGCTGCGCATATTCGCGGTTCGCACCTTGAGCAGGTAGTCGAAATTCCCGGCGATCAGGTGGGCCTGTTCGATTTCGGGGATCTTGGCGACCGCCTCGTTGAACGCGGCCAATGCGGCCTCGCGGGTCTGTGTCATTTTCACTTCGACAAAGGCGATGTGATCCAGACCCAGCCGGATCGGATCGAGCAAGGCGCGGTAGCCCTGAATCGCTCCCATTTCCTCGAGGCGTCGCAGGCGTGCCTGCGTGGGAGATTTCGACAAGCCGATCCGGCGCGACAGCTCGGTGATCGACACGCGTCCGTCGCGTGCCATCTCCTGCAGAATCGCCCGGTCGAACCTGTCCAGATCGGATATATTCAATTCGCCCGCCTTTCCGGAAAAAATCAGTGCGTTTGCCATGTCCACAGCGAATAATCCGGCACTTGCCCTGCTGCTTACGCGATATTGTAGAGGATATGACTGGAGATCGCCATGCCCCGTGATGAGCTGCCCAACCTGCGCCCCCTGATCGACGACAACACCTATGCCGACGAAATGCAAAAGGTCGACACTTTGCGCGCCGCCGCGCAACTGACCCAAGAAGATCGCACCGAGATCAAAGCCCGGGCAACAAAGTTGGTCACGGCGATCCGCGAAGATTCGCGCCCCGGCCTGATGGAAGTATTCCTGAGCGAATACGGCCTGTCGACTGAAGAAGGCATTGCGCTCATGTGTCTGGCCGAAGCGCTGCTGCGTGTGCCGGATGCCGCCACCATCGACGCGCTGATCGAAGACAAGATCGCTCCGTCGAACTGGGCAAGCCATCTTGGGGAAAGCACATCGCCGCTGGTCAACGCGTCAACCTGGGCGCTGATGCTGACTGGCAAGGTGCTCAAGGACGAACAGCCCGGCCCCGTCGGCCATTTGCGCGGGGCCATCAAGCGCCTTGGCGAACCGGTGATCCGGACCGCCGTGGGTCGCGCGATGAAGGAAATGGGCGCACAGTTCGTGTTGGGCGAAACCATCCAGTCCGCCATGAAACGCGCGGCCAGGATGGAGACCAAGGGCTACACCTATTCCTACGACATGCTTGGCGAAGCTGCGCGGACAGAGAGTGATGCGCGCCGTTACCACCTGTCCTATTCCCGCGCCATCAGCGCCATCGCCGAAGCCGCCAAGTCGAAGGACATCCGCGAAAACCCCGGCATTTCGGTCAAACTGTCGGCGCTGCATCCGCGCTATGAAGAAGCGCAGCAGGACACCGTGATGAACGAGGTGGTGCCGCGCCTGCGCACGCTGGCTCAGCTGGCGCGGTCGGCCGGGATTGGACTCAACATCGACGCGGAAGAGGCTGACCGCCTCTCGGTCTCTCTCGACGTGATCGAAACCGTTTTTTCGGAACCATCGCTCAAGGGGTGGGATGGGTTCGGCGTGGTCGTACAGGCCTACGGGCCACGTGCGGGGCATGTCATCGACTGGCTTTATAATCTGGCTGAACGGCTGGACCGCAAGATCATGGTGCGGCTGGTCAAAGGCGCTTATTGGGACACCGAGATCAAGCGCGCGCAGGTGGCAGGCCTTCCGGCGTTTCCGGTGTTCACCGCCAAACATCACACCGACATCAGCTACATCGCCAACGCGCGCAAATTGCTGGGCATGACCGACCGGGTCTACCCGCAATTCGCCACGCATAACGCGCATACGGTGGCCGCGATCCTTCATATGGCCGAGGACCGTGCATTATTCGAATTCCAGCGTCTGCACGGCATGGGCGAGGCGTTGCATGACATCGTCAAGGATTCCGAGGGCACCCGCTGTCGGATCTATGCCCCGGTCGGCGCCCATCGTGATCTGCTGGCCTATCTCGTGCGGCGGTTGCTCGAGAATGGCGCGAACAGCTCGTTCGTGAACCAGATCGTCGACACCGATGTGCCCGCGGCTGAGGTGGCCTCGGATCCATTCGATGCACATGACTTGCCAAAGCTGGCAACCGGTCCAGTGTTGTTCGCGCCCGAACGCCCGAACTCCAAAGGATGGGACCTCACCCATCGCCCGACCCGCGCAGCAATCGAAGCCGCGCGCAAATCCTTTGCGACCGAACGATGGTCCGCCGCACCGCTGGTGGCAGGCGATGCCGAAACCGGCGCGATGGATCCGGTGATCAACCCCGCGCGGCCCGGCGACACGGTAGGGTCGGTCACATGGGCCAACTCAGTCACGGTCGCCACCGCCTGTGCTGCAGCCAAGCCGTGGGATGCCTCTCCCGCAGATCGTGCGGCAGTGCTGAACAAAGCCGCCGACCTCTACGAGACCCATTACGGCGAATTGTTTGCTCTGCTGGCCCGCGAGGCCGGGAAATCGCTGCCCGACGCGGTCGCCGAACTGCGCGAGGCGGTAGATTTCCTGCGATATTACTCGGCCCGTGCAGAGGGCGCTGCACCGCAGGGCCTCTTTGCCTGCATCAGCCCGTGGAACTTTCCACTGGCGATCTTCACGGGGCAAATCGCGGCAGCATTGGCAACCGGCAATGCCGTGCTGGCCAAACCGGCAGAACAAACGCCTCTCATCGCGCATCGCGCCGCGCAATTGCTGCATGAAGCGGGTGTTCCCAAGACCGCCCTTCAGCTTCTGCCGGGGGCGGGCGATGTCGGTGCCGCGCTGACGTCGAACCCGGCGATCAAAGGCGTTGCCTTTACCGGCTCGACCGAGACCGCGCAGATCATCCATCGCAGTATGGCCGAACACCTTGACCCCGGCGCGCCGCTGATCGCGGAAACCGGCGGGTTGAACGCGATGATCGTGGACAGCACCGCGTTGCCGGAACAGGCGGTGCAGGCAATTGTCGAATCCGCCTTTCAATCCGCTGGTCAGCGCTGTTCCGCGCTGCGCTGCCTTTACGTGCAAGAAGACATCGCCGACGCCTTTACCGAAATGCTGACCGGAGCGATGGACGCGCTGGTGATCGGTGATCCATGGACCTACGGCACCGATGTTGGCCCTGCCATTGATGCCGAGGCGCGTGACGGGATCATCTCGTATGTCGATACAGCCGAGGCCGAGGGCCGCGTGCTGCACCGCTTGCCCCTGCCCGGCGGCGGCACGTTTGTGCCCCCCACGCTCATCAAGGTCTCTGGCATTAAGGACATGGAGCGCGAAATTTTTGGCCCTGTCCTGCACATCGCGACGTTCAGATCGAAAGACATCGACACCGTGATCGACGCAATCAATGCAACCGGCTACGGGTTGACCTTTGGCCTGCAGACCCGGATTGACGACCGCGTGCAGCATGTCTCGGAGCGGATCAAGGCGGGTAATATCTATGTGAACCGCAACCAGATCGGCGCGATTGTCGGCAGCCAGCCTTTTGGCGGTGAAGGGCTGTCGGGCACCGGCCCTAAAGCGGGTGGGCCGAATTACCTCGCCCGGTTCCGCAAGCATCCAGCAGACGCAGCCGGGGAAGGATGGTCTTCGCAGGACAGCAAGGATCGCCTGACCAAAGTGCTTGCCTCTGCCGGCACCAAGGCATCCGCGACCAAGACCACCCTTCCCGGCCCGACCGGCGAGTCCAACGTTCTGACCTCGATGGCGCGCGGACCGATCCTTTGCCTCGGACCAGGTGCTGAGACCGCCGTCGCGCAGGCACAGGCTGTCGAAGCCTTGGGCGGCAAAGCTTTTGTCGCAGCAGGCAACGTCGACGCGGCGTGGCTGGCCGATCTGCCCATGGATGGCGCTATCTGGTGGGGCGATGCGGATACCGCACGCGAATTGCGTGCCGCTTTGGCCAGCCGGACAGGTCCAATCCTGCCGCTGATCACCGGGATGCCGGACAAAGGCCACGCCTGTCACGAACGCCATGTCTGCGTCGATACCACCGCCTCGGGCGGAAACGCACAGCTTCTGAGCGGCGCGGCTTGACGCGCCGCCGCTTTGCGCCAACTGTCGCGGCATGTTTCCGATCCGCGATCACAACCCGTCGGGCCGTACGCCCTTTGTCACATACGCGCTGATCGTCGCGAATGTCGGCATTTTCCTGAGCTACTGGCCGCTCATGCAGAGCGACCAGGAGATCATGCGCTTTTACTTCGACTATGCGCTGATCCCGGCACTGGTCAGCGAAGGTCAAGGGTTCAGCGGATTTCTCACCTCCATGTTCCTGCATGGCGGCTGGATGCACCTGATCGGTAACATGCTGTTTCTGTTCATCTTCGGCGACAACATGGAAGACGAGATGGGGCATGTTGGGTTTACCCTCTTCTATCTTGCCGCAGGATTGGGCGCCGGGTTCATCCATTATATCAGCGCGCCCGGATCGCCCGTTCCGACTGTTGGTGCGTCCGGGGCCATTGCCGGGGTGATGGGCGGTTATCTCTTGCTGTTCCCAAAGGCCAAGGTTGATATCCTGATCATCATCGTGATCATTTTTCGCATCTTCCCGATCCCGGCGTGGATAATGTTGGGGCTGTGGTTCGCCATGCAGATCTTTGGCGGGTTCGGCACGGCCGCCGACGAGGGGGGCGTGGCCTATTGGGCCCATGTGGGCGGATTTGTGATCGGATTGGCACTGACCATCCCGCTCTGGCTGCGCTTGGGCGGGCCGCAGTTCTGGACGCGCACGGAAGGCCACCCGCCGCATCCCGACGCCAAGTACCAGCTTTCCCGGTCACGCGTTCTGTCGGTGCGCCGGAAATGAGTGGTCCGGTCAAGGTCACGTGCCATTGCGGCGCGGTCGAACTTTCCGTGTATCTGAAAGACGGACTTGGCGCAGCGCGGCGCTGCGACTGTTCCTATTGCCGGCGTCGGGGGACCCCGACCGCCAGTGTGGCGCGCGCGGATCTGCGGATCGTCAAAGGCGAAGACAACCTGACGCTTTACAGTTTCGGAACTCACACGGCGAAACACTATTTCTGCAAAATCTGCGGGATCTACACGCATCATCAACGCCGATCCGATCCAGACCAATACGGCGTGAACATGGGTTGCATAGAAGGCGTGAACCCCAGGGACTTTGAACCAATCGGCTGGCATGACGGCGTGAATCACCCTTCGGATCAATGATCGCGCCACGCTAGACCGCAAATCCAAACAAAGCCTGAACACGCGTGATTGCACGGGTCCGTCTGCGCGTGTATCCCTCGGCAAAACCGAAATTCAAAGGAACGCGATCATGGCAGCCTATCAGTATGTCTATCACATGAGCGGGGTCTCCAAAACGTATCCCGGCGGCAAGAAGACGTTCGAAAACATCCACCTGAACTTTCTTCCCGGGGTCAAGATTGGTGTTGTCGGCGTCAACGGCGCCGGTAAATCGACCTTGCTCAAGATCATGGCGGGGATGGACACCGATTTCTCGGGCGAGGCATGGGCAGCCGAAGGGGCCAAGGTCGGCTATCTGCCGCAGGAGCCGCAGCTCGATCCGGCGCTGACCGTACGCGAAAATGTCATGTTGGGCGTGGCCGAAAAGAAGGGCAAGCTTGATCGTTTCAACGAACTTGCGATGAACTACAGCGATGAAACCGCTGACGAAATGGCCGCCCTGCAGGACGAGATCGACGCCAACAACCTCTGGGATCTGGACAGCCAGATCGACGTCGCGATGGAAGCCCTGCGCTGCCCGCCGGATGACGCGGATGTGACCACGCTTTCGGGTGGTGAAAAGCGCCGCGTCGCGCTCTGCAAGCTGCTGCTTGAAGCGCCGGACATGCTGCTGCTTGACGAACCGACCAACCACCTTGATGCCGAAACCATCGCGTGGTTGCAGAACCACCTGATCGAATACAAGGGCACGATCCTGATCGTCACGCACGACCGTTATTTCCTCGACGACATCACCGGCTGGATTCTCGAACTCGACCGGGGCCGTGGAATTCCCTACGAGGGCAATTATTCCAGCTGGCTGGAGCAGAAAGCCAAGCGGTTGGAGCAGGAAGCGCGCGAAGACAAGGCCAAGCAGAAGACGCTTGAGCGTGAACTTGCCTGGATGCGGCAGGGTCAGAAGGCGCGTCAGGCCAAATCCAAGGCGCGTATTCAGGCCTACGAACAGATGGCTGGTCAGTCCGAACTCGAGCGCGTCGGGCGCGCGCAGATCATCATTCCGAACGGCCCGCGTCTTGGGTCGAAAGTTATTGATGTCAATGGCTTGAAGAAGGCGATGGGCGACAAGCTCCTGATAGAGGACCTGTCCTTCAGCCTGCCACCGGGCGGCATTGTCGGCGT
Organism: Marivita sp.; assembly: GCF_017643905.1. GTDB lineage: Bacteria > Pseudomonadota > Alphaproteobacteria > Rhodobacterales > Rhodobacteraceae > Marivita. The sequence goes on from NZ_JAEPMO010000003.1 coordinate 29,879, forward strand.
GATCGGCCCGAACGGGGCTGGTAAATCGACGCTTTTCAAGATGCTCACCGGACAGGAACAGCCCGACGCGGGCGAGGTGTCTTATGGGGATACCGTCCAGTTGGCGTATGTCGACCAGTCGCGCGACGATCTGAACGCCAACGACACCGTGTGGGAAGCCATCTCTGGCGGGGCGGAACTGATCAAACTCGGGGATGCCGAGGTCAATTCCCGCGCCTATTGCGGGTCGTTCAACTTCAAGGGGGGCGACCAGCAGAAGAAGGTTGGCCTGCTGTCGGGTGGCGAACGCAACCGCGTGCACATGGCGCGTCTGCTCAAGGAGGGCGGGAACGTCCTTCTGCTCGACGAACCGACCAACGATCTCGACGTCGAAACGCTCCGCGCGTTGGAAGATGCCATCGAGGATTTCGCGGGCTGCGCCGTGGTCATCAGCCACGACCGTTTCTTCCTCGACCGTCTGTGTACGCACATCCTCGCCTTCGAAGGTGATGCCCATGTCGAATGGTTCGAGGGCAACTTCGCCGATTACGAAGAGGACAAGAAACGCCGCCTGGGTGCGGATGCGCTTGAGCCGAAGCGGGTGAAGTTCAAGAAGTTTGTGCGGTAATCTCTAAGCGCAACATCGGTCGGGCTTTTGCCCGGCCGCCGCGCGACAAGATCAATACAAGTATATTAAAGCGGGGTCACCTCACCCCACCCACCCGACAATCTGATCCGCGCGCATGGCGCCCGACTGCCGCGCACCTTCGCGGCCGCCGACAAAGCGGATCATTGTCGGGATTCCGCGGATACCGTAGGTCTGGCCGGATTGCGGGAAGTCCTCGGTGTTGAGTTTCACCAGACGGGCGCGGCCCTTGAGCGTGCCGGCGGCTTTGGAAAACTCCGGTCCCATCATCTTGCAGGGTCCACACCATGGCGCCCAGAAGTCGACCACTAATGGCACCTCGTCGGTGCGGGCGGCCTTTTGCAGGGTGGTCCAGTCGACCTCGACCGCCTTGCCCGGCATCAGCGTGGCGCCACAGGTCCCGCATTTGGGATCTGCATCCAGCCGGTCGTCGGGCACACGGTTGATCTGACCGCAATCAAGGCAGGTGAGTTTCTTGCCGGACATTGGTGTCCTCCCAGATATTCGGCAATCGACATATGTAGAAAGTGACCTATCGGCAAGTCCTTGCCGACCTGGGCTATCCAAAGAGAATCCCCTTGTTAAATGTGCGACAACCTGTCATAGGCAGCATCGCTAACGATCTTCTACTCGACCTTCTGTTTTCCGACACCGGCACGCAGCTTTCGATCCAGACGTGACTTTGCCGGGTTGCCGCACAAAGCGGGCAACGGACAACACAAGGATACTTCACATGGCCACTGGCACAGTGAAATGGTTCAACACCACCAAAGGCTACGGCTTCATCGCACCCGATGGCGGTTCCAAGGACGTTTTCGTCCACATCTCCGCCGTTGAGCGTTCGGGCCTCACCGGTCTGCGCGACGACCAGAAGGTGACCTTCGACATCGAAGCAGGCCGTGACGGCCGCGAAAGCGCGATCAATCTCGCGCTGGCATAAGCCACAGCGATTCTCGATCTTGAACCGCCCGGTGCCACCTGCGCCGGGCGGTTTTTCTTTTGCGGTACGCTATGAGGGCTGAAGGCGTGGCGCAGGCCTTGGTCGCTTGAACTTGTGTCCTTTCTGTCGCAACTGACTTGGGCGCGCGACGGGCAAATGTGCAATTGCGCTTGTTTTCGCCCAAAGCGTTGGCAAAGTTCCGCAGACTTCGTTTGTACGAGTTAAGAACAACAAGGAACAGCGCTGCCCATGATTTCACGTCGTCACTTTCTGGCCGCCACCGCTGCCGGTCTGGCTGCCCCGAGTATCGCATCTGCCCAAGCTTTCCAGATCGACCCGATCTACCGCCCCCAGAATGTCCGGATCAAAAGCGAAGTGGTTCCGGGCCAAATTCTGATCCTGCCACGCGCGCATTTCCTCTATCATGTCACTCAGCCGAGTGTTGCCCGCCGTTATGGCGTTGGCGTAGGCCGCGCCGGTCTTGAATTCACCGGTACCGCCGAGATCGCGGTAAAGAAGGAATGGCCGACCTGGCGTCCGACCGACGAGATGATCGAGCGCGAGCCCGACACGTACTCAAAGTTCGTCGACAATGACTACGTTCAGCCGGGTGGACCGGACAACCCTCTGGGCGCACGTGCGCTCTACCTCTTCCAGAACGGGCGGGACACGTTCTTCCGCATCCACGGGACAACGGCGCCCCGTTCCATCGGACAGTCCGTGTCCAACGGCTGCATCCGCATGCTGAACGAGCATGTTGAGGACCTGTACGACCGGGTGCCGATCGGGACGGTTGTCACGGTTCTCTGATTAAATATGCAGTCCGGGGGCATGATCTGCCCATGTCTCCGGATTGCCCTTCCGCTGCCATAAATCGTGCATCATTCGCGGCCATTTAGTGGTCGTTAAGATATGAGGCGCATTCTTGTGTCAAAAGGGTAGAAGATGGCAGCAATCACACTTATCGCAGGAAGCATTCTCGGATGGGTGGCTGCGGCAGCGGCATTGGTCGGTGGGGCGCTTGCCTCAACAGCGATACTGGTTTTCCTGATCACCTGCTTCGGTTTCTCGGCAATCACCTTGTTTGCAGCCGCTCTGCGCGAGGTCAATCCATCCTGACCTGATCGCGCGACCGCCTTCTGCGGTCACACGCAATTCTTGGCCGACCAAACCTGCGTGTTACAGCAGGACGTGAAGAACCAGAAGGTTCGGGATGACGAATATGGCGGCGATGCAGAAGAGTTTCGCCAGATGCGACGCTGTTCGGAACAACGTATTTTCTTCCAGCGCATCGCCATAGGCCATCGCGGCGAACAAAAGCGCGCCAGATTGTCCGTTTTCAATCAAACGGTTACGCTCGATGTCGGCGCGAGCTTCGGCATACCGCTTGTCCAGCATCTGTTGCTCGCTTTTTGCGGCGACCCGCACGTCCATGCCTGACATGTTCACTCTCCCTGAAGTCTAAGACCGACTAAAGATGGTGCGCCGATCGCCCAAGGCAACCCAATCTCACAGGAAAGAGAAAACTTGGCTTTTTTCTTGCGTCGATTCCGGAATTATCCGAAAACTTGACCCGCAAAGTTACCATTTTCGACCACTGCTCCGACCCGGCTCAGTTAAGCGAATTTGACTGACCGCGCCCGTCGTGCCGTCTTGCACGGCGGAAGACATGACAGACAGGAGTAGAACGGATGGCCACTGGCACCGTCAAATGGTTCAACACCACCAAAGGCTACGGGTTCATTGCACCGGACAATGGCGGGAAAGACGTTTTCGTACACATTTCCGCAGTCGAGCGGTCGGGTCTGACCGGCCTCGCGGACAATCAAAAAGTGACCTACGACCTCGAAGCCGGTCGTGATGGTCGCGAAGCGGCGGTGAATATCTCGCTTGCGTGATCGCGTTCCGGGCTGACATCGGTCCGGGTCTTTGGTCTCGGTGATTGCCAAACGGCGTATCGCGTCAGGGACGAACCAGCAAACGGGCGACTTTGTCGTCGCCCGTATTTCAAAGTATTATTTTTATGCGATCCACACGCGGACCGATTGTGGGCGTCTATTCCGACGCGCGCTTGACCAGTTCCGCCACGGCTGGACCCATGGCGTCGACGATCAAATCGACACCGTCTGCATTTGGATGAATGCCATCCATCTGCATCACGTCGCGCAGTTCGGCGGGCGTGCTGCCGACCGTGTAAAGACCTTCGAAAAAGCGCGGGAAGTAGAGTGCGCCGTAGGCTTCAGCCAATTCGGGGTACATTGCATCGAACTCGGCCTTGTACTCCGGCCCATAGTTGCCCGGTGCTTCCATACCGACAACCAGAACGTCCAGCCCCTTGTCCTGAGCCACCTTGAGGATGCCTTCGAGATTTGCACGAGACACAGCAGGGTCAAGTCCGCGCAAGAGGTCATTGCCCCCCAAAGCCACGATCAACGCCTCGGTTGCAGGTGTCAATGACCACTCTACACGCGACAGTCCACCTGCCGTCGTGTCGCCGGACACGCCCGCATTGACCAGACGCACATCCAGTCCCTGCTCTTCCAGCCAGACCCGCATCTTGGGAACGAACCCGTTTTCGTCGAGCAGGCCATATCCGGCTGTCAGACTGTCGCCCAAAGCCAAAATTTCGACCGGTTCGGCCTGAACCGCGGTCACTGTGCACAGGCACACAGCTGCCACGCGCACCTTGCTCAGAACCCAGGACACCCCATATGTGAAAGAGTGAAACATGATAAAGCTCCGTATCCTATGACCCAGCCCATTCTCGACCTCAAAGATGTCACGCTCAGCCTCAGGGGCAATGCCGGAATGGTCGAGATCCTACATGGGATCACCCTTTCCGTTCACAAGGGCGAGACTTTGGGCCTGATCGGACCTTCGGGCTCGGGCAAGTCATCATTGCTCATGGTGATGGGTGGGCTTGAGAATGCCACCTCGGGCAGTGTTGTCGCGCTGGGTCAGGACCTGACCGCGATGGACGAAGACAAGATGGCGCGCTTTCGCCGCGATCACATGGGTGTCGTCTTCCAGTCGTTCCACCTGATCCCAACAATGACCGCTTTGGAAAACGTCGCCACACCTCTGGAACTGGCCGGGGAGAAGGATGCCTACGCCCGTGCCGAAGCCGAGCTTGAGGCGGTCGGACTTGCCCGCCGGGCAGATCATTACCCCGCGCAGATGTCGGGCGGCGAACAGCAACGTGTGGCACTGGCGCGCGCATCGGTCACGCGGCCCGAGATCCTGCTGGCCGACGAACCCACCGGCAACCTTGACGGGGTCAACGGGCAGGCGATCATCGACCTGCTGTTCGGCCTGCGCGACCGGCATGGGGCAACGCTGGTCCTTGTGACCCACAGCCGCGAACTGGCCGCGAAATGCGACCGCGTGATCCGGCTGACCGACGGTCATATCTCGGACAACCAGTTGAAGGCGGCTGAGTAATGGCGCTTAACACGGCTGCCCGGTTCGCCCGCCGGGAACTGCGCGGCGGTCTCAAGGGCTTTCGCATCTTCCTTGCGTGCCTCGCGCTTGGCGTGGCCGCGATTGCAGGCGTCGGTTCGGTGCGCTCGGCGATCCAGTCGGGACTGGAGGCGCAGGGGTCCATCCTTCTGGGCGGCGATGCGTCGGTCGAGTTTACCTACCGCTTCGCAGAACCCGAAGAACGCGCCTATCTCGAAAGCATCTCGACCGGCATTTCAGAGATCACCGATTTCCGCTCCATGGTGGTCAAAGACCCCGAAGGCGTTGCCGAACGTGCGCTGACGCAGGTCAAATCCGTCGATGCCGCCTATCCGCTCACAGGGGAGGTGGTTCTTGATCCAGCAATGCCTTTGGCAGATGCACTGGCTGGCAATGGCATCCAACCCGGTGCGGTCATGGCGCCTTTGCTGGCGGATCGGCTGGGTCTTGAACCGGGCGACAGCTTCCGCCTTGGCACGCAGGATTTCACCCTCTCGGCGATCCTTGTCACCGAACCCGACAGTTCCGCTTCGGGCTTTTCGCTTGGCCCACGCACGATGGTCACCACCGACGCGCTGCGCGATGCAGGTCTTTTGCAGCCGGGCACACTCTATGAAACCGAGTATCGCCTGCTGCTTCCGCCCGAAAGCAATCTCGACGCGCTGGAAACCGCGACAGAGGCCGCCTTTCCCAGCAGCGGTCTGCGCTGGCGGGATTCCCGCAACGGCGCACCGGGCGTCGCTCGGTTCGTCGAACGCCTGGGCGCTTTCCTGATCCTTGTCGGTTTGTCAGGTCTTGCGGTGGGCGGTATAGGCGTGTCCGCCGCAGTTCGCGCTTACCTGGCCAGCAAGACCAGCGTCATCGCCACGTTGCGCACCCTGGGGGCCACCCGCGCGACGATCTTTCAGACCTACTTCCTCCAGATCGGAGCATTGAGCCTGCTTGGCATCGGCATCGGCCTTGTTTTGGGCGCTCTTGTGCCCATCCTCTTTGGCCCGCTGATCAGCGCCTCTTTGCCGGTGCCCGCAATCTTCACAATCCATCCCGCCCCGCTGGTCGAAGCGGCGCTTTATGGCATCCTGACCGCGTTGATCTTTACCCTCTGGCCGCTGGCCCGAACCGAAGACATCCGCCCCGCGATGCTGTTCCGCGACGCGCTGGACGGCGGCAAGGCACTGCCCGCTTGGCGCTACGTGATCGCAACGCTGGTTCTGCTGGGCCTGCTGGTTGGTGTCGCCTCGCTCTTCTCCGGCAGCCCGTTCCTGACGCTCTGGACGGCAGGTGGCTTGATCGGCGCGCTGATCGTGCTGGTGCTGGCGGCCATCGCCATCCGCTGGATCGCCAAGCGCTCGACAAAGGCCACACGCGGCCGCCCCGTCTGGCGATGGGCGTTGGCCTCCATCGGTGGTCCCCGCGATGCGGCGGCTCCCGTGGTTTTGTCGTTGGGCCTTGGGCTTTCGGTGCTAGCCGCCGTGGGCCAGATCGACGGCAACCTGCGCACTGCCATCGACCGCGACCTGCCCGAGGTCGCACCGGCCTATTTCTTTGTCGACATCCAGCCCGACCAGATTGCCCAATACACCGAGATGCTTGAGAGCGATCCTGCTGTCGCACGGATCGACACAGCCCCCATGCTGCGCGGTGTGCTGACCCAGATCAACGGACGCCCAGCGCGCGAGGTGGCGGGCGATCACTGGGTCGTCACCGGAGATCGGGGCATTACCTATGCCGCGCAACCCGACGCCAACACGCGCGTTGTTGCGGGCGAATGGTGGGAGGCCGACCATGACGGCCCTGCCGAGGTCAGCTTTGCCATCGAAGAAGCCGAGGAAATGGGATTGTCACTGGGTGACATGCTCACGGTCAACGTGCTTGGGCGCGACATCTCGGCGACGATCACGAGCTTCCGCGATGTCGATTTTTCGACCGCCGGGATGGGCTTTGTAATGACACTCACCCCGAATGCCCTGCAGGGCGCACCGCACACCTTCATCTCGACCGTCTACGCCCCTGCCGAGGACGAGGCCCGCATCCTGCGTGAACTCGCCACCGCATTCCCGAACATCACTGCGATCAGCGTCCGCGACGCCATCGACCGGGTGAGCATTCTGCTCGAAGGCATCGGGGCTGCCGTGCGCTGGGGCGCTGCGGCCACGTTGCTCACAGGCTTTCTCGTCCTGATCGGCGCGGCAGCCGCAGGCGAAGGCGCGCGCACCTACGAAGCCGCCGTTCTGAAAACCCTCGGAGCCAGTCGCACCCGTATCCTGCAAAGCTTTGCCCTGCGATCGGCCCTTTTGGGTGGCGGTGCCGGGCTTGTCGCCCTTGGTGCGGGCATTCTTGGCAGTTGGGCGGTGATGACCTTCATCATGGACAGCAGCTTTGCGGTGGTCTGGCCCTCGGCCTTGGGTGTCGTAGTGGGGGGTGTGATGGCAACCCTCCTCGCCGGCCTGATTTTTGCGTGGCGACCTTTGGCTGCGCGTCCCGCCCAAGTTCTGCGTGCACGGGAATAATCGGCGTGAAGCGGGCTGAAAGGCCCGCTGAACGGCAATAAACCACCTTGCCCTGAGGCCAATCCCTTGGCATGCCCCAGGCAACCCACCACAAGAAATCGAGTCGCCCGATGTCCGACAGCCTCCCCATGACGATCCCGGCCCCGCTGACGCAAGCGCAGCGTACGCAGATCATCAACCTCGTGCGCCGCGCCGCTCGGGCCGAGATCCTGCCGCGCTTCCGCACGCTGGGCACCGGCGACATTGACCAGAAATCCGGTCCGATGGATGTGGTCACCGCCGCCGACAAGGAAGCGGAAAAGATGATCGTGCGGGGATTGCTTGCGATGTTCCCCAATGCGCTGATGGTTGGCGAAGAGACCGTGACCGATGAAAAGGTGGCCGCGCTTGCCGACGCGGAAATGGGCTTCACCATCGACCCGGTCGACGGCACGTGGAACTTTGCCCACGGGCTGGCCACCTTTGGCGTGATCCTGTCGATGACCCGCTTTGGCGTTCCGGTCTTCGGCCTGATCTATGACCCAATCACCGATGAGCTGCTGATTGCAGATGAAACCGGCCCGGCACAGGTGATCGCCCCGCGCCGTCCCGCCCGCACCGTCTCGGTGTCAAAAGGTGGGCCGGTTGAGGCGTTGAGCGGCTTTGCCTCTGTCTACAACGTGCCCGAAAACAAGCGGGCCGACCTGATCGGGCTCATGACCCGGTTCCAGCGGCTATACATGCTTCGCTGTGCGGCGCATGAGTTCCGCATGGTGGCACAAGGCCATGTCGACTTTGTTCTGTGTTCCAACCTGACACCATGGGACCACGCCGCCGGTGCCCTGATCGTCAAGCGTGCCGGTGGCCATGTCGCCTGTCTTGACGGATCTGACTATCGCGCCCAGATGCGCGACTGCTATCTGCTCTGTGCGCCTGACGCCGCCACATGGGGCCGGGTGCGCGACGCGATGTCGTTCCTGTTGGACGCCGACTGATCACTGGCACTCAACGGGTCAGAACGACATCCGCTTTGACATCCAACCCCTGCTCGACAGCGTCGATCAGGTAGTGCGCAACGCTGGCGCGGGAAATCAGCCCGTTGCGCCATGTCGCAGGATCCCGCAGCACGCGATAGTCTTCGGTCCGCGCGCCTTTGGTAAGGATCACCGGACGCACGAGTGTCCAATCGGTGTCTGAGGCCGTTATCAAAGCTTCCTGACGGTCCTTGTCGGCATAGGGCTTGCCCAGAATGGCGCGGTGGCCGGTCTTTTCGATCCAGCTCATCGCGCTTTGGCTGCGGCCCGCGCCGAACCCGGTAACGACCACCAGACGTGACACATCCGACTGCGCCATTGCATGAAGCAAAACGGCGTGGTCTCTGAAAAGAGAGTTTCCTCCTCCCAAAGCATCGCCAGACGTTCGGTGATGCCCAGCGCATAGACCACCGCCCGCGCCCCATCCAAAGCGCGCAACACATCCTCTGCCGAGGTGGCGTCTCCTTTGAAGGGTTCTACAAGGTCGGCCGCCTCAAGTTTGTCCGCACTTCGGGCAAAGGCACGCACGGGCAGACCGCGCCGCACCGCCTCGTTCATGGCACAGCGCCCGATACCGGACGTGGCCCCTATGATCAGGATCGGCTTGGTCAATTCTGAAGGTCCTCGAAATGCGCCGTGTAGCGTCGATGCTGTGAGCGATCATGCTTGAGCGCAAGATCCCCGCGGTAGGGCGACACGGTCACAACCGGGATCGCCTTCTGCTCATCCGCAAGCGTCTTTGGTCTGCCACCAGTCAGCCGGTGTTTCAGGGCTCGGAATAAATGTCTCATACCCAAGGAACGTAGTGCGCCCCGATCGGTTGCAACGCCGTGGTCGGAATTTTCCGTCCCCTTGGCCTTTGACGAAACAGGCCGGGTGTTGCGCCCGGCCTGCATCTGAAAGTCTCATTGCGAGGGTCACTCCGCCGCTTCGGCGTAATCCTCCATCGGCGGGCAGGTGCAGACCAGATGCCGATCCCCATAGGCGTTGTCGACCCGGTTGACCGGCGGCCAGTACTTGTCCACCCGGAAGGCCCCCGGCGGGAAACACCCCTGTTCGCGGCTGTAGGGCCGATCCCAATCGCGCACGAGGTCTTCCATCGTATGCGGCGCCAGCTTGAGCGGATTGACCTCGCGGTCCATATCCCCTGCCTCGATGGCGCGGATTTCCTCGCGGATCGCCAGCATCGCATCGCAGAACCGGTCCAGCTCCGCCTTGGTCTCCGATTCCGTGGGTTCGACCATCAGCGTTCCTGCCACGGGCCAACTCATCGTCGGCGCGTGGAACCCCGCGTCGATCAGGCGTTTGGCGATGTCTTCGACAGTGACACCCGCCGATTTCTCGAAAGGCCGCACGTCGAGGATACACTCATGCGCGACGCGGCCCTTTTCACCGCGGTAGAGCACGTCAAAAGCCCCTGCGAGCCGTGTCGCGATGTAGTTCGCGTTCAGGATCGCCACGCGCGTCGCCTGAGTAAGGCCTTCGCCCCCCATCATCAGGCAATAAGCCCAGGAGATCGGCAAGAGGGACGGCGACCCGAAGGGCGCCGCACTCACAGCGCCTTCACCCGACACCGGGTCACCCGGCAGATGCGGGATCAGATGCGCCTTGACGCCAATCGGCCCCATACCCGGCCCGCCGCCGCCATGCGGGATGCAGAAGGTCTTGTGCAGGTTCAGGTGGCTCACATCGCCACCCAGATCGCCAGGCCGCGACAGGCCAACCATGGCGTTCATGTTGGCACCATCGATATAGACCTGCCCGCCATGTTCGTGCGTGATCGCGCAGACATCCTTGACCGTGCCTTCGAACACACCGTGGGTCGACGGGTAGGTGATCATCGTTCCGGCAAGATTCTCCGAATGCTGCTCGGCCTTGGCGCGGAAGTCGACAAGGTCGATGGAGCCGTTGTCGTCGCATTTCACCGGCACAACTTTCCAACCGACCATCTGCGCTGAGGCCGGGTTGGTCCCGTGCGCATTGACCGGGATCAGGCAGATGTTTCGATGCCCCTGCCCGTTCGCCCGGTGATAGCCCGCAATTGCCAACAGCCCCGCATATTCCCCCTGTGCGCCAGAGTTGGGCTGCATCGAAATCGCGTCATAGCCAGTGATCGTACACAGCTTCGCGTTCAGGTCCCCGATCAGCGTGTGATAGCCGCGAACCTGATCGTCGGGCACATAGGGGTGGATGTCCGCGAACTCGCGCCAGCTCACCGGCATCATTTCCGCCGCGGAATTGAGCTTCATCGTACAGGACCCCAGCGGGATCATGGCGCGGTCCAGCGCCAGATCCCGGTCCGCAAGACGGCGCATGTAACGCATCATCTCGGTCTCGGCCCGGTTCATGTGGAAAACGTCGTGCTGGAGGTACTCGGAGGTGCGAATGAGCGCGTCCGGCAGGCGATACTCCGGCGTGAGGTCATCATCCGACTTGACCAGACCGAAGGCCCGCCAGACGGCTTCGATGGTCGCCGGACGCGATTTCTCGTCCAGCGTGATGCCGATCTTTGTCTTGCCCACGGCCCGCAGGTTCAGCCCTTCGCGCACGGCCGCCTGCAACACGCCGCGCTGCAAAAGGCCCACATCGACAGTGATCGTATCGAAGAACGCCTTGGGCTCCACCTTGAAGCCTGCCGCCTCAAGCCCCTTGGCCAGACGCACCGTCTTGCGATGAATGCGCTGTGCAATCGCGCGCAGCCCTTTGGGCCCGTGGAAGACCGCATAGAAGCCCGCCATCACAGCCAGAAGCGCTTGCGCCGTGCACACGTTCGATGTCGCCTTTTCCCGGCGGATATGTTGCTCACGGGTTTGCAGCGCGAGGCGGTAGGCCTTGTTGCCATGTGAATCTATGGAGATCCCCACGATCCGCCCCGGCATCGCGCGCTTGTAGTCGTCCTTGGTGGCCATATAGGCCGCGTGCGGTCCGCCATAGCCAAGCGGAATTCCGAAGCGCTGGGTCGATCCCACAGCGATATCGGCCCCCATCGCACCCGGTTCCTTGAGCAGACACAACGCCATCGGATCGGCGGACATGATCGCAATCGCCTTGGCCCTGTGCAGCCGCGCGATGTCATTGGTGAAATCTCGCAGATGCCCGTAGGTGCCCGGATACTGGAAGATCGCGCCGAACACCGCCTCGGGGTCCATATCCGCCACGTCACCGACGATGATCTCGATCCCCAAAGGCGCTGCGCGGGTTTTCATGACAGTGATGTTCTGTGGATGGCAGTTTGCATCCACGAAAAACGCGGTCGCCTTCGACTTGGCCACCCGCTGTGCCATGGTCATCGCCTCGGCGCAGGCGGTCGCCTCGTCCAAGAGCGACGCGTTGGCGATCTCCAACCCGGTCAGGTCGCTGACCATGGTCTGGTAGTTCAACAGCGCCTCTAGCCGCCCTTGGCTGATCTCGGGCTGATACGGCGTGTAGGCCGTGTACCACGCCGGGTTCTCAAAGATGTTGCGCTGGATTGCGGGCGGCGTGACCGTGCCGTGATACCCCATCCCGATCAGCGAGGTCAGAACCTCGTTCTGCGATGCGGTCTCGCGCATGTGATAGAGCAACTCCCGCTCCGACAACGCCTTGCCGAAATCAAGCGGTTCGGCCTGACGGATGCTTTCGGGCACAGTCTGCGAAATCAGATCGTCGAGCTTTGACACACCAACCGTTGCCAGCATCTCGGCCATCTCTGCCGGCGACGGGCCGATGTGACGCCGGTTGGCAAAATCATACGGCAGATAGTCGATGGCATCATAACCCATGTCGCTCTCCTTGCGGTTTGGAACGGCGCACCGCCCCCTGCTTCTTCTTTTCAAAAATGTGCCCTGCAACGGCGCCATCCGGCACTCCGTGGGGCAAGGGGCGGGCAGGCCTCAGGACCCGCCCAACCGGATCAGCCGATGTATTTCTTGTAGTCGGCTTCATCCATAAGGTCGTCCAGCGCCGACATGTCCTCAATCTTCATCTTGAAGAACCACGCATCGCCTTCCGGGTCCTCGTTGACCTTACCGGGCTCTTCGACCAACGCTTCATTCACTTCGGTGATTTCCCCGTCCAGCGGTGCGAGGATGTCCGACGCCGCCTTGACCGATTCGATCACCACAACCTCATCGTCCTTGCTGACCATGGTGCCTTCCTCGGGCAGTTCGATGAACACCACATCGCCCAATTGCTCTGCCGCATGCGCCGTGATCCCCACGACCACCTCGTCGCCTTCGACGCGCAGCCATTCATGTTCCTCGGTGAATTTCATATGGTTCCTCTTGGAGTGATTATCGTTTGAACCCTGCCGCCACGAAGGGCAGTTTGGCAACAGAAACAGGAAGCCGTTTGCCCCGGACTTCGCCAAAAAGCGCGGCGCCGATCTCTGCATGGCCGGCATCGACATAGCCCATGGCGACGGGCGCACCGACGGTTGGGCCAAACCCACCTGATGTGACTCCACCGATAGGCGTATCAGCCTCTGCACTGGCGAAAAGCGCCGTGCCTTCGCGCATCGGTGCCCGCCCTTCGGGCAAGAGGCCGACGCGCTTGCGCGAAATGCCTTCAGCCATCTCGCGCAGGACACGGTCGGCACCGGGGAACCCGCCTTCGCGGTCACCCCCGGCACGGCGCATCTTCTGGATGCCCCAGGTCAGCCCACCCTCAACGGGCGAGGTGGTGGCGTCGATATCGTGCCCATAAAGGCAAAGCCCGGCTTCGAGGCGGAGCGAATCCCGAGCGCCAAGTCCGATGGCCTCCACATCCTCGTGCGCCAGCAGGGCCTTTGCCAAATCTGTGGCGGCCGCCACAGGCACGGATATCTCATATCCGTCTTCCCCTGTGTAGCCGGACCGCGACACCCAGCATTCCGCTCCGGCGATGGGCACGGTCGCCACATCCATGAACCGCATCTCGGCCACTGACGGGTGATGCTCGGCCAATACGGCCTCAGCTTTCGGCCCCTGCAACGCCAAAAGCGCGCGGTTTTCCAACAGCTTGACTGTCACCTCAGGCTCAAGTGCCGCGCGCATCCGCGCGACATCAGCCTCTTTGCAGGCGGCATTCACAACAACGAACAGGTGATCGCCGCGGTTGGCGAACATCAGATCGTCTTCGATCCCACCCGCGTCATTGGTGAAGAAACCGTATCGCTGACGTCCCTCACCCAGACCAAGCACATCCTGCGGGATCAATCGTTCCAGCGCGGCTTTGGCGACCTCTGGATCGTCGGATCGCAGAATCGCCTGCCCCATGTGGCTCACATCGAACAGACCCGCAGCGGCGCGGCACTGCAAGTGTTCTTTCATAACGCCAAGGCTGTATTGCACGGGCATCTCGTAGCCCGCAAACGGCACCATCTTTGCGCCCAGCGCGACATGCAGATCGTATAGCGGTGTGCGTTTCAAATCGCTCACGCGGCATCCCTTCACGTTCAACCGGGTGCTTGTGATACGACAACCGGCATATTCCATCCCGCGCGACTGCGCAGACGTCCTATGCCCCCTCTGTCCTTTCGCCTGAGATCGTTATCCCTTCGGCGTTCCGGGTCCGGCCCGAAATCTCTCCAGAGTCTATGTCCGCGACGGTCCTTCGGCCTGAGAGTTTCCGGGGGCGGTTGCTCCTTCGGCACCGGTCAAGACCGGTTCTCCCATCGTGGATGTATGCAGTGGTAGACCGTTTTCAGAACGGTCTCAAGTGTCAAACTGCAAGCGCGGCTTCCCGGGCTGCGCAGGCCCGTTCGGGATTGAGAATATCCAGCAGATCCGCATTGGTGCAGACCAGCGCATCGAGCGTGATCGGGTCAAGCGACTGGTAGAACGCTTCGACAGCGTCAGTCAGGGCGGTGCGCAGAAGACAGGCCTCGGTCAGCGGACACGTGTTGTCGACATCTGCAAAGCATTCGGCCAGCGGCACAGGCGCTTCCAGCACGCGGAACACATCGCCAATCCGGATCTCGTCCGCTGGACGACCCAGTTCCAGACCGCCATTGCGGCCGCGTTGGGTGTGGAGGAACCCAAGCTGCCCCAACTGGTTGATGACCTGAGCAAGGTGATTTTCAGAAGCGTTGCACCGCTCCGCGATTTCGGACTTAGTCACAAGTCGGCCCGTGTTGGCGGCGCAGAACATGAGGACACGCATCGCGATGTTGGTTCGTTTGGTGACACGCAAAGCAGTCATCCTTTCAGATCGGTTGGCCAAACCTACCGGTTCATGCAAAGTTGTCTTTGATATACATCAACCAATCGCGAGCAGATAGCCCCGTGAAGCACCTGCATTTTTTCGGCTACGGATCATTGGTCAACAGGAATACACATAGCTTTACGCCGATCCATGCCTCGCAAATCGCGGGGTGGCGGCGAATCTGGCAGCGCGCTCCGAATCGGCCCGCAGCATTCCTGTCGGTCATCGTCGATTCGGACAGCGTGATTGACGGGGTGATCGCGCCGGTGCCGAATCACGATTGGGTGGCGCTTGATGCCCGTGAATTTTCCTATGCGCGCCTTGCGGTGACCGACGCGGTGCGACACGCGGCGACCGACGTGCGCGACATCTCGATCTATGCCATCCCACCCGGCGATGCGGCACCACCGGACAAGGATCACCCGATCCTGCTCAGCTACGTAGACGCGGTTCTTCAAGGCTATCTGCGCGAATTCGGCGAAGCCGGTGCCGAGCGGTTCTGCACGACGACAGAAGGTTGGGACACCCCGGTGCGCAACGACAGGGCGGACCCGATCTACCCGCGCGCGCAGCGCCTGACCCAGCTAGAGCAGACCTTCGTCGATGACATGCTGCTGACCCTGCGTGCCAAGGTGTTTGCCTGATGCGCGAACGCATCTGGCTCTGGCTCACACGCCTGTGGCGTCGCCCTGGCATCCGCATCTCGGCGTTTGGAAGCGCCGCATTGCTCGTGTCCCTCATCGCGCCTCTGGTCGACCGATCACTCCCCGAATGGCTGGTTGACCGCTTCTCGCGCGACGCAGTTCTGCCGATCCTCAACATTCTTGCGTCATCGATGCTGGCGGTCACCACCTTTTCGCTGGGTATCATGGTGCAGGCGTTCCGCTCCGCCGCGGGTCAGGCGACGCCACGGGTCTACCGGCTGTTGATGCAGGACATGACAACGCTCAACGTGATGTCGGTCTTTGTCGGCGCGTTCCTGTTCTCGCTGGCCTCGATCGTGATGTTCCGGGCCGGGTTCTATGGCGAATCCGCCGCTGTGATCGTCTTTGGCCTGACCATGGTCTGCATCCTGATGATCGTGGTCGCGATCCTGCGCTGGATTGCGCATCTCAGCCAGTTGGGCAGTCTGCACCACACCCTGAACCTTGTCGAACAAGCCGCCAAGGCACCTTTGGAACGGCTTGCGCGGAAATCCAATCTCGGGGCGAGGCCTGCCGAAAATGCGCCGAAGGCTCCGAAAGGCGCGACACCGCTATTGGCCCCACGGTCGGGCTATGTGCAGTTTCTGTCACTGGCAGAACTCAACGAACAGCTCAAAGAAACTGACGCCACCCTCTGGGTCTTTGCGCCGCCCGGCAGTTGGGTACTCAAGGACACGCCGCTGGCCTATGTCGAGGGCGAATGTGACCCCGACACCCTGATCGAGAACTTCACGATGGGCGACGAACGCACCGTCGAACAAGACGCCAGGTTTGGCCTCGTCATTCTGTCAGAGGTCGCGTCGCGCGCTCTGTCCCCCGGTGTCAACGATCCGGGCACGGCGATTGATGTGATTCACCGCATTGAACGCATCCTTTGGACACTGGGTCAGGGCATGGCCGACAAAGACCGTGACACCACGGTCGAATTCGAACAGGTGATCATCGGCACGGTCAGCGCCGAAGACCTGCTGAATGATGGCTATGCCAGCCTGATGCAGGACGGCGGCAACCGGTTCGATGTGATGGCGCAGATGCTCAAGGCGGCAACTCGGCTGAGCAAGAGCGATTGGTCCGATCTCGCCAGTGCCGCCGAGAAGACGCGGGACACCGCATTGGGCATCATCGACCGCAAGATCGAAGACCCCGACGCGGTGAAATCGCTTCAGGAGCGGGCCAAGCGCACTTAGGCTTTGGCGAGTTTCCGCGCCGGAATGGTCTGCAACAGCGGCAGCAGGTCCGCCATTTCAGGCCCGCGTTCCTGCCCGGTCAGCGCCTTGCGCAGCGGCATGAACAGGCCCTTGCCTTTACGTCCGGTCGCCTCTTTGACGGCGTTGGTCCAGCTGCTCCACGCATCGGGGCCAAGTGGCCCTTCGGGAAGCAACGCCATCGCTTCGGCGATGAACGCTGCGTCTTCGTCGTCGACCATGGGCTCTGCGCCATCGGCACAGAGCGTCCACCATTTGGCGATGTCATGCCGCGTGGTGATGTTGTCGCGCGCCACGTTCCAAAACGCCTCGCCCTTGTCCGCAGGCACGCCGAGAGTGTCCAGATCGCTCTTGATGGCAGCGTAATCCAACCCGTGCAGCTTGCGCGCGGTGAGCGGGAACAGGTCTTCGAAATCGAACTTCGTCGGGGCCGACCCGAACTGGCTCAGGTCAAACCCGTCCGCGATCTCTTCCAGCGACATCCGAAGTTCCACCGGCTGCGACGATCCCAGCCGCGCCATCAGGCTCAGCAATGCCTCTGGCTCAATGCCCTGCTCGCGGAGATCGCGCAGCGCGAGTGTGCCCAGACGCTTGGACAGCGACTCACCCTGCGGTCCGGTCAGCAACGAATGGTGTGCAAAGGACGGCACGTTGCCACCCAGTGCACGGATGATCTGGATCTGCGTTGCGGTGTTGGTCACGTGGTCCGACCCGCGCACCACATGGGTCACACCCATTTCGGTGTCATCCACGACGGATGCCAGCGTGTAGAGGATCTGTTTGTCAGCCCGGATCAGCACCGGATCACTGACGCTGGCCGCATCAATCGAGATGTCGCCAAGGATGCCATCGGTCCAATCGATACGCTCCTGATCCAGCTTGAAGCGCCAGACGCCATCGCCACGTTCGGCGCGCAGTTTGGCCTTTTCGTCGTCGGCCAGCGCAAGCGCCGCACGGTCATAAACCGGCGGCTTACCCATGTTCAGCTGCTTTTTGCGCTTGAGGTCGAGTTCGGTCGGCGTCTCGAACGCCTCATAAAAGCGCCCCATCTCGCGCAGCGTGTCCGCAGCCGCGTGGTACTGGTCGAGCCGCTCTGACTGCCGTTCAACCCGGTCCCACGTCAGACCCAACCACTCCAGATCCTGCTTCAGAGCATCGACATATTCTTCCTTCGACCGCTCGGGATCGGTGTCGTCGATACGCAGGATGAACGTGCCGCCGGATTTGCGGGCGATCAGGTAGTTGAACAAAGCGGTGCGCAGGTTGCCAACATGGATGTAACCGGTGGGCGACGGCGCGAAACGGGTGGTTGTCATGGACTGTGTCTCCTGTTGCCCGCGCTGTCTCACAAAGGGATGCTTTTGTCCAGAAAGCCCCGCACCAATGCTCTGCACCATTGCACAGTCACGAAGACGTGAACGAACAAGCTTTGGTCAATTTAGCAGCTACTCTCATGGTCATTACAAATAGGGGAGCGACCACTATGTCTGAATTTTCAATGTCACGCCGCAGCCTGCTTGCCGGGGCGGCCGCCCTTCCAATGGCAGCGGGTCTTGGCATCACCAAGGCAAACGCGGCAGGACACGCACAAGGGCCTCAGATCCCGCGCGTCAACCGCTTTGGCGTCGGCGATTTCGAAGTCACCACCATGCTGGTCGGAAGCCGCACGGTGGAAGAACCGCAAACAATCTTCGGCATGAACGTCAGCGCCGAAGAATTTGCAGCTGCCTCGGCCGAGGCACGGATCCCGGTCGACAAAGCGCAGTTCTTCTTCACGCCGACACTGGTCAACACCGGGTCCGAGCTGATCCTGTTCGACACCGGCCTCAACGGTGCCGCAACCGCGCAGGCGGTCGAGATGGCGGGATACTCCGCTGACGCCGTGACTCATGTTGTCCTGACCCACATGCATGGCGACCATATCGGTGGCCTGATGACCGATGGCGCCGAGACCTTCGCGAACGCCGCCTACATCACCGGGCAGGCGGAATTCGACCATTGGTCCGGCACCGACAACGAAGGCTTTGCCAACAACGTCAAACCGCTGGCCGAGAAGATGTCATTCCTTGGCGACGGCGACAGTGTCACCTCGGGCATCACAGCGAAGGCAGCCTTCGGCCACACGCCGGGTCACATGACCTACATGCTCGACAGCAACGACCAGCAGCTTCTGATCCTTGCGGACCTGACAAACCACTATGTCTGGTCGCTGGCACACCCCGATTGGGAAGTCCGTTTCGACATGGACAAAGCCGCCGCAGCCGCGTCGCGCCGCAACGTGCTGGGAATGCTGGCCACCGATGCCGTGCCGTTCATCGGCTACCACATGCCCTTCCCGGGTGTGGGCTACCACATGCCCTTCCCGGGTGTGGGCTATGTCGAAACACGCGGTGACGGCTTCCACTACGTGCCGCACAGCTATCAGCTGTTGCTCTGATCTTGGCTTGACGCGGTCATCCAACGGAGTGCTGATGCACGGATGACCGCACAAGACGATATCGACGACATCACACGTTATGCCGAGGCAGCCCTGAACGGGCTGCCTTTGCCGTTTCGCGACCTATGCCAGGACGTTCTTCTGCAGGTCGTAGACTGGCCACCGCAGGACATTTTGGACGAGCTGGAGATCGACGATCCGCTGGAACTGACCGGGCTCTATGACGGCATCCCCCTGACCGAGAAGTCCACAGGCGATCCGTCACCCTTTCCCGATCAGGTCTGGCTTTATGCCGAACCGATCCTTGCCGAATGGCGTGACCGGAAATCGGTTACGCTACAGGATCTGGTGACCCATATCGTCGTGCATGAAATCGCGCACCACTTCGGCTGGACCGATGACGAGATCGCCGAGGTGGACCGCTGGTGGGAATAGCTCGACGCTGCGTCGCAAACCCCAGGCTCAGCCGTCCGTCAAAGCCCCATTGACCCACTCGCCCGTGGCGGTTTCTCCGGATGCATAACGCATGGTGCCGGTGCCCTGACGTTTGCCGTCAAGGAACGTGCCCTCATAGACATCGCCATTGGCATAGGTCGCGGTTCCCTGACCGCTGATCTCGCCGTTCTGCCACTCGCCAACGTATTTGAAACCGTCCGCCATGGTGATCTCACCCTGACCGTGACGTTGCCCATCGGCGAACTGGCCCACATAGACCGTGCCATCGGTATAGGTCGCGGTCCCCTGCCCGTGGCGCTGGCCATCAAGCCATTCGCCCTCGTATTTGTAGCCGTCAGGGTAAGTCATGACGCCGACACCGTGGTTGCGGGCGTTCTTGAACTCGCCTTCATATACCAAACCATTGGCATAGACCGCACGGCCCTTGCCGTCGATCACGCCATCGACCCAGACCCCTTCATAGGTCGAGCCATCGGGATAGGTGATCTTGCCCTCACCATTGGCCAGATCGCCCCGGAACTGGCCTTCGTACACCGACCCGTCGGGATAGGTGACCTTGCCGATGCCTTCGATCTGGCCCGCGACCCACGCGCCCTCATAGCGATAGCCATCAGTGCCGATGAACGTACCCTGACCGTGGCGCAGGTCGTCCTTGAACTCACCCTCATAAACGTCGCCATTGGCATAACGCACGGTGCCCTGCCCATCGCGACGCCCGGCGACCAGCTGACCCTCGTAGACATCGCCGTTGGATTGCGTCAGCGTGCCGATCCCGTCGATCTGACCGTCTTTCCACATCCCATCATAGATCAGTCCGTCAGGCATGGTCAGCTTGCCCTGACCCTCACGGTCGCCATCTGCAACGCGGCCTTCATAGATCGACCCGTCCGGGTAGGTGATGGTCCCGTTGCCTTCCTTGACGCCGTTGATCCAGTCGCCTTCGTAGACATAGCCGCCCGGGCTTTGCATCGTGCCACGCCCATGATGCAGCGCATTGCGGAATGACCCTTCGTAGCGCACGCCATTGGCATAGAGCGCCACACCCTGCCCGGTGATCTTGCCGTCGAGCCATGACCCCTCGTAGGTCGACCCATCCGCGAATACGATCTTGCCGATCCCTTCGGGTTTGCCCTTGGCGAACTGGCCTTCATAGACCGACCCATTGGGAAAACGGGCGACACCGTTGCCCCGGATTTCGCCCTCGACCCAATCGCCAGTGTACTCATAGCCATTCGGCAGACGGTAGGTGCCGGTGCCGTGCTGCAACCCGTTGAGGAAAGTGCCTTCGTAGACACCTCCATCATCATATTGCTTGGTCTGCACCTCGGCGTTCTGCGCCACGACACCCTGTGCGAGGAAAAGTGCGACTGCCGCACCCAAAAAGACGTTGCTGCCCGGTCTCATTTGTTCGGTATCCCACTCATGTCCGTTGCCATGACCCTGTGACCGAAACCTAAGCGACCGGGCGGGGTCAGACAATGTCTTATCCGACAAGACGCTTTCCCTCGCGCAGGGTTCTGCTATGTCACCCGCGATATCGGGAAAGGAAGGACCGCCCCATGTCGGATCGGTTTCGCATCACTCTGGCGCAGTTGAACCCTACTGTGGGCGACCTTGCAGGCAACGCCGCCAAGGCGCGCGCCACATGGGAAGAGGGCAAGGCGGCGGGTGCTGACCTGGTCGCGCTGCCCGAGATGTTCATCACGGGGTATCAGGCCCAGGACCTGATCATGAAACCCGCCTTTGTCGCCGCCGTGCAGGCCGAACTGACCGCCTTGGCCGAAGCCTGCGCCGATGGTCCAGCGCTTGCCATCGGCGGTCCATCGGTGGGCGAAGACCTCAAGCTGCACAACAGCTACTTCGTGCTGCAAAACGGTAAGGTTGCCTCGGTAGTCCACAAATATTTCCTGCCCAACTTCAACGTCTTCGACGAGGTGCGCCTGTTTTCGCGCGACATGATGCAGGGGCCTGTGTCCATCAACGGCGTGCGCATTGGCATACCGATCTGCGAGGACGCTTGGTATCCCGACGTGGTCGAAGCGCTTGAGGAAAGCGGCGCGGAAGTCATCCTTGTGCCAAACGGCTCCCCGTATTTCCGCAACAAGTTCGAGACCCGCCTGAACCACATGGTCGCCCGTGTCGTGGAAAGCGGATTGCCGCTGATTTACCTCAACATGGTCGGCGGTCAGGACGATCAGGTTTTTGACGGGGGATCGTTTGCGCTCAATCGCGGCGGTGTGCCTGCTGTCCAACTCCCGATTTTCGACGAGGTGATAAGCCATGTCGATCTCGAACGCAGAGACCAAGGCTGGCACGTTCTCGATGGAGATTTCACCACCCACCCGGAGCCGATGGAACAGGACTACCGCGTCATGGTCACCGCGCTGCGGGATTACATGGCGAAAACCGGCTTCAAGAAAGTGCTGCTGGGTCTGTCCGGCGGAATCGACAGCGCCATTGTGGCAACCATCGCGGTCGACGCGTTAGGCGCAGAGAACGTGCGCTGCGTCATGCTGCCGTCTGAGTACACGTCGCAAGGATCGCTGGACGACGCCAAGGCGGTGGCCCAAAACCTTGGCTGCCGGTACGATTTTGTACCAATTGGTAAAACACGCGATGCGGTGACGGAAACGCTGGCGCCGCTCTTCGAAGGCACCCAACCCGATCTGACCGAAGAGAACATCCAGTCCCGCATCCGGGGTCTGCTGTTGATGGCGCTTTCCAACAAGTTCGGCGAGATGCTTCTGACCACCGGCAACAAGTCCGAGGTCGCGGTGGGCTATGCCACGATCTATGGCGACATGGCGGGCGGCTACAATCCGATCAAGGACATGTACAAGACTCGGGTGTTCGACTGCTGCCGCTGGCGGAACGCGAACCACCGCGACTGGATGATGGGACCCGACGGGCCTGTGATCCCCGAGGCGATCATCACCAAACCGCCTTCGGCCGAATTGCGAGAAGACCAAAAAGACAGCGACTCGCTGCCCGATTATCCTGTGCTGGACGGCATCCTGCAAATCCTCGTGGATGATGACGGCTCTATCGCCGATTGCGTGGCTGCCGGATATGACCGTGCCGATGCCAAACGCATCGAGCATCTGCTCTACATCAGCGAATACAAGCGCTTCCAATCCGCCCCAGGCGCGCGCCTGTCGAAACGCGCCTTCTGGCTGGACCGCCGCTATCCCATTGTGAACCGCTGGCGCGACCCGAGCTGACTTTTGCCTGCCCGGTTGACTGAGGAATTCCTTCGGCCATCATACGAGTAACGCCAATTTCTTGGAGTTATTCGAATGGAAAAGATTCAAACCGCCGTTCGCATGGTTCTGTCGAAATACGCAACCTTCACCGGGCGCGCCTCGCGATCCGAGTTCTGGTGGTGGGTTTTGGCCGTCTTTGTCACCATGCTGATTGTCGGGGCAATTGACGCTATACTCTTCGGCACCGGTCCCGAGGCTGGAAGTCCGATTTCGTTTCTGGTCAGCCTAGGGCTTCTTGTTCCAAACATCGCTGTCGGCGCCCGCCGGATGCACGACATTGGCAAGTCCGGGTGGTGGCTCTTGATCGCGTTCATCCCAATCGTTGGGTTCTTCGTGCTTTTGTATTTTTACGTTCAGCCCAGCGAACCTGAGCCCAACGCCTACGGCGCGCCAGAGCCGTTCCCGATCCAGTAACGGACCGGGACCACTCAAGTTCGAGGCACGCGGCGGTTCAGCTGGCCTTCAGCACGCCGCGTTCGATCTGGTCCGCCTCAATGCTCTCGAACAGGGCTTTAAAGTTGCCTTCGCCGAAGCCGTCATCGCCTTTGCGCTGGATGAATTCAAAGAAGATCGGCCCGATCACGGTCTTCGAGAAGATCTGGAGCAGGATGCGGGTTTCGCCGCCGCCGACCACACCCTCGCCGTCGATCAGGATGCCGTGCTTCTTCATCCGGTCGAGCGGCTCTTCGTGGCCGACAACGCGGGTTTTGCTGAGGTCGTAATAGGCGTCGGGCGGTGCGGGCATGAATCTCAGACCACGATCCGCGATCTCGTCCACCGCGTCATAGATGTCGCGTGCGCCCACAGCGATGTGCTGGATGCCTTCGCCCTTGTAGCGTTTGAGGTATTCGACGATCTGCCCGGTCTCACCCCGGTCTTCGTTGATCGGGATGCGGATGCGCCCACAGGGCGAGGTCAGCGCGCGGCTCAAAAGCCCGGTGAATTTGCCTTCGATGTCGAAGAAGCGGATTTCCTTGAAGCCGAAGATCTTGCCGTAGAAGTTGAACCAAGTGTCCATGTTGCCCTTGTGGACATTGTGGGTGAGGTGATCGAGGTAGTGGAACCCGACGCCTTCGGGATTGGCAGTCCCAACCCAGTCGAACTCTTCATTGTAGGGGTTCTGGCCGTAATATTTGTCGATGAAGTAGATCACCGAACCGCCAATACCGACAATCGCAGGCACGTCCATCGCCTTGTCGTCAGCGTCATATGGTGTCGCCCCCAGCATTACCGCGCGGTCGTAGGCGTGTTTGGCATCAACAACGCGCCAGCCCATCGACGGGGCGCAAGGACCGTGTTCCGCGACAAAGCGCATGGCGTGGCTGCCGGGTTCATTGTTCAGGATGTAGGTGATGTCTCCCTGCTGCCACAGCTCGATCTGCTTGGTCTTGTGCGTGGCAGTGTGGGTGTAGCCCATCTTGGTGAAAAGCTCACGCAGCGCGTCCGGATCGGGATGCGCGAATTCGACGAATTCGAACCCGTCGGTTCCGGCGGGGTTATCATTGCTGATCTTTGCTTTCGGCGCATCGTGCGGAAACGGACCCATGGCATTCTCCTTGTTTGCGAGAAAGCTACGCCGAAACCGGTGCGGATTTCGGGCAATCATTGAGCCCTTTGATCGAAATTATGCAGAATTATTGCACATCGTCACAAAATGGCGCACGATTGACGCATGACCGCGTTGGATTCCAAAGACCTCAAACTGCTCGCCCGATTGCAGAAGGACGGGCAAACCTCGGCTCAGGATCTGGCCGAACATCTGGGTATGTCGGCCTCTCAAATCAGCCGCCGCCGCCAAAGGTTGGAGGCCGAAGGTTATATCATCGGCACGCCCTGCCGTCTGAACCCCGACAAACTGGAGCTTTCGGTGCAGGCCTTCATTCAGGTCGAGACCCGCGCCCAGAGCAACGGCACCCATCAGTCGATCAAACGACTGGTCAGCACAACCCCCGAAATCGTCGCCGCGTGGACGCTCACCGGAGAGGCGGATTACATCTTCCGGGTCTATTGCGCAGATCTGAAGGCGCTCAATCATCTGGTGCAGGAGGTGCTGTTGCCGCACGATTCCATCGGGCGGGTCCACAGCCAGATCGTGATGGATCAGGTCAAGGATGACACCGCCCTGCCCTTGCCGCCGTGATCAATCCACTTTGACGAACCGTGCCCCACCAGCGCGTTCACCAACGGTCACGCGGCGCGCTCCGGCGGTCACGGGTGCCCGGGCGGCATCATTGCGCATATTGCGCATCATCGCCGAGACCGAGTCGGGCAGCGACATGCCGATGGCCTCTTTCTCGGCATTGGGCGCGGTGGACATCATCGACACCACAGACACGATGCGCAGCCTACCCTGATCATTCACAAAGACCGGCGCGCCTGACGAGCCGAAGGTCACATCACAATCAAAGGTCATCAGCCCACCACGATAGGTCTGTTTGTGCCGACACCCGGATTCGCGCTGCAGCGAGGTGTTCCGGCCCCGTCCATAGGAGACAAGAATCACCGAGCCTGCATCCATGGTACGGTCGTGAATGCGAAACGGCTCGGCTTCGGTGCTGAAGATCGGGCTGTCGAGGCGCAGAAGCGCCAGATCGGTGCGCACCTGTTCGGTCAGGGAAGCGTCGAACGACTCGAGATAGCCTTCGGACAATACGATCCGGGTGACGCCCCGGACAGCGGCGGTGAAATCGTGGGTCAGCCCCGCATGAAAGCGCATGCGGTCGTTCGGCAGCACGGTGCGGGTGGCCTCGTCAACCACACAATGGGCCGCCGTGAGGACCAAATCGCGGGCGATGAGCGTGCCTGTGCACGTGCCAATCGACGTATCCAGACGGCCAACGCCCTCCCAGCCCAGCACTTCTCCGCGATTGTCGAGGCGGTCGCGTTCCTGCGCCGATGTCGCGGTGGGCAGGCACATCAGCGCTGCCAGAAACAGTATGTGAAATCCCCGCATGACCTTGCCCTTCACAATTGACCGGTGCTGAGGATAGCGGCCCGACATGGCGCAAGCTTGGCGATTTTGCGACGCGACCTGAGTTTAGACGAACTGCTCCTGGATCAGCCGTTCCTCAAGCCCATGGCCGGGATCGAAAAGGACCCTGTGTGCGATGGACGGTTCGGAACGAATGTCGACGCGCACAACGTCACGTACGGCTCGGGCGTCCGCTTCGGCCATCACCGGACGCTTGTCAGGATCAAGCACTTCGAAAGTCACCTCAGCCGTCTTGGGCAAGAGCGCGCCGCGCCAGCGCCGGGGCCGGAACGCGGCCATCGCGGTGAGCGCCAGCACGTCAGACCCGATGGGCAGAATCGGCCCGTGCGCGGAATAGTTATAGGCGGTGGATCCGGCTGGCGTTGCGACCAAGGCGCCGTCGCAGACGAGTTCGGACATGCGTACCTTGCCATCGACACTGATCCTGAGACGCGCCGCCTGAGGCCCTGCCCGCAAAAGCGAGACTTCGTTGATCGCAAGCGCCCGTTGTGTGCTGCCATCCCGACATGTGGCGAGCATCGACAGCGGGTTGATGACCTCTTCCTGCGCCTGCTCAAGCCTCTCTTCCAGCCCGTGTTCGGAATATTCGTTCATCAGGAAGCCGACAGTTCCCCGGTTCATGCCGTAGACAGGGGCGGGCAGGTCCTGAGTTCGGTGCAATGTGGCCAGCATGAACCCGTCCCCGCCCAAGGCCACAATCACATCCGCGCCGTCTTCGTTGTGATCGCCATAGCGACGGGTCAGTCCCGCCTTGGCCGATTGTGCAATCGGCGCGGAGCTGGCAGCAAAGGCAATGCGCAGGGACATATGTTGGAGTTCCTATCGGGGTCATGCCGTTCCGAAACAAGCACAAACGCCTGCCGCATACCAGACATGGCGCAGCTTTGTGTCGTGTGGTCGCTTTCCAACCTTTGCCTTTTGGCGCAACTCCTATACGTAACCGCCAAAGTTTGACCCGCTTCAAGGAGGCCCTGCCCATGAACGCTCCGCACCGTGACACTGGTTTTTTCTCCAAATCGCTGGCCGACAGCGACCCGGATCTGTTCAAGTCGATCACTGATGAGCTGGGCCGCCAGCGCGACGAGATCGAGCTGATCGCCTCTGAGAACATCGTCAGCCGCGCCGTGATGGAAGCGCAGGGCTCGGTGATGACCAACAAGTACGCCGAAGGCTATCCGGGCCGTCGCTATTACGGCGGCTGCCAGTTCGTCGACGTGGCCGAAAACCTTGCCATTGAGCGGGCGTGCCAGCTTTTCAACTGCAGCTTCGCCAACGTGCAGCCGAACTCCGGCTCTCAGGCAAACCAGGGTGTCTTTACCGCGCTCTTGCAGCCCGGTGACACGATCCTCGGCATGAGCCTTGATGCCGGTGGTCACCTGACCCACGGCGCGGCCCCGAACCAGTCGGGCAAGTGGTTCAACGCGATCCAGTACGGAGTGCGTCAGCAGGACAACATGCTGGACTACGATCAGGTTCAGGCGCTGGCCAATGAGCACAAACCGAAGCTGATCATCGCCGGTGGGTCGGCCATCCCGCGTCAGATCGACTTTGCCCGCATGCGCGAGATCGCGGATTCGGTTGGCGCGTATCTGCATGTGGACATGGCGCACTTTGCCGGTCTCGTGGCGGCAGGCGAACACCCCAGCCCGTTCCCGCATGCCCATGTCGCGACAACAACCACACACAAGACCCTGCGTGGTCCGCGCGGCGGGATGATCCTGACCAATGACGAGGCGCTGGCCAAGAAGTTCAACTCGGCCATCTTCCCCGGCATTCAGGGCGGTCCGCTGATGCATGTGATCGCGGCCAAGGCGGTTGCCTTTGGCGAAGCGCTGCGTCCCGAGTTCAAGACCTACCAGCAGAACGTCATCCGTAACGCACAGGCGCTGTCAGATCAACTCATCAAGGGCGGTCTGGACACCGTGACCCATGGCACCGACACCCATGTGGTGCTTGTTGACCTGCGCCCGAAAGGCGTGAAAGGCAACGCGACCGAAAAGGCATTGGGCCGCGCGCATATCACCTGCAACAAGAACGGCGTTCCGTTCGACCCGGAAAAGCCAACGATCACATCGGGCATTCGTCTGGGCTCGCCAGCGGGCACCACGCGCGGGTTCATGGAGGCCGAGTTCCGGCAGATCGCGGACTGGATCATCGAAGTGGTCGATGGGCTGGCCGTCAACGGTGAAGACGGCAACAGCGCGGTCGAGGACAAGGTGCGTGCCGAAGTAGCCGAACTTTGCGCCCGCTTCCCGATCTACCCCGACCTCTAATATTTTATGGCGCGGCTCAAGAGTCTTCGTACGAAGACTCTCAGCCCAACCCATTAAGATTCGACGAACGGAACCGCGCGCGGGGGGCTGGACACCACGCCCCTGCGATCACAGATCGACCCAAGTTGAAAAGAAGCCCTTGCTTGCAGGGGCTTCTTTTTCGTATCACAACTCATAGTTGAAGTGCGTAAACGGGACAGCCGGTAATGTTGCAGCCTTTCGGCCCAGAGATCTGGCTGTCTGACGGTGCGCCCATAAAGGCAGCGCTTGGCTTTCACTATCCGACCCGGATGGCGGTGATGCGGCTTCTGGACGGAAGCGTGGCAATCTGGTCCCCGACCGCCTTGACGCCTGAAGGTCTGGAAGAAATCCAGCAGCTTGGCCCGATCTACGCCCTCATCGCTCCGAACACGTTGCACCATATGCATCTGGCGGATTGGGTCCGTGCCTGTCCCGATGCCGAAGTGGTTGCTGTCCCAAGTCTTGAGAAGAAGCGCCGCGATCTCTTGGTTGACACGTTTCTGACGGAAACAGGGTATTCACTATGGCCCGGCGAATTTGATCACGTCCTTCTTGAGACGCGGATCACGTCAGAGGCCGTCTTCTTCCATCATGCGAGTGGCACCGTGCTGTTCACCGATTTGCTGCAACAGATGCCTCGCACCTGGTACAAAGGATGGCGTTCATGGGTGGCACGGCTGGACCTGATGACAGAAGACGAACCCACCGTGCCGTGGAAGTTCCGTATTGCGATCTCTGACCGTGACGCGGCGCGGCGCAGGGTCGACACGATCCTCAACTGGCCGATCCAGCAGGTTGTCATGGCGCATGGCACACCAGTGACCGACGACGCGCAGGCTTTTCTGAAGCGCGCCTTTCAGTGGCTGTGATGAACATCGGGATTGACCCGATGTCGATTCCGGTAGCGAGCCTGCGCGCTCTGGTCACGAGGGCCGATGTGGCGTGCCAAAATTCCCGAAGGCCATTCCACATCGGAGATGAAAAAACACGCCTCTGAAAAATCACAAACAGGGTTTTCATCCGGAATTTGCAGCGTATAGTCGCGCCCATGACACGTTTGGCCCATATCGCATTTTCGACGCGCTCCTGCGCGCCTCTTGCGCTGGCCACCCGTCTTCTCCTAATCCGCCTCTGAGCGCGGCCCAACCGGCGCGACCGCTCAGAGGGAGATTACACCGCGCCGACGCCCCCGGATTGGAGAGACCGATGAAGAAGATCAACCTGGCTGAGAAATTATCCCAGTTTTCGTCCCATTGGGACCCGCATGTCGTGGCCACGTATAATGGAAACGATGTGATGTTGGTCA
>NZ_JAEPMO010000173.1 GCF_017643905.1 Marivita sp.
GAACAGATACTTGCGGGCGACGTCTGCATAGGTGCCGTAGTGATAGTCCTGATTGGACGCGAGGTATTGCGTCCGCCGTGTCCGGTAGAGATCGCGCAATGCGTACCACGGCACGCTTGGGTGCATATGGTGCACCGCGTGCAGGTTGTTGTTCAGAAAGAGCAAACTAAAGAACCCGCGATCCTCGACGATTGCCGTGCGGGCGGATGTGCGATCATGCGCGCGGTGTTCGAGATACGTACGCAGCTTGAGCAGCGAGAGCGACAGGTAGACCGACACCAGCCAAGCCCAGATCGGCATCTGTGCAACCGAGGCCATCCACCAGACGACGCTGGCGACTGCGGGGACGTGCAAGAGCCAGCCCGCCAACACTCGGCGGTCACCTGCCCGGATCAGGCGCCAATCCGCGGCCATGAAGGAGATTTGACCGACGATGGGACCAAGGATCAGACGTCCAGCAAGCGTATTGTTGGCGCGGAAAAGTGCTTTTCGCCATGCAGGCAGACGGTCCCAGACCACAGGATCAAGATAGTTGGTTTCCGGATCATCATAGGGGTCGGTCAGGTTTTCATCCCGATGGTGCGCAAGATGGGTGTCGCGGAACCGAAGGTACGGGACCACGAGGCTCAGCGGCGGAAACACCAATGCTGCGTTCAGAAGCTTGTTCCGGCTGGGATGCCCGTGCAGCGCCTCATGCGTGAGCGATGAATGCTGCGCTGCAGCCCACGCACAAAGCGCGATGGCCAAAAATACCGACAAGTCGCTGACCCAAACGGTCGCGACAGCCCAAGCACTATAGGTGATGCCAAGCATCAGAAGTGTCGGCCATTCGGCCGCACGTCGCAGCTCTGCCGATCGCGGCAAAGGCATGTCCGTCATAAAGTGACCCCATGAGTCCCCGACGATCACCATAGAACCCGCGCCCGACTTGCAGAATTCTGAGAACAGTGCACAATTGTGTATAACCGTGATATTTGTCACCAAATGTTGGTTTTCGCATATGGACAAGCTGCAACGGGCCGATCTGTTCCGCACGCGCCTGCTGATCGCGATCCGCCGATCCGGAACGAACCAAAGCGAACTGGCCCGGCGGACCAGCATCGACCGATCCACAATTTCGCAGATCTTGCGCGACGATGCCGGTCGGTTGCCCAACGCACATGTGGTGGGGGCTTGTGCTACTGCGCTTGGCGTTTCGGCGGATTGGCTGCTGGGGCTGTCAGAGCACCCCGAAAACGCGACTGATCTTCTGGCAAACGCGCTGACGCTGACCAATGCACCTCGTGCCTTGGTGGACCAACAGATTTTCGATTGGCACCGCGAGGCGGAAGGCTACAAGATCCGCTATGTGCCCGCTGGGTTGCCGGACATGCTCAAGACCAACGAAGTGCTGACTTGGGAATATGGCCCTCATCTGGGGCGCACCACGGCGCAGGCGATCACCGCGTCGACCAATCGGTTGGCTTGGATGCGGCAGTCGGCCTCGGATTACGAGATCGCAATGCCCGCGTACGAAGTGCAGAGCTTTGTCGACGGCACAGGTTATTACGCCGATCTTCCCCTGGAACTGCGCAAGCAACAGATCAAACACTGGCTGGACCTGACCCAGGCGCTCTACCCCAGGCTGCGCGTCTATCTCTTTGATGCACGTCAGGTCTATTCCGCCCCGATCACCGTGTTCGGCCCCTTGCTCGCGGTGATCTATCTGGGCAGCAACTACCTTGCCTTCCGCGACACGCAGCGGGTGCGGGCGTTTTCCGACCATTTCGACAATCTGGTGCGGCAATCACAGATCACCGCGCGGTCGTTTCCCGATCACCTGTCAGACTTGCGCGCGACTCTGGGTTGATCAGTTCTCAGGGCTTTCCGGCCAACCAGAATGATCGGACAACGCGGCAAGAATTGCATCGCTGTCCTGCCCTCTGGCCCGAATATCCGCAGGCGGCGCTGGCGTATGACCATCAAAGCGCGGGGCAGCAGCGGCTTGCAGGCTGCCGTCAACTTCATGCCATGTCTGCCGTGCCACGTTTTGAGGGTGCGAAAAAGCTTCGCGCGGAGAGAGCACTGGCGCGACACAGGCATCGCTGCCGTGGAAAAGCTGTTCCCAATATGACCGCTTCTGCGCGGCAAAGACCTGCGCCAACCGATCCGACAAGTGTGGCCAAGCGGCTTGATCGAACTGGTGGTTCACAAAGTCCGCATCTTCGGCAAGGCCAAGCTTGCCAAGAAACTCTGTATAGAACTTCGGCTCTAGGCATTGCACGCTGACGAACCCGCCATCGGCACAGCGATATGTCCGTGACCAGTGCGCTCCGACGAGCGGATTGGCTTGTGCGGATGGGCCGTCTTCCACCCCGCCCGCAATCGACATAAGCAGGTTCTGCATATGCGCTGCACCGTCGTAAATCGCCGCATCGACGACCGTGCCTTGCCCGGTGCGTCCCGCAGCGATAATCCCAGACAGCATCCCGACAACAAGGTAAAGCGCTCCTCCGCCGATATCACCCACCAGTGTCGGCGGCACTGTGGGGCGGTCGCCCTCGGGCGCCGAGGACCAGAGCGCCCCAGCCATCGCGATGTAATTCAGGTCATGCCCGGCGCGTTCCGCCATAGGGCCGTCCTGCCCCCAGCCGGTCATGCGCCCGTAGACCAGACGGGGATTGACCGCTAGGCAGATATCGGGGCCAAGACCCAAGCGTTCCATCACACCGGGTCGGAAGCCTTCGATCAGGCCATTGGCATGCGCGATCAGTTTGAGGAGCACATCCCGTTCCGCATCCGATTTCAAGTCCAGCACCAGAGATCGTTTGCCCCGGTCGGTGACGGGGCGTTCTTTCAGACCCACAACAGGGCCTGACCGGGGGCGATGCACCACGATCACGTCAGCCCCCAGATCAGCCAGCATCATCGCCGCAAAAGGGCCGGGGCCAATGCCTTCGACCTCGACGATGCGGATTCCGGCCAGAGGTCGATTTGTTGGCATAAACATCCTTTCAGACCCGGATCGCACAGCTGCGACCCCAAGTGTCGTTTCAAGAAAACGACATTGGGTCGCTGACGGCAATGCATGACTTGCGAAGGCACGTATCTCTGGCATACGACACTGAAGGCAAGACATGCACGAAAGACGCATACCCGAGTGGCTCCGCCACGCACCCGCACCCAGCGTGCGCGGCTTTGCCATGCTGGCGGCGGCCGAAGCGGTGGCGCGGGGTATCCTGATCTCGGTCTTTCCGTTGCGCATGTATCAGGCGCTGCAAGACGCAGCACTGGTATCGCAGGTCTATTTCCTGATCGGCATCGTGTCGCTTTTGACCGGCCTGCTTGTGCCGTTCCTCGCACGGTTTCTGCCAAGACGCTGGGTCTACATGTCGGGCGCATCTTGTTTCATCGCGGGATCGCTTCTTGCCATCGACGGATCGGCACCGACGACGATCATCGGGCTCACGCTGACTTCTGCCGCAACCGTGACAACTTTTGTCTGCTTCAACGCCTATGTGCTGGATTACATCGCCAAGATCGAACTGGGCCGCTGCGAGACATCGCGCATGTTCTACAGCGCGGCAGGCTGGACGGTAGGTCCGGTTCTTGGAGTCATCTTGCTCAAATGGTGGGAACCGGCTCCTTTTCTGGTGGCGGCCACCGCGTCGTTCAGCATGCTTTTGATGTTCCTTGCCATGCGCATGGGCAATGGCAAACTGATCACCAAAAGCCGTCGTGCCCCGACGAATCCGTTGGGGTTCCTGCCAAGGTTCTTTGCTCAACCCCGTCTGGTGGCAGGCTGGCTCTTCGCGGTGATCCGGTCCTGCGGATGGTGGGTCTATGTCGTCTATCTGCCCATCTTTGCGATCCAGTCCGGCTTGGGCGAACAATTGGGCGGGATCGCACTGTCGATTTCCAACGCGGCGCTGTTCGTAACACCCTTCATGTTGCGCTTCATGCAGCGCTACTCGATCCGGCATGCCGTACGCACCGGTTTTTTCATGTCGGGACTGCTGTTCGGGTCGGCGGCTTTGCTCTCCGGCCTTCCATGGCTCACCGTGCTGTGCCTGATGTCGGGATCATTCTTTCTGATCTTGCTCGATGTTTCGGCGGGATTGCCGTTCCTGCTGGCGGTCAAGCCGTCAGAACGGACCGAAATGTCTGCGGTCTATTCCAGCTTCCGGGACGTATCGGGCATACTCACACCCGGTATGGCGTGGCTGGTCCTGCTTGTGGCCCCGTTGGCCGCAATCTTTGGCGCTGGGGCGACCGCGCTGCTGGGCGCGTGGGCCTTGTCGGGAACTCTTCCCGCGCGATTGGGCAAGACGGGCAGCCGCCCTGTTCCCGTGCCTGAACCCACAGGCCCAGATCTGTTGCCGCTGGATGCCAAAGAAGCCTCCAGCAGCGCGTAATCGATCATATGCGCAAAGGCTCAGTACGGCATGGGATGCTGCTTGTGCGTGTCATCCAGCGCCTTCAGAACATCGGCGCTCAGGGCCATACCTTCGGCCTTGAGCAAATGCGCCAACTGATCGGCGGTTGTCGCGCCAAAGATCGAAGACACCACGAAGGGTCGTTGAACTGACCACGCCAAGGCCATCAGCGCCATATCGAGACCAGCCTCTTGCGCAACCTTGGCATAGGCATCGACGGCCAGGAACGCCCGGTCCGTCTTGCGCCCCCCCAGATTGCCATTGAGCGACATGCGCGACCCCTCGGGCACAGCACCGTTCTGATACTTGCCGGTCAACAGCCCTGCCGCCAGAGGTGAGAATGGCAGAAGCGACACTTCTTCATGCACCATCACCTCGGCCAGATCGGTGTCGGCCAAACGGCACATCAGTGAGTATTCATTCTGGATGCTTTCCATCCGCGGCCCAGCCATCGCGTGCGCCACCTGCAGCCACATCATCGTGCCCCAGGCACTTTCGTTGGACAAACCAATGTGCCGGATGCGCCCCTTCTCGATCTCGCGACCCAGCGCGCCAAGAACATCCGCCATGTTCTGAAGCGTCTCGGTGCGGTTCTGGGTGGTGGGGTCAAAGGTCCAGTTCTTGCGGAACATGTAGGACCCGCGATTGGGCCAATGCAGCTGGTAGAGATCGATATGATCGGTCTTGAGCCG
The DNA here is from genome assembly GCF_017643905.1 of Marivita sp. Lineage (GTDB taxonomy): Bacteria > Pseudomonadota > Alphaproteobacteria > Rhodobacterales > Rhodobacteraceae > Marivita. Next base: position 5,108 of record NZ_JAEPMO010000173.1, read on the forward strand.
CTTCAACGACCCTTCCACCGCGCCCGGAATGGTCTCGCTTGTGATTGGCGCACCGTCGCGGACAAATTGCATCCCCTCGCCGGAATGTTTGGTGGCGAGAAGCCAGTCATTGCGGCGGCCCGTTTTCTGGAACCAGTTGCCAAGGATTTCTTCGGTCAGACCAATGGTCTCCTTGGCGACCGGGTTAACCGGATACATCTCGGCCGCGTCGATGAAATTGATCCCCGCGTCCAGCGCCATATCCATCTGCATATGGGCATCCGCCTCGGGCGTCTGATTGCCATAGGTCATCGTGCCAAGGCACAGTTCGGACACCATCAGATCGGTTTTGCCCAGTCGGTTCATCTTCATCGCGCATTCCTTCCCGTTTGGTTGCGCGCAACGTAGCGGCTAAAGCCCGGTCTGCAAGCCAACAGCGATGTCCGTCTGCGAGACAGCAACAGATTTCATCACCGCGTAACATTCGGCGCCTTCGACGATGTTCAGCGCATCTGCACTGCGTCGGGTGATGCGGGCCAAAAGACGGTCCTCGCCTGCCTTGAGCTGCACGATCACACCCGGTCCTTCGCCACGGCGCACGGCAAGCACTCGGACCGGCAGAATGTTGAGCGCTGACAGCCCTTCAGGCCGCGCTCTGGCGAGGATCACATCCTGCGCCAGAATGCGGACCCTTAACTTGGCCCCCACAGGGGCATCCACCGCCGGCAACAAGAGCGTCCCCGCAGATATCGCCAATTCGCTCAAACCGTCAGGATGATGTGCTGCCACTTTGGCCGACAACACGGCACCCGCATCGCGAATGCCGAGCATGCGGACCATGTCAGGGTCGGTCAGCACCTCTTCCGGGGCACCCGAGCGCACCACGCGACCGTCGTCGATCAGAACGATATGGGTGGCCAGCCGCGCTACCTCGGCCATGTTGTGGGTCACGTAAAGGATCGAAAGTCCGGTCTCGCGCCGCAAAGTTTCGAGATAGGGCAGAATCTCTGCCTTGCGCGGCCCATCGAGCGAGGCCAGCGGTTCGTCCATCAAGAGCATGTCCGGCTCCGACAAGAGCGCCCGGCCAATCGCCACACGCTGCGCCTCACCACCCGAGAGGGAATGGGTCCTCCGGTCCAGAAGATGCGAAATCCCCAAGAGCGCACCGACATCCTTAGGATCTTTGGCCCCACGTCCACTGACGCGCGCCGCGTAACACAGATTGTCCCGAACGCTGAGATGGGGAAACAGGCGACTGTCCTGAAACACATACCCCAAGCGCCGCTTGTGCACCGGCACATCTGTTCGCGTGCCAGCATCGAACAGTACCCGGCCGTTCAAGGTGATCCGTCCCTGCTCAGGCGTCACCAGACCCGCGACGGATTTGACGACCGATGTTTTGCCGCTGCCCGACCGACCGAAAAGCACGGTCACGCCTTCGGGCGCCTCGAACGTGGTGTTCAGATCGAACCCGCCAAGGGACCGCCGTATGTCGATTGACAGACTCATGATCCCGAAATCCGGTTCGCGACGCGGCGGGACAACCATTCCGACAGGATCAGCGCACCGATGGCGATGGCGACCGCGACCGCGACAAGTCGGATCGCGCTGGTCTCGCCGCCGGGGACTTGAAGGAAGGCATAGATCGCGGATGGAACGGTGCGTGTTTCACCGGGGATGTTCGACACAAAGGTGATGGTTGCGCCGAATTCGCCCATCGCCTTGGCAAATGCCAGAACCGCCCCCGCGATGATCCCAGGCAGGATCAAAGGCAGGGTGACCGTGCTGAACACCTTGAGCCGGCTGGCCCCTAACGTGGCTGCCGCCTCTTCCAGCTTGGGATCAACGGCCTCTATCGCCAGTCGCATGGCGCGCACCATCAGGGGAAAGGCCATGATTGAGGCAGCCAAGGCCGCACCGGTCCATTGGAAGGCCAGCGTAATTCCGAAGAGGTTATCCAGCACGGACCCGATTGGCCCCTGCCGTCCGAAGCCAAGCAGAAGGAGATACCCCGTGACGACAGGTGGAAGAACGAGTGGCAAATGGACCAGCCAGTTCAGCACATCCCGCCCGACGAACCTTCCCCGCGCCAACGCCAGTGCACAGAGCAAGCCGAACGGCAGGCTGAGCAGCGTTGCCCAGAACGACACCTTGAGCGACAGGGCGACAGCCTGCCATTCCTCTGGCCCAAGCCATCCGGTCATTCCGGTATTCCGACGGGAAGAAACCCGTAGCGCGCCAGAACTGCCTGTGCCACAGGGCTGACCAGCCACGCCACAAAGGCGGAAGCGTCGTTGGGTGACTGGGTATCGGCGACCACGGCTGCGGGATAGCGGATGGGCGGGTGCGTGTCCTCAGGAAACACACCTGCGGTGACGACGCGCGGCTCTGCCATTGCATCGGTCGCATAGACGATTGCCAAGGGCGCTTCGCCCAACGCCACAAGCGCCAGCGCCGCGCGGACATTGTCAGTGGGAGCCAATCGCGTGCTCAATCCCTCCCAAAGCCCGAGATCGGTAAGTGCGGTCTTGGCGTAAATGCCCGCGGGCACGGCTTCAGGCAAGGCGATGGCCAGACGCCCCGACGGACCCAAGGCACCCAAAAAGTCGGTCTGCGCTGTGATGTCAGCATCGGATGCTGCGGCGGGATCGTTTGCCACAAGGACAAGGCGGTTGGACGCGATGTTGACACGGCTTTCCGGCACTGCTCGGCCACGGTCGACCAGCCAATCCATCCATGTCTCGTTTGCCGACACATAGACATCGGCAGGTGCGCCAGCGTCGATCTGGCGCGCCAATGTGGAGCTGCCGGCGAGAACAAGGGTGACGTCCTGACCGGTGTCAGCTTTCCAAACCGTTGCAAGTTCGGCCATCGCGTCGCCCAAGGAGGCTGCCGCGAACACCTTCAGGTCAGCCGCCTTTGCTGGGAAAGCCAGCCAGATCGCAACCAATGTGGCGCGCAAAATCGGGATCACGGCAGACGGAACCTTGTTCTTGAGGGCAATTCTTTGACGTACCTGACCAATTGCACCGATCC
>NZ_JAEPMO010000063.1 GCF_017643905.1 Marivita sp.
CAATCACCCCGGAACAATTGGAGCTCTTCGACACCCTCGATATACCAAAACCCGCTTGATCCCTTCTCGGTAGTCACACAATGGCAGACCTGGCCATAACAATATCAATCACTTAGACGATTTGCTGTCGAACTTGGCTGTAAAGAACCGGCGTCACGCCCTGCGCCTCAAGCGCCGCGATCTCGCGCCAGAAGAAGATATGCGTCTGACCGGGGAACTGCGGAACGAGGTAAGCGAATGATTTGTTCGTCATTACAAGCGACACGTTACCCAAGCTTCCGATTGGCGGCGACGATAGGTGTGCAAGACATCATGTGCCAGTTGTTTTTCCTCAACAGACTGTTGAGACACGGATGATGTCCCCTTAGCGCACTCGCAAGCGCGACAGGTGCTTGCGCGACATGGTCAGCGATGCCGCGGCCAGCACGACAAGCGCTGCGCCTGCGTAGAACCGCAGGGTCGGGGTTTCGCCAAAGACAAAATATCCGGCAGCGGTCGACAAAGGCAGGCTCAGATACCCCAGAACCGACAACACCCCAGCGTCACCATTGTAATGTGCGCGCAGGAAACAGGCCTGTGCGCCTTGGGCAAAGACGCCAATTGCCAGCAGCGGCACAAGATGGTGCGACGGGATCGGCTGCCATGACCAGAGCGCAAACGGCAGCGTGCACAGGCCCAAGCCGATCGTGTACAATGTCATTAGAACGAGAGTTGGGGTGCTTCGAAGCCGTCTTGTGACGATCACCGCAGCCGAACCTGTCAGAATGACCAAAGCCAACGCCATGAGCCCCGGTCCAAAGGTTGTGCCGTCAGGGTCGATGGCGATCACCACACCAACCATCGCAACCGCCGCTGCAAGCCATTGGCTGGGTGTCACCCTCTCGCGCAGCAGGACTGCCGCCAGCACCATGACAACCAAGGGACGGGTGAAGTTCATCGTGGTGAACAGCGCCAGCGGCACACGCGAGATGGCAAAGTAGCTGGCGGTCAGGGTCGCTGCACTCAGGGCGATGCGCAGGATTTGCAGGGGCCAGTCAGGGACCGCAGCAAAGGCGGCGCGGTGGCGCAGCACCCATGGCGACAGCAGCAGAAGACCAATCGCCGCCCGCAGGAACACGATCTGCGCCACCGGATAGCCAAGGCCCAGCGCTTTGACGATGCTCAGCGCCCAGATGTTCAGGGCCATATCGGCCAAAAGCCATGCGCCCCCCTTGAGATTGTCGCGGGGCGCGTCTGTGCTCATCGGCGGGGGGCAATCAGGTTCGCCATCAGGCGATAGGCTCCCGGCACCAGCTTGGCCATCTGGTGATGCAGGACGAGGCTGCAATGGGTGTGACGGCCCTTGCCGATGTCTGCCGTGAGAAGCGCGCCGGTCAGTGGGTCTTCGCCGGGGTCCGACATCGACAGAAGCGGCGTGTAGGCATCGTCCCAGCTTTTGGCAAAGTAGAGACCACGTTCCTTGACCCAACCCTCCCAAACCTCGGCGGTGATCTGGTTGGGCGTGTTCAGAAGCGCATGATCGGGCGCCAGATGCGTGACCTCGGCCTCGGCATCGGTCACGCGCCAACGCAGCGACGGTTGTCCGATTTCGAGCCTACGCGGCGGAACAGTGTCTGACTCCCAGTTGTCCCATGGGCGGTGGTAGAGCGTCACCAGCGTTCCGCCCTCTTCTACCCATTCGCGCAGGCGGGGCATTTCCGACACCAGCCCGTCGCGGAAGCGGAGGGCGAAGATGCCGATGACAATCGTGTCGAACGAGGCAAGCGCCTCGTCACTGGTGATCTGATCGTCAGACAGAGAGGTGACTTCCGCGCCAAGCGCAGTCAGCCAGTCTGCGACTGCATCATGCCCGCTGCCGATATAACCGACCTTGGCTTGGGGCAGCGCGACATCCAGCACGCGCACCGTCAGGGCAGCGGGGCGGGCGTAGACGGTTGGATCGACATGGTCATAGGCGATGCGCTGTTCGGTCATCGCAGGAGCGTCACCGACATAAAGTGGGAGTGTATAAAGCCCCGGTTCGGGATCGTCCGGCAGGGTGATCGCCACAGCGCCTGTGCCATGTTCCATCGACCAACCCTCTGGCAGATCGAATGTCACCCGTGAGCCCGCCGGACTGACATCGGCAATCGCCACCGAGACAGACCTTTTGGGCGTTTTGAGGTTGATCAGAGCCGCATCTGGCGCGATCAGCGCGGCGCGATCGGGCAGGATAACGGGCGGTTTGGCGAAGGGTAAAGCGACGGTCGTCGTCTCAAGCTGGATCTCGATACGGGGCAATGGCGGATCGGCTGGATCGTATTCGGCGCGGTAAGGGTCGGTCTGATTGGCGTCGGTTGCGATGGTGATCTGCCCGTCGTCTTCGGACCAGCCATAGGGCAGCGCGAGGCTGTAGCTGGCGCGGTCGGCATCGCCTTTGTCGAACTCTACCGTGACACCGGTCATGTCACCGGGACGGAGCCAAGTCTGATGCGTGCGAGCATCGGCTTCGATGCCCAGCGCCAGACGCAGGACATGGGCCAGTTGCCTATGTTTGGCGGTCAGGCGGTGCGCAATTCTGTCGGGCGCATCGGCTTCGGCCTTTTGCAGGTGTTGCAGTGCCTTCTGCGCCGTCATTGCAATGTGACGCGCATGGGGAAAGGCCGACACGGTTTCGGTGATATAGCCATGCGCCAGCAGCAGATCCTGCTTGGCATCCGGAGCGAGGTCGACCAGATCGGCCAGAGTTTGCGGCAAGCCAGCGCGCAACGCATCATCCGGCCCATCGACATGGCTGATGGCCAGATGCAGCGGCCAGTCCTTGCCGGGGCCGGCAGGCACCCAGCGCCCCATGCCCTGCGTCCGGTGAAAGGCGCGGGACATCTGGCCGATGCGGGCAAAGCTCCAGCCCGACATTGGGTCTTTGCCTGCACCGTCGATGGTGAGGGTGGCTTCGGGGGGAGGCAGATCGTCATCATAAGCCTGCCCGGCACCCGACCAAGCGGGAAGGTACATCTTGGACACCTGCCATGTCGGCAGGTTCGACGGGAAATCGGGATCGGCGGCGGCCTCCATCACTTCATGCGCAGCTTGGGTCATGGCACGGTGGTGGCCGTGCTGGCCGGGCACGTCGAGGAAGGTTGGCAGGATGATGTCGGGGCGATCTGTCCGCACAATCTCAACAAAGCGGTGAAGCAGATGATCGTGCCCCCAGATGCCCATCGTTTCCTCGCCGCTTTTGGAAAAGCGGAAATCGCGGATCGGGTCGTCGGGTGAGGTGCCGTGCCAATAAAGGCGCATGTTGAGCAGATCACAGGCGCGTTCCATCTCACGCGTCCGTAACGCGCCCAGCGCCGGGCCGCCTTCGGTGCCGATGTCGTTCTGCCCGCCTTCACCACGTGTGGAACAGGCATAGCTGAGGTTGATGCCATCGCGCAGACCGATGGCGGTTAGAAGGGCCGTTGTCTCGTCGTCGGGATGTGCGCCGGTGTTCATCAGCCGCACCACCGATTGCAGCGGTCGGAGCGCCCACCACAGGTCAAGCACACGCGGGCGCATGCGTATCTGTTCAAGGCGGGTCTGATCAGGGCTCGGCATTGGCTACCTCGCTTCGGCGATGGTGGGGGTGAAGGCCTGATGCAGCACCAGCGCGGCGGCACCGAGTGTTGCTGTCATTCGACCAGAGGTGCCGCGCATCAGGCGCGGATGTGTGCGATCAGGGCGGTTTGACACCGATCTGGCAGGCAGCGCCGTGCGGGCAATCATGTGATCCAGAAGATCGTCCGGCATCGCCCCGCCAAGGATCACGGTTTGTGGGTCAAAGAGGTTTTCGATGATCGACAAAGCCGAAGACAGCGCCTGTGCCGCGTGGTTCAGCCAGTCCAACAGATGGCGATTTGCGGTGGAATAGAGACTGTTGAGCTCGTCCATGTCTGTCACACTCACCCCCTGCACGGCCAGATAGGCCTGTACCGACAAACGGCTGGTGGCACTTTCGAGTTCCACGGCATGTCCGTCGACCAGCACCTGAATGTGACCGATCTCTCCGGCGTTGCCGAACGCGCCTTGAAGGATTTGACCGTTCTGAACAAGGCCAAGCCCGAGACCTTGACCGAAATATAGATAGGCAAAATCGTCCAGCCCTCGGGCGACGCCATTCATCCTTTCGGCCATCGCCGCCGCATTGGCGTCATTTTCGACGAACACAGGCAGGTCGAGAGCGTTGGCAAAGATCTCGGCTGGATCGCCGGTGTTCCAGCCGGGCAACTCTGATTCTGTGCCGGTCAGACCCGTGTCGCCAAAGGGGCCCGGCATGACGATGCCTGCGCCCATCAATGCGCCTTTGCGGACCCGCGAATCTTTGAGACAAATGTCAAGTTGAGCCGAAACAGTGTCTAAAATTGTGGATTTTCCCGCATTGCGCAGCGGAATACGCCGGGTCTGAATCGGCGTGCCGACCAGATCGACAAGCGCGGTGAAAACAGCCGTCGGGCGGACTTCAACACCAAAGGCATACCCGCCATCGGGTTTGATCGCATATTGCTGAACCGGCAGGCCGCGACCGGCGCTGCGGACCCCCTGTTCGACCAGGAGACCTTCGCCCAGCAGATCGGAGATGATGTTGGACACCGCCTGTGTCGAAAGCCCCGAGGCGCGGGCAATTTCGGCGCGACCTGCCGCACCGACATGGCGAATGGCGCGCAGAACCAACTGTTTGTTGTGGCTGCGGGCGCGTTCGGGATTGGCCCCAAGTTGCGGTTTCAGCGTACTGACCATGTCTTCGCTTAGCGCACCAAACTTGAACACTCAAGAAAGTTGAGTTAACGCTTGGAGAATGACCGGTCGCGAACAAGAATGGATCGGCACATTCAACAGATCTCAACAGGGAGAGGTCCATGGCATTCTTCAACGTCAAGGCACTGGCCGTTGCGACAGCAACCAGCGCCGCCGCACTTTTCAGTACCGCCGCACAGGCGGTAGAAATCGAATACTGGCAGTACTTCTTCGATGCCCGCGTCAAGGCAATGGAAACGCTGATCGAGAATTTCCAGGAGGCGAACCCGGACATCACGGTCAAGATGACCCATTTCCCCTATGCCGATTACCGCACCAAGGTCGCAGCCGCGATCCCCGCGGGGGAAGGCCCGGATGTTGTGCAGTTGTTCTACGGATGGCTCAATGACTACGTGGCCGCCGAGCTGATCCAGCCGCTTCCGGCGGATGTGTTCCCTACCAGCCAGATCGACGCTGAGTTCTTTCCGATGGTGCAGGCGATGAAGGACGGCGACGCCTATTGGGCGCTGCCGACCGCCGTGCGATCCTTGGCGCTGTTCTACAATGAGCGGCTGCTGGAAGAGGCCGGTGTCGAGCCGCCGACCACGCTGGACGAGATGATCGCCGCCGCCAAAGCTATGACCAAGCGCGATGGCGCGGGGAACCTGACGCAGGTGGGCATGACGGCCGGCATGACCGCGCAGGATCACCATTGGTGGCGCGAAGGACTGGTCCGCCAGTTCGGCGGTGAGCCCTATGTCGATGATTACCAGACGGTGAATTACAATTCGGACGCGGGGCTTGAGGCGCTGAATTTCTATGCTTCGCTGTTCAGTGGCGACGATGCCGTATCGGCCATCGGGTTCATGGATGAACCGCAGGCTGCGTTCAAGGCGGGGCGTGCGGGGCTGCATATCGACGGATCGTTCCGCATCGGATCCCTGAACGACACGCGCGGCCTGAAATGGGGTGTGACCGAGCTTCCGGCGACAGCCGATGGCACGCGGTCGAACTATTCGTCTTATTGGGTGAACGCGATCACCACCAAGGCCGAGGGCGAGAAATACGACGCGGCGGTCAAATTCATGCAGTACATCACCAGCGATGAGGCGATGCAGATCTGGTTGGACGTGGTCGGCGAATTGCCGGCAAAACCATCGGTTGGTCTGACCGATGCGAACGCCAATGATCCGGTCTTCGGCCCGTTCATCAAGGGTCTGGCCTATGCCCATACCACCAAGTTCGCCAATGAAAGCGGCCAGCGGCAGCTGATGGTCGAGATGGTCGAGCGCATGACTCTGCAGGGCATGAGCGCCGAAGAAAGCCTCGCCATCGCAGCCGAAGCCGAGCAGAAGATCCTCGACGATTATTACAAGAGCGCGTCCAACTAAGCGCGCGGCACGGACGCCCCGGTTCCCTCCCGGCCGGGGCGTCACCTTTTTCGGGCTGAGGCATGTATCGCAATCTGACCATCCGGCAGAAGCAGATCGTATGGGCGTGGGCGTTCCTTGCCATTCCGATCCTGTTTTACTCGGTCATTCGGTTCTATCCGACGGGCAACGCCATCCTGATCAGCTTTCAGGACTGGAACCTGCTGGGCGACCGGACATGGACGGGTCTGGACAATTACCAGAAGCTGTTTGCCGACCCGGTGTTCTGGAAAGTCTTCAAGAACACCTTTGTCTATCTGCTGATCGGCACGCCTGTCAGTCTGCTGATTTCCTTCGTGATCGCCTACCATCTGGATCAGGTTCGGTTCATGCACGGCTTTCTGCGGACGCTTTATTTCCTGCCCTTCATGACCAGTGCCGTGGCGATGGCCTGGGTCTGGCGCTGGTTCTACCAGCCGGTCCCGGTGGGGTTGTTCAACAACGCACTGGCCAGCATCGGCATTCCGCAGTTCCCCTTCCTGCAATCCACCACATGGGCGCTGCCCTCGGTTCTGGCCCCTGCGGGCTGGGCCGGATTGGGGTTTCAGGTGATCATCTTCATGGCAGGGCTGCGGGCGATCCCACGCAGCTATTACGAGGCGGCGCGCATTGACGGCGTGTCGTGGTGGACTGTGTTGTGGGAAATCACGCTGCCACTTTTGAAGCCAACCATCGTGTTCATCGTGGTGTTTTCCTCTATCGGGTTCCTGCGCATCTTTGATCATGTGTTCAACATGACAACGAACAATCCCGGCGGACCTTTGAATTCTACGAAACCGCTGGTGCTGATGATCTACGAAACCGCATTCAGCGCGTTCGATATGGGGTATGCAGCGGCGCAGACCGTAGTATTGTTCCTTGTGCTGCTCGTAGTGAGCCTGATCCAGCTGCGCATTCTGAGGGACAGCTAGATGACCGCTACGGAAATCCGTCCCACGACTGACGCGCTGCTCAAGACCGAAGCGCCCAAGAAGCCTGCGAATATGGGGCAGATCCTGCGCTGGACGCTGCTGTTCCTGGGCGGTGTCGCGATGGTGATGCCCATCGCCTACATGATCTCGACCTCGCTGAAATGGCCGCATGAGGTGTATAACCTCAAGCTGATCCCGGATGAGCCGCATCTGGAGAATTACACCTATGTTCTGGAGGATGGGCGGTTCTACTGGTGGTTCGTCAATTCGATGATTATCGCAGTGATCACGACGATCTGTAACGTGATTTTTGATAGCCTCGTGGGCTATACGCTCTGCAAGTTCCGGTTTCCGGGCCGCTACATCGTGTTCATCGCGATCCTGTCGACGCTGATGATCCCGACCGAGATGCTGGTCATCCCGTGGTACCTGATGAGCCAGCAGTTCGGGTGGCTCGACACCTATTGGGGGATCATGTTTCCGGGGTTGATGACCGCCTTCGGCACCTTCCTGATGAAGCAGTTTTTCGAGACTGTTCCGGACGACTTTATCGAGGCCGCGCGGATCGACGGGCTGAACGAGTTGCAGATCTGGTGGACCGTGGCGATGCCTTTGGTGAAACCGGCGCTGGCAGCCTTGGCGATCTTTGTCTTCCTCGGCAACTGGACTGCCTTCATCTGGCCGCTGATCGTGACCAACTCGGTCGAGATGTATACGCTGCCCGTGGGCCTGTCATCCTTTGGGGACGAGGCGGATGTGGCATGGGAGTTGATCATGACGGGTGCCGCGATTTCGACCATTCCGACGCTGATCGTGTTCCTGATCTTCCAGCGGTACATCATTCAGGGTGTGGTGATGGCGGGCCTTAAAGGATGAGCGTGGTCGGCTTGGCTTCTGTCGCGTTTGCGTATTTGGAAAGAGAAGAAGCAGGGGGCGGCGCATGACGGACCAGAGCGTGTTTCCGGACCCGACCTATCGGGACACGGTGCTCGCGCCCCTGTTTGACGGGGTGAAGGCGCATTACGCGGGGCACATGGCGGCGATCAACCGGGCGCATCTGGTGATGCTGGCGGAGACCGGGATTTTGGCTGTCGGTGACGCGGGTGCGATTGCCGGGGCCTTGCGGGATGTTGATGCCGAGGTGAACCTTGATGCGCTGAGGTATACCGGCGAGTTCGAGGATTACTTCTTTCTCGTCGAAGCGGAGTTGAAGCGCCGCTTGGGCGATCTGGGGGGAGCCTTGCACACCGCGCGGTCGCGCAATGACATGGACCATACGCTGTTCAAACTGGCTTTGCGCGGTCGGGTGTCTGTGTTGCTGGGGCAGGCGTTAACCTTAACCGAGGCGCTGATCGCCAAGGCGGAGGCCGAGAAAGCGACATTGATCGTGGCTTATACGCATGGGCAACCCGCGCAGCCGACAACTTGGGGGCACTACCTCGGGGCCGTGATTGAAGTGCTGTTGCGCGATATTGCGCGGCTCAACGCGGCGGCGGATGGGTTGGAGCATTGCCCGATGGGCGCAGCGGCGATCACCACAAGTGGATTTCCGATTGATCGGGCGCGCGTTGCGGAGTTGTTGGGGTTCGAGGGGCCGCTGGTCAATTCCTACGGCTGCATCGCCTCGGTCGATTACGTGACCGGGCTTTATTCCGCGATGAAGCTGATGTTCCTGCATCTGGGGCGGGTTATTCAGGACATGCAGTTCTGGACGGCCTTCGAGGTGGGACAGCTTTATGTGCCGAACAGCCTTGTGCAGATCAGTTCGATCATGCCGCAGAAGCGCAATCCGGTGCCCATCGAACACCTGCGCCATCTGGCGAGTGCGACGGTTGCGCAATGTGATACCATTGTCGGGGTGATGCAGAACACGCCCTTCACCGATATGAACGACAGCGAAGGTGAAGTGCAGCAGTTGGGTTATGCTGCCTTCGAGCGCGGTGCGCGGGTGTTGCAGTTGCTGACGGTGCTGATCCCCGCCTGCCGGGTCAATGCGGATCGGGTGCGGAGGACGACGGATGCAGCTTGTATCACAATCACCGAATTGGCGGACACATTGGTGCGGGACGAAGGGCTAACGTTCCGCGCGGCGCATGAGGTAGCGGCAATGACGGCGAAGGCGGTGATTGCCGAAGGGGCGGCACTGGGCGACGGGTATGCGGCGTTCTCGACTGCGTTCGAAGCACTGACCGGGCGCGCGCCGGGGTTGGTCGAGGCAGCGTTTCGGACAGCGGTTGCGCCGGAGACCTTTGTTGCGCGGCGGGACCGGATTGGTGGGCCAGCAGAGGCGGCATTGCGCGAGGCTTTGGCGGGGTACGCAGCGGAGGCGGAAGCGGCGCGGGCTGCCTGTGCCCTGCGCAAAACCAGACACGAAACCGCGGAACAGAGACTGAAATCGGCGTTTGATGCGCTGCTGGTGAAGGACTGAGCATGGCCGATCTTGCGATCCGAAATCTGGTCAAACGCTATGACAAGACCGAGGTGCTGCATGGCATCAGCCTTGATGTCGAAGACGGGGAGTTCGTGGTGTTTGTCGGCCCGTCGGGCTGCGGCAAATCGACGACGCTGCGCCTGATTGCCGGTCTTGAGGACGCGACCAGCGGGGAAATCGTGATCGGCGGGCGGGTGGTGAACAACCTCGAACCCAAAGACCGGGACATCGCGATGGTGTTCCAAAACTATGCGATCTATCCGCATATGACCGTTCGCAAGAATATCGGCTTCGGGCTGCGGACCTCCAAGATGTCAAAGGCGGACAAGGAAGCCCGGATTGACGAGGTGGCGGGCATACTTGGAATGTCCGACCTGCTGGCGCGCAAACCGAGCCAGTTGTCCGGCGGTCAGCGGCAGCGGGTTGCCATTGGCCGGGCGATGGTGCGCGATCCGGCGGTGTTTCTGTTCGATGAGCCACTGTCGAACCTCGATGCGCAGTTGCGGACGCAGATGCGGCTGGAGATCAAGAAGCTGCACCAGCGGGTGGGCAACACGATCATCTTTGTGACCCATGATCAGGTCGAGGCGATGACGATGGCGGATCGGATCGTGATCATGAAGGACGGGCATATCCAGCAGGTGGGCACCCCGGCGGAGGTCTATCACAAGCCTGCGAACACCTTTGTGGCGCGCTTTATCGGTGCGCCGTCGATGAACATGCTGTCTGGAACAGTGGCAAACGGAGCGCTTCAGATGGCTTCCGGTAGCACGGTTGATCTTGGAGTTGGGTTACCGGAAGGCCGTCACGTGACGGTGGGCGTCCGGCCCGAAGACCTGCATCCCGGCGCGGGGCCTGCGCTGGTGCGGGGGCCGGTGACAGTGCGCGAGCCGCTTGGGCATGAAACGCTGATCTATGTCGGAGCCGAAGGGCAGGAAGTCATCGCCAAAGCGGATGGGCGCACGCCGCCGGAGGTTGGCGAAGAGGTGACGTTGACGGCGGCGCTGGACACGCTGCACATCTTCGATGCGGCGACGGGTGATGCGCTGCGCTAAGTTGACAAGACAAGGCAGGATGCAATGATCGACCTATACACATGGACCACACCCAATGGGCGCAAGGTGTCCATCCTGCTGGAGGAGCTGGGTGTGCCCTACAATGTACATTCCATTGACATCGGCAAGGATGACCAGTTCGCGCCGGAGTTCCTCAAGATTTCACCGAACAACAAGATCCCTGCGATTGTTGATCAGGACAATGGCCTGTCGCTGATGGAGAGCGGGGCGATCATGCTCTACCTCGCGCAGAAGCACGGGCGTTTTCTGGCGGAAGGCGATGCCTATTGGCAGATGATGGAATGGCTGATGTGGCAGATGGGCGGCTTTGGCCCGATGTTGGGTCAGGCGCATCATTTCCTGAAGTTCAACAAGGGCGCGTCGGACTATGCCGAGGCGCGGTACGGGAAAGAGGCGCAGCGGCTCTATTCCGTGCTGAACACGCAATTGGAGGGGCGCGATTTCATCACCGGCGAGTACACGATTGCCGATATGGCGATCTTTCCCTGGGCCGCGCGGTTTGAATGGCAGGAGATCGACCTGAACGAGTTTCCCAATGTCAGAGACTGGTATCTGCGGATTGCAGAGCGTCCTGCGGTGCAGAAGGGCTATCAGGTTCCGAAATTCGTGACAGATATTCCGATGCCCTGAACCGGGCATCGGAGTGTTTTGATACTACGCCACGCGGGATAAGCGCGTGGGGGCGTTTTCGATCAGTTCCGCATGCAGCGCCTTGATGACGGTATCGGTCGAGGCGCGGTCCATCACGAATTGCACGTCGACATTGCGCGGGCCCTGGCTTGCGCCGATGGCCTCACATCCGGCAGCAGCAATCGCCTGAAGACCCCGGGTGAGCACCGACAGGCCGTTCAGATCACGCCCGATGACGGACACCATGGCCAGACGGCGGCTTGTGATCTCGGCGGCGGGGAACATTTTGGCGATGTCGCGCTCGACCCGGCGCATCGTTTTGAGCGAGGCATCCAGATAATGCGTGATCGTGTTGGCGTTCGACGTCTTGGACACGATGCGCACGTTGTGGCGGGTCAGGATGTCGAGAATGCCGGAATCGTAGCCCTTTACGCCCACCATATCCTGTTCGAACACTTCAAGCGTCACGATGTCGAGGCCCGTGACAATCTCTGCCGCTGCTTCGTCTGCAGGTTGATCGTCGATCAGCGTGCCGGGGTCGCCTGGATCAAAGGCGTTGGTCACGCGCAGAGGAACGCCCGCCTGACGCAGGGTCTTGGCCGCTTTGGGGTGGATCGCCTCCATCCCCATGTTCGAAAGTTGATCCGCCACATCGTAATTCGTGCGGCCCAGTTTGCGCACGGCGCCTTCGCCCACCAGCTTGGGATCGGCTGAGGAGAGGTGAAATTCCTTGTGGATGATCGCCTCGCGTGCGCCGGTCAGCGCGGCAAGGTGCGAAAACGTGACTTCGGAATAGCCCCGGTCGAACTCGTTCATCAGACCTTCGACACATTGTGCATAGCCCGTGACGATGGGCATCTCGGTTATGGGATCGATACCCTTGAAGGCCTTGGTGATCCGCTCTTCGAGGCAAACATCCCCCTGATCGCGCCATCCCGACAGATCGACAAACCGCGCTTCGACACCCGCGCGTTGCAGCATCAGGGTCGTGACGAAGGCGGAGTGCGCCTCGCCCAGACCGGAGAGCAGTTCGCGGGTGTGGCTCATGTGTTCGGGTAGGCGGAAATGGCCGTAGGAGCACAGGCGCTGCAGGTCGATCAGGCAGTTACGGGCACCGAGGATGCGTTCATCCACAAAGCTGTTGGCCTGTTCGATGTCCGCCGGCTTGTCCAGGATTTTGGCGTGGGCCTCTTTCATCGCATCGGCGACGCGATCGAGTGCGTCCTGCCATTTGTGGTTGCTGTCATCATGCGCAAAGAGCGCATAAACTCCGGGCTCGCCGGACTTCTTGTGCTCCAGCAGCAGGTTGGTGATGCCGCCGAAGGCGGACACCACGAAGACCCGGTTGTAGACATCGGACCCGGCGCGATCACCGATGAAGAGCGTGTCGCACAGTTCTGCGAGGCGGGACATGGATGTCCCACCGATTTTTTCGACAGTGTGTGTCATCTCAGGCGTCCTCGGTCTCCGGCGCGGCGTAGGACCCGTCTTCGCGGTGAACCTCTGTGCCCGTCACCGGTGGATTGAAGCAGCAGGCCATGACCAGCTCTTCCTCGGCCCGCAGAATATGGCGGTCGTGCTTGTCGAGCGCGTACATCACACCCGGCTGGATGTCGTGGGTTTCGCCGGTGGCCAGATCGGTGATCGAGCCTTTGCCCTTCATGCAGTACACGCTTTCAAAGTGGTTCTTGTATTCGAACGTGTGTTCCGACCCTTCCTCGAGGAAGGTGATGTGGAACGAAAAGCCCATCTTGTCGTCGGCCAGAAGCATACGGACGCTGGTCCAGTTCGCATCCGACACGACGCGGTCTTTTTCGTTTTCGACAATCTTGTTGAAGTCTCTGACGATCATGTCGGTTACTCCGCAGCGATTTTGTTGGGGGCGTTCAGGACGTCGTTTGCGGCATCGAGAAGGATGTTGAACCCCTTGCGCAGCGTCTCCTTGGGTGTGGTCAGCGGTGCGAGAACCTTGATCACCTGATCCTCGCTGCCCGAGGTTTCGATGATGAGACCCTTCTCATAGGCTCGTGAACAGATCTCGCCCGCCAGATCACCAGAGCCGACATCGACACCCTGCATCAGGCCACGGCCTTTGAGGTAAGCCCCCGGCACCATTGCGGCCAAATCGGCCAATGCGTCGTGGATCAGTTGTGATTTCTCGGACAGTTCTTTTTGGAAGCTGTCGTCGGACCAAAATTTCTCGACCGCGACTTTGGCGGTGACAAATGCGTGGGTGTTGCCCCGGAACGTGCCATTGTGTTCGGCCGGGCCGAAGATGTCGTATTCCGGGCGCACCAGCAGCATCGCCATGGGCAAACCATAGCCGGACACGGATTTGGCCATCGTCACGATGTCGGGCATGACGCCCATTTTCTCGAACGAGAAGAACGTGCCGCACCGGCCACACCCAGCCTGAATGTCGTCGATGATGAGCAGCGCGCCGTGTTCCTTGGTCAACTTTGCAATCCGCTTGACCCATTCGGGGCGTGCGGCGTTCAGGCCACCTTCGCCCTGTACGGTTTCGAGAAGGATCGCGGCGGGTGCATCGACACCGCCGGATTTGTCCTTGAGCATGGCATCAAGGAATTCTGCCGTGTCCATCTCACCGGGGAAAAAGCCGTCGAATGGCATGCGCGTCACACCATTCAGCTCCATTCCGGCACCGCCCCGGTGGTAGCCATTGCCGGTCGCCGACAACGCACCCGTGGTAACACCATGAAAGCCATTGGTGAAGGCGATGATGTTGGTGCGGCCTGTCACCTTGCGGGCGATCTTCATCGCAGCTTCGACGGCGTTGGCACCCGTCGGGCCGGTGAACATCACGCGATGATCCATGCCACGGGGTTCGAGAATGTGCTCCTCGAACGCTTCCAGAAAGGCGGCCTTGGTGTTGGTGTGCAGGTCCAGACCATGCGCAATCCCGTCATTCGAGATATGCTCGATCAGGGCCGTTTTCATGTCGGGGTCGTTGTGCCCGTAGTTGAGCGACGAGCAACCGGCAAGAAAGTCGATATAGGTCTTGCCGGTGTCATCGGTGATTTCAGACCCGCATGCGGTCGCAAAGGTCGCGGGCATGCCACGGCAGTAAGAGCGGGCTTCGCTTTCGCGACGTTCGAAGATGGAAACAGTATTCATGTCCTTGGGCATCATGTGTCCTTTCAAGGCATTGGAATTCAAATTGTGAGGAGAGTGCGACTTAAGCAGCGCGCTTGAGATCGCCTGCTTTGGACAGCGTGATCGACACCATATGTTCGGTGGCGTGCCGCCCTTCGAAGTGATCGTCGCGCGTGAAGTGCGGCTCGTCAGACAGATCCCCGCCGATGTGGCGCGCAAAGCTGCGGAACAGCGCCCACGAGGCGGCGTTGTCGCGTGTGATGGTTGTCTTGAGGTGTTGAGCGTCGTCGCAGGCGTCACGCTCGATCAGGTCGAGAAGCATTTTCTTGCCAAGACCAAGCCCACGGGCCTTTTCGCTGACCGCGACCTGCCAGACAAACAGCGCGTCCTGATCGGGGATCATGTGACCTGAGGTCCAGCCAACGATCTCGCCGTCGAGTTCGGCCACGACGCAGGTGTCGCGGAAATGGTCAGCCTGAACCAAGTTACAGTACATTGAGTTCTCGTCGAGAGGCTTGCAGCTTTTGACAAGCTACCAAATTGCAGACCCGTCCGTCGCTACAGGTGTGCGCAGACGGGGCGTCCGCGTTCGAGGAATGTCACTGTGTTTTGGCATCTTTTTGACCTTCTGTTAGTTCGTCTAACTAATTAGTGCATCGCGGCTTGCTTTTCAACGTTTAACTTTTTGTACTGTTTGGCGCCGAGATACACATCTCTTTTCGCCAAACCTTCGACATATAAGCGCCTGAACGGTAGATCGGTTCCCATTTTAATTAGCTTAACTAAATTATTGTGTATCGAAGCAGATTGCGGCTGATCTGACTTTCATGCGATGTTTTCCGCTATGACCACCGATGCCGATGCTCGCATGGATGACAGCCTGATCGCGTTGCGCCGTATTTTGCGGGCAACCGAGCTTTATGCGCGTGACCTGGCTAGTGCAGTTGGGCTTACCCCGGCACAGTTGCGGGTTCTTCAGATCGTGGATGAACGGGACAGCGCGACGCCCAAGGCATTGGCGACCCAAATGGGGGTGAGCCAAGCCACCGTGTCTGCCCTTGTCGACAAGCTGGAGGCACAGGGATTGGTAGAGCGTATTCCGTCGCTTCAGGATCGGCGGCAGACCAATGTCACAGTGACCAAGGACGGCCACGCCAGATTGGAACGCGCACCGGATGCTTTGCAGCAACGCTATGTGCGCAAGTTTCTGGAAATGGCGGATTGGGAACAGGCGCAGCTTGTCGCGACGCTTGAGCGGGTGGCGGATATGCTGGACGCGCGCGGGCTGGACGCGTCACCAGTGCTTACGACTGGTGAGATCCAAAGTGGTAAAAAACTTCAGGACCCGGGGCGCGACTCGGGTGGTTCGTCGTAGATTGACCAGCCGCATGTGCTTTGGCTGTCGGGCAGATCGGATCGCTTGAGATTGCGCGCGATATAGGTCTTGGCGATGAAGTTCGCCGTGATCGGAGCGGTCAGCAACAGGAACACCGAGATCAGCAACTCGTGGATCGAGAGATGTCCTGTCTTGGCGAAAAAGTAGATCATCGACGCAACAAGCACGCCGCCAACCCCAAGGGTTGTTGCCTTGGTTGGCGCGTGCAGACGCTGAAGGCTGTCCTTCAGCTTGACCAGACCGTAAGAGCCCACCAGACCGAAGATGCCACTGACGACAAGCGAGATGGTGATCAGAAGTTCGACGACGAAGTTCATGCTTGTCCCTTACTCGATGATGTCGCCGCGCAGCAGGAAGCGGCAATAGGCGACGGTGGACACAAAACCGACCATAGCGACCAGCATTGCAGCTTCGAAGTAGATCGCCGTCCCGCGCCAGACACCGTAAAGCACCAACAGCGCAATCACGTTGATGACCATCGTGTCGAGCGCGAGAATGCGGTCGGCTGCATCCGGCCCCTGCGCAATGCGCCAAAGGTCCAGCAGCAGGGCGATGCCATAGCATGCGGCTGCAAACAGAATTCCGGCTTCGATCATTGGAAAATCTCCTTCAGCCGCCGTTCATACCGGTTCTTGATCTCGTCGCGCACCGCGTCCGGGTCATCGGTGTGCAGGCAATGCACGAGGATGCTGCGGGCGTCGGCGGACAATGTGGCAGAAACGGTGCCCGGTGTCATTGTGATGGTTCCAGCAAGAACAGTGATCGCTTCGGCCGATTTTACGTCAAGCGGCACAACGATCCACTGAGACCGGATGTTTTCCTCGCGTTTGAACAGGATGATTGCCGCGACCTGCACGTTGGCAATGACGATATCCCACAGCACGATCAAAACATATTCGAACCCTTTCAGCGGGCGTCTGATCTTGGGACGGTCCGGCCAGTAGGGCGCGGTCAGCATCGGGATCACGATCCCGAACAAGAGGCCCAAAAGCAGGTTGCCCAATGTAAACTTGTTGACCAGCGCCAGCCAGACAAACACCAGTGTCAGGCTCAGGAACGGGTGAGGGATCAGGCGTTTCAGCATGTTCAGCTCTCCTCGACCGGGGCGAGGACTGCCGAAATATATCCGGACCGGTCGAACAATTGAGCAGAGGTTTGTTCAAGATAGGTCGCAACCGGGCCCGCAAAGACGGCAAGGGCCACCAGCACGGCGAGCGTCAGCATGACCGGGGTCACCTGTGCGACAGTGGCAGCGTCATGGGGCGCAGCCCCGTCCGCATCCGGCAAGGGGGCCTCGATCTCGGTCGACTTCCAGAACAGCGCGCTTCCTGCGCGGGCAAAGCCCACGATAGTCAGCAGCGACCCGACAAGGATCGCCGTCCATGCCCAGACGATCACATCCGGACCACGCAGGGCATCGAGGACCAGAAGCTTGCCTAGGAACCCGCTGAGCGGCGGCATGCCGGCCATCGCTATCGCGGCGGCAAAGAAGATCGCCGCGAAAAGGCCGTTCTGCACGGTGGCAAATGTAGGCGTCAGCGAGTCGCCGCTGCGACGGCTGACCACCAGATCCGCGATCAGGAACAGGCAGGCGGCGGCAAAAGTCGAATGCACCATGTAGTAGAGTGCAGCAGTTGTGGCGACGGGCGAAAAGACGGCGACCGCCACAAGCAATGTGCCCATAGAGCCAACAACCGAGAAGCTGATCAACGGCATCAGGCGTTTCGCGCCAAGCACCCCAAATGCGCCAAGGGCAATCGTGACGATCGCGGCCGGGAAAAGCCACGCGTCGATCATGCCTTCGGTGCCGGGCACGCCGGGCCCAAAGACTACGGTATGCACCCGCAGGATGGCATAGGCGCCGACCTTGGTCATGATCGCAAACAGCGCCGCCACGGGGGCGGGCGCGTTCGAATAGGTGGCCGGCAACCAGAATTGCACCGGGAACAACGCTGCCTTGACCGCAAAGACGATCATCAGGAGCATTGCTGCGACACGGACCAGTCCAGCTTCGTCGGCGGGAATGGTCGGGATCTTGGCGGCGAGGTCAGCGATGTTGAGCGTACCTGTGCTGGCGTAAAGCGTGCCCAGCGCAAACAGGAACAGGGTCGACCCCGCAAGGTTCATAACCACATACTGCAGACCCGCGCGCATCCGCTCCCGACCGCCCGAGTGGATCATAAGACCGTAGGAAGCGATGAGGAGGATTTCGAAGAAGACGAACAGGTTGAAGATGTCGCCGGTCAGGAACGCGCCGCAGATACCCATGAGCTGGAACTGAAAAAGCGCGTGGAAATGTTTGCCGCGATTGTCCCAGCCGGTGGCCATCGCGTGCAGCAACACCATAAATGCCAGGACCGAGGTCAGAAGCACCATCAGCGCAGACAGCCGATCGAGGACCAGAACGATGCCGAACGGTGCGGGCCAGTCCCCCAGACGGTAGATGTGGGTTGTGCCGTCCATCGCCATGCTGAGAAGCACCATCGAGATGGCGAGCAACAGAACGGTGCCGACAGTCGATGTGACACGGGCCAGAACGATATCGTGCCGCATCATGAACCCGATGATCGGGGCGATCATGGCCGGAAGAACGACGGGAAGGATGATCCAATGGCTCATTTCGCGGCACTCTCGTCAGTCTCGGTCTGATCTATGTCGATGCTGTCGGTGTCCGCTTCGAGGAACGCGCCAAGCGAGACCATCACCAGAACCGCCGTCATCCCGAACGAGATCACAATAGCTGTCAGAACCAGCGCCTGCGGCAGCGGGTCGGTGTAGCTGGCTTCGCCGTATTTCGACAGGATCGGCGACATGTCGATGGCCAGACGCCCGCTGGAGAAGATAAAGACGTTGACCGCATAGGACAGCAACGCCAGCCCGAGGATCACCGGGAAGGTACGCAACCGCAGCAAAAGGTAGACGCCGCCTGCGGTCATGGTGCCAACGGCGCTTGCAACTAGAAATTCCATGTCAGCGCGCCTCCGGTGTGTCTTCGACCCGGCTGGCGGGGTCGTAATCCATGGGGTCCACGTTCACCGTGGTGCCAGCATAGCGCGCGATGCGCGACAGGCTGTAGAGCATCAGCATCACGGCCCCCAGAACGGTCAGGAACACGCCCAAGTCAAAGAGCATGGCGGTGGCCAATTCGAACTCCTCAATCGGAGGCAGATGCACATAGGTGTAGGAGCTGGTCAGGAACGGTGCCCCGAAGACCCACGCACCCGCGCCGGTCACACCGGCGATGATCACACCAAAGCCGATGAGGGTGTGGTATTCGATACGCTGGCGATCCTGTGTCCAGGCGAAACCCGACGCCATGTATTGCATCAGAAGCGCAATCGCGACGACGAGACCGGCGACAAAGCCACCGCCCGGTTGGTTGTGGCCACGCAGGAAGATGTAGATGCCGACCATCAGCGCGATGGGCATAAGAACCCGGGTGACGACCACCATCATCAGCGGGTGCCGGTCTTTGGACCGGTCCTGCGCATAGTCAGCGTTGCGCAAACGACGCGCAGCGGGGCCTTCGAGCAGCGCTTGCATCAGCGCGTAGATCAACAGACCGGCGATCCCCAATACGATGATCTCGCCGTGGGTATCGTATCCGCGGAAGTCCACGAGGATCACGTTCACGACGTTTGTGCCGCCGCCGCCCTCGTAGCTGTTTTCGACGTGGTAGGATGAGATTGTCGAGATGTCGCGCTGCATAAAGGCAAATGCCAGACCACCAACCCCGGCCCCTGCCGCAATGGCGATGATACCGTCGCGGACCTTCAGACCAAACGGGCTTTCCTTCGGGGTTTCCTTGGGCAGGAAGTGCAGCGCCAGAAGGAGCAGCATGATCGTCACGGTCTCGACCGAAATCTGCGTAAGTGCGAGATCGGGGGCCGACATGTAGACAAAACCGGCAGAGATCGTGAGGCCAATGATCCCGATCAGAACAAGTGAGCGGAACCGGTGGTGGTGCATGGTCACGACGGACACGGTGGCAACAACCAGCATAATCCATCCAACTGCAATTACAGACGGCACAGGCAGCATCCCGCGCGTAGGTTCGGACAGGCCGCCACCCATGAAGGCGATGGCGCCAAGCACAACCGAGCTTACGGTGAATATTGCAAGATAGCGGCTGATGGCACCATTGTGGGTGGATGCCGTGAAGCGCTGCGTCATTCCGACAATCGCGGCAATCAGGCTGTCAAAAATGGCTTTCGCTTCTGGACGGGGGGCCTTGATCCAGGCTCGATCCAGAGGTGCGTGCATGGCAAGCAGGATAGCGCCGCCGACAATGGCGATGATCGACATGAAAAGGGCAGGTGTGACTCCGTGCCAGATTTTCAGGTGCGGATCGAGATCGGCTCCGGTCACGGCGCTAGCCGCAGCCGCAACGATGCCATCGGCAAGGAAAGGCATCACGCCGATCAGTATGACCAGAATGACCAACAGCGCGGGCGAGGCCCAGAGGCCAAAGGGCGGGTCATGCGGCTTGGACGGATAGTCGTCGCGCACCGGACCGAAGAACACATGGCTGATGAAGCGGAAGGAATAGGCGACCGACAGCAGCGCACCGATTGTTGCCAGCGCTGGCACGGCATAGGCGC
Organism: Marivita sp.; assembly: GCF_017643905.1. GTDB lineage: Bacteria > Pseudomonadota > Alphaproteobacteria > Rhodobacterales > Rhodobacteraceae > Marivita. Next base: position 20,342 of record NZ_JAEPMO010000063.1, read on the forward strand.
TGCCCGCCCAATAGGTGTGCGAAGCTTCCTCGAGCATCATTTCCTTGGACAGGAACCCGTTGAAGAGCGGAATACCCGCCATCGACAACGCTGCGACCGTGCCGATGAAGAAGGTGATCGGCATCAGGTGTCGCAAGCCGCCAAGGCGTTTGATGTCGCGGGTGTGCGCCTCGTGGTCGATGATCCCGGCGGTCATGAAGAGCGCCGCCTTGAAGGTCAGGTGGTTGATGATGTGGAACACGGCTGCGACCGCCGCAGCCTCGGTTCCGAAGCCCAAGAGCATAGTCAGAAGGCCAAGATGGCTGACAGTCGAGAAGGCCAGAAGCGCCTTGAGGTCATCCTTAAAGAGCGCAATGAGCGCGCCCAGCACCATCGTAACCAGACCTGTGGTTGCGACAATGTAGAACCATGCATCGGTGCCAGACAGAACCGGCCACATGCGGGCCATCAGGAAAACGCCCGCTTTGACCATCGTGGCCGAGTGCAGATAGGCCGAGACCGGCGTTGGTGCCGCCATCGCGTGCGGCAGCCAGAAGTGGAACGGGAACTGTGCGGATTTGGTGAATGCACCCAGCAGGATCAGGATCAGCGCAGGCAGATACCATTCGGAGGCGCGGATCGCGTCACCCGCTTGCAGGATGTCAGTCAGGTTGTAACTGCCTGCGATATTGCCAAGGATCAGCATGCCGCCAATCATCGCCAAACCACCGGCCCCGGTGACGGTGAGCGCCATGCGGGCACCCTGACGGCCTTCGGGCAAGTGTTTCCAATAACCGATCAGCAGGAAGGACGACAGCGACGTCAGTTCCCAGAACACCAGCAATAGCAGGATGTTGTCGGACAGGACAATGCCCAGCATCGCGCCCTGGAACAGCAGAAGGTAGGTGTAGAACTGCCCGACGGGATCGTCGCCGGAGAGATAGAACCGGGCGTAGAGCGTGATCAGCAGGCCTACGCCAAGGATCATGCAGGCAAAGAGCAAACCCAGCCCATCAAGGAAAAACGAGGCCGAAAGGCCCAATTGCGGCAGCCATTTCACTTCGGCCTGAATGACCTGACCGTCCAACACGGCAGGCGCAAATGTCAGCAGGAGGATCAGTGCAATTGCAGTTGGAACGGCCGTGAAGCTTGCACATGCATTACGTCCGGCGCGAATCATGAGACCGGGAACCAACGCGCCGATGAACGGCAGCAAAGCTATGAGGATGAGGACGTTGTCCGATGTGTTCATGTCAACTGTTAGTCCAACCAGAATAACCTCGGAGCGCAATATCGTTAAACGCAGGCGTTGTAAAAGCCTCGGTACTGAAATCAGGCGTTTTATGGGTCGAGACTGGACTCTGGTTTATCTGGTGTTTTCGAAAATTAAGCGTGGGTTGTGATGTCGAGCGCGGTGTTACATGGGCCCATGATCGTCTGTACCAGAGCGTTTGCTTGAAAAAACCTGTCTTTAGGTAAACTAATTTGTTTATTTGCGATCCAAAGCATCCAAAGATAGACGCAAGCATCAGTTTACCGTCAGTAAACAATGCCACATTTGCAGGCACGTGACGTTAGGAGACAATGATAAAAGCGCAGACTTTCTACGGTCCCGCGTTACAATTTGTGCAAAGATCAGCAAAGCCACCTAAATCTCACATGCCGCTAAACGTTCAAGACAACACCGAAGCTGACGACCTCAGACTGCGCACCCAATATTCGCTGGCCTCGGTCAAGCTTGTCGCGCCGTTTGCGCTGGGATGGTGGATCGCCGCGTATTTGCTTGATGCGCCATTGCTGTCGACGGCCGCAGGCATCGCCACCCTTGGGGTGATTGGCGGCATCGCGCTGCACCACTTCCAGTGGCATCTGGCGGCACGTGTTTTCTGGTTGGGAGCAACCAATGTGGCGGTTGCACTGGCCTCTTTCGTCACGCCGCCAGACGGTCACATGTCGTTCATATTCATCGCGACTGCGATTGGTCCCTTCGTCATATTCTCGCCGCGGACCGAAAAGTTATGGTTTTCGGTCATGCTGATCGCGCCCATTTCCCTTTGGTTCTTGGGATGGGCGACCGATTATTCCTTGGTTGGATATTTCGAGGTCTCGGCAGAGGCAGCGGATCGGGTGCTTTCACCAGCGACGGCGGTGACCCTGTTCGGAACCGTTCTGTTCGTGATTGCCTATTTTGTACACGTGACGCGCCTGAATGCCCATAGGCTGAGAGAGGCACGCCGTCAGGCCGAACAATCCAGCGAAGCAAAAAGCAACCTGATGCGCAGCGTCAGTCATGAGATGCTCACTCCGCTGCACGCGATTTCCTGGTTTGCCGAATTCCTGCATTCGGACGCCAAGGCTGGTCGCAACGTTCGTAAGGACCAGCTTGAAGAATACTCCGCACATATCATGAGCGCGTCGAACACGCTGCAGCTCATCATCGAGAACATTTTCGACTTTGCCAACTGGAACGCCGAAGAAACCTCAGCGGAAACCATGCGGGTGTCTGTGCACGCCTGCCTGAACCCCGTCATCCAGCGGTTTGCGGGCGCTCTGTCGAACAAGACTGTGACGTTGGACAACCTTGTGCGCGACGACCTTAATGTCGTTGGAAACCCGATCTGGCTGGCCGCGATCTTTAAGCAACTTCTCGACAACGCGATCAAGTTTGCCAAGCCGGGTGGGCGCATTTCAATACGTGCCCATGCCAAAGATGACGATACGGTCGAGATTGTGTTCAAGGACGATGGTCCGGGGTTTCCCGCTGGCCGCGCGGCAGCAGCCTTTACCGCATTCGAAAGATTGGGACACGAGACAGGCACGACCGCTGGTGTTGGTGTCGGCTTACCACTGGCACAGAATTTCGCGAAGGGGATGGGAGGTTTGATCGTCATTGACGAGTCAGTTTCCGACGGCGCGCAGGTCAGGTTGGTCTTGCCGATGGCCGCGGCAGAGTGATTTTCGTCATACGTCCATGACGGGTCCCCCCGGACAGTCTTTCTGTCCGAGGGTTGCGTTTGAAGATCAGGCGATCAGATCAAAGCGATCCGCGTTCATCACCTTGATCCATGCGGCAACGAAGTCACGGACGAATTTCGCACCGTTGTCATCCTGAGCGTAAACTTCCGCATAGGCCCGGAGGATCGAGTTGGAGCCGAACACCAGATCCATGCTGGTTGCCGTCCACTTGACCTCACCGGTCTTGCGGTTGCGGATCTCGTAGGTGCCATCTTCCATCGGAACCCATGTATAGGTCATGTCGGTCAGGTTGACGAAGAAGTCGTTCGTCAATTGGCCCTCGCGGTCCGTGAACACGCCATGTTTGTTGCCGGCGTAGTTTGCGCCCAGAACCCGCATACCGCCGACAAGAATGGTCATCTCGGCGGCTGTCAGGCCCAAAAGCTGCGCTTTGTCGAGCAACAGTTCCTCCGGGGCAACTGCGTATTTTTCTTTCTGGAAGTTGCGGAAACCACAGACCAGCGGTTCGAGCACTTCAAAGCTGGCCGCATCCGTCTGTGCCTCGCTGGCATCGCCACGGCCGGGCGCAAACGGCACATCAACGTTGTAACCCGCCGCTTTGATCGCCTGCTCAAGACCGACATTGCCTGCCAGAACGATCACGTCCGCGATCGATGCACCTGTCTCTGCTGCGATGGGCTCAAGAATGCCCAGCACCTTGGCCAAACGCTCAGGCTCGTTTGCGACCCAGTCCTTCTGCGGCGCAAGGCGGATACGGGCGCCATTGGCACCGCCGCGCTTGTCCGACTGACGATAGGTGCGGGCGCTGTCCCATGCGGTTGCGATCATCTCGGCCGAGGTGAGACCGCTGTCCGCGATCTTGGCTTTGACGGCAGCCACATCATAGGAGGTGCTGCCAGCCGGGATCGGGTCCTGCCAGATCAGGTCTTCGGCGGGAACGTCCGGGCCGTAGTAGTTGGCCTTGGGACCCATGTCGCGGTGGGTCAGCTTGAACCATGCGCGGGCAAAGGTATCTGCGAAATACTCGGGGTCTGCGCGGAACTTCTGGCAGATCTCGTTGTAGATCGGGTCGACCTTCATCGCCATGTCGGCATCGGTCATCATCGGCATGTCGCGCTTGGACGGGTCCGACGCATTCACCGGCTTCTTGTCTTCCGGCATGTTAACCGGTTCCCACTGGTTGGCACCTGCGGGCGATTTGGTCAGACGCCACTCATAGCCGAAGAGGTAATCGAAATAGCCCATATCCCACTGTGTCGGGTGCTGGGTCCATGCGCCTTCGATTCCGGACGTAAAGGCATTGGCTGCTTTGCCCTGATGGCCAGGGTTGTCCCAGCCGAAGCCTTGGGAGTGAACCGGGCAGCCTTCGGGTGCGGCACCGATCTGGTCGGCCATGCCGCCGCCACCATGCGCCTTGCCGACGGTGTGACCGCCACAGGTCAGGGCTGCGGTTTCTTCGTCGTTCATTGCCATGCGGGCAAAGGTTTCGCGCACGTGCAGTGCAGTGCGCGCCGGATCGGGCTGACCGTTCACACCTTCGGGGTTCACATAGATCAGGCCCATGTGGACCGCAGCAAGCGGGTTGTACATTGTGCCCGGCTGATCAAGATCGCCGTAGCGGTTCTCGCTCGGTGCAAGCCATTCGTCTTCGGCGCCCCAGTTGACGTCAGTCTCCGGACCCCAGATGTCTTCGCGGCCAAAAGCGAAGCCAAAGGTTTTCAGACCCATGGATTCATAGGCCATATTGCCTGCGAGAATGATCA
>NZ_JAEPMO010000156.1 GCF_017643905.1 Marivita sp.
AGATTCAACTAAACAACACCAATATAGGCAATGTGTGTGACTACAGAAATTTGCCCGAACACAACCGCTAAATCATTGAAATAACTCAGCCAGCCACCCTCAATTCAGGCGAATTTCGGCGGATTTTGTCGAACTTGGGTTTACAGCACAACCGTTCCGCCTTCGGGTTTGATCTCGCATCGATGGTCGCAAGAGGCGATGGCCCGCACGACCTATCTGGCTTCGCGCAATCCTGCGTTGCTTATGGCGATCCTGCCGCGCTTGCCCTGGGGCCTGATCCTGAAAGAAGCGCGGCGCCTGCCCAAGGACGAGGCGAAAACGTTCCTCAAGGATGTCATCATCAGCGCCCCGGCGGCGGAAAAGCTGGCGCGCGACTGCAAGCGTCGCGGCATCACCCACATTCACGCCCATTCCTGCGGTCGCGCTGCCCTGATCGCCGCCCTTGCGCATCACGCGCATGGGCTGTCCTACAGCCTGACCCTTCATGGACCGCTGCGGGATTACGGTGTCGGCCAGCGCTTCAAATGGCGCGGCGCCGCTTTTGTCAGTGTCATCACCCGCGCGTTGCTTGACCTGTTGCCCGGCCAATTGGGGGACGCCTTGCCGAAACGTCTGCCTCTGCAGCCGATGGGGGTTGATACAAGTGCCTTCCGCCGCGACACGCCCTACGTGCCACCGGTTCCCGGAGAGCCTTTGCGGGTGTTCAGCTGTGGCCGTCTGAACGTGGTCAAAGGCCATCAGGATCTCATGCAAGCGGTCCGGTTGATGATCGACCGTGGTCAGCCGGTGAACCTTGAAATCGCGGGTGAAGACGATGCGGGCGGAGGCGGTTTTCACAAAGAGCTGGACACGCGCATCGTTGAACTTGGGCTTGAGGATCATGTCACTCTTCTGGGGGCCATCAGCGCCGAAGCGGTACGGGACAAACTGATGTCATCGCATGTCTTTGTTCTGGCCAGCTGGTCGGAACCTTTGGGCGTGGCCTATATGGAAGCGATGAGTTGCGAAGTCCCCACCATCGGGACAGACGCGGGTGGTGTGCCCGAGCTGATCACCACTGGCGAGGACGGCATTCTGGTCCCGCCAAAAGACCCCGAGGCTTTGGCAAAAGCCTTGATGCAGCTTGCCGCAGACCCGGATATGGCAATGTCACTGGCAAAATCCGGACGCGGCCGCGTGGTGGCCGATTTCGAGTCAAGCCGCGGCGCAGACATGCTGGTTCGCGAAATCTGGAACTCTCCAGCCAACTGACCGGCGCTCAGGATTTGTAACGATCTCCGTACATGCGTTCCTGCATGTCGATATACCACTTTTTGAAGTTCCGGATCGGGAAGAAAAGGAACACCGGGATTTGCGCGATGCCATAGGCGTAGGCCCGCACCGTGGGAAAGCTGATCCGCTTCTGCGCCGCGTCGATGGCCACGTAAAGACCCATGAACTTTCCAAAGGATGCCGCGCATCGCAGGGCGGATCGCACGCGGTTCGGGCTGTGCACCGCATGCAGGGCCAAAAGGTTGCGCACCCGAATTGTATTGATGCGAAAGCGGCTGGCTTTGCTGTCATTGCCGTCGGCATGGAAGAACCCGGCGTCCGGGGCGACAACCAGACGACCGAACTGCGACATGCGATAGGAAAAGTCGCTGTCTTCATGTGTCGCATAGTAGCGGAGCAATTCCGTCCAGCCTGACTCTGTCGCAAATTTCCGCCGGAAGGTGGTGCGCCCACCGTTGACCAGTCCACTTGGAAACACGTTTAGGTGCTGCACGGATGCTGGCACGGGTCCCATATCCACGGGGTCGCCGTAAGGCACGAAATGGCTGTCTAGTGTCAGTTGGCTCTCGAACCATTGCCGCAGCTTTGACGTGGACGCCCCAGTCTTGGCGGTGGGATAGGTGCGTTTGCGCGCGGGTTCGTAAGGGCCGGGTGTGAATTGGCCCGTGACCATCGCGATCTCATCGTCCGCGTCGGCTTCGTAGACACGCATCACAATCTCGGCGGCATCGGGATACAGATAGATGTCGTCATCCAGCGAAAACACGATGTCCGACGTCGCAAGGCCCAACGCCTGATTTCGTTGAAAGGTCAAGGACCGCACATCGGCAGGGACATAAACCAGTGTCACGTCCTGCCAATCGGCCGTGAATTCAGACACCATTTGATCTCGGTTGTCCTCCCAATCGTCGGACGCGTCCACAATGACGACCTCGGACGGTCGTCGAGTTTGCCCCAGCGCACAGCGAAGGGTTTCGACCAGAAAATGGGGTCGATTGTATGTGCAGATTGTCAGCGTCCAAGACAGGGTCATAAGCCTACGATAGTCACTCTCTTACTCAACGGTAAATTTTCCGCGGTGTTAGCATTGTAATTTGACCAAACTGCGGCGCGATGCGCAGGAATTGTCAATCACGAGGCAGTTTAGGTTCTGAATCTTAACACGGCAGGGTACCGATCCTGGACTTATTTGGTTACTAAAGCCTCGAATGCGCGGTCATGGCGCAGGTAAGACTGGTGCGACCGGTCCGTGGCAGGAGGATATTCGGTGAAACAGCGCGTGCTTTTGACAGGGGGGGCCGGGTATATCGGGTCTCACACTTATGTCGCCCTCGTCGAAGCCGGCTATGATGTTCTGATCCCCGACAATTTCAGCAATGCCGCACGGGACGTGCCAAAACGGCTCTCCAAGATCACTGGTCACGAGGCTGTCGTGGTTGAGGCCAATGTGCTGGACCGCGCGTCGCTGGACCGCGTGTTTGCGGAGCAAAAGATCGACGCGGTGATCCATTTTGCCGCCTTCAAGTCGGTGGGCGAAAGTGTGCGCAAGCCGCTGGCCTACATGCAGAACAATGTTGTGGGCTTGGTAAATCTGATGCAGGCGATGGACAATGCTGGCGTACGCCGGTTGGTGTTTTCGTCCTCGGCCACGGTATATGGCAATGCCGCAGAGCTACCGACCCCTGAAACTGCGCTGCTCAGCTATGGAAATCCCTATGGGTATTCCAAGCTGGTCTGCGAACAGATCATCGAACAGACGGTCGCATCCGATCCAAGATGGACTGTCGGCGTGCTACGCTATTTCAATCCTGTGGGCGCGCACCCGTCTGGCTTGATCGGAGAAGACCCGTCGGGCATTCCGGACAACCTTATGCCCTATGTCGCCAAGGTGGCGGTGGGCGAACTGCCCATTCTATCGGTGTTCGGAAACGATTATCCAACGCCGGATGGGACCGGCGTGCGGGACTACATCCATGTTGTTGATCTGGCCCGAGGCCACGTGCAGTCGCTCGCGGCATTGGAGCGTGACGGGCAGGGCCATGTCGTGAACCTTGGCACCGGGCGTGGCTATTCCGTGCTGGAGCTGATCGCGACCTATGCGCGGGCCAGCAATCGGGACATCCCCTACAAGATCGCGCCGCGCCGAGACGGGGATGCCGCAGCCAGCTATGCCGATCCCAGCCTTGCCAAAAAGGTCCTGGGGTTCGAGGCACAGTACGATCTGTTCGACATGTGCCGCACCAGTTGGGTCTGGATGCAGAACTCGGCCGAAACGGCAGAGTGATCGTTCAGTCTGCCAATTCCTTAATTGCCATGCGCACGGCGCGATTGGGGTTCTGTTTGAGGATGTGTTCCCCGAGTGCCTTGGCGAGGGTCGTATGGCCCTTTTCGACGGCGCGGTTGAACAGCTCCCTCTGGTAGCGCGGGAAGCTGCGCCGTTCGCGGAGTAGTTTGTAATAGTCGTGCGCGCCCAGCGTGCCGTTCAAGGCTCCAAGGATGATCGGACTCAGAATGCCCATCTGGTTCAGGGAACTGCCCAGCCGGTGCCCCAGAAGCGGCGCGCGCAAGTGTTGCACGTTGTCGCCGGTGAACCGCGCGGCGTGCTGCGCGTCGAGCGGTTCGTAGGGATCATACAGGATCGAAACGCGATTGGCGGCTTGGCTGACCACGGCGGCGTCACCGTAGGGTCCGGAAAAGTCGCGGTCCCAGACCACCTTGTAGCGCGTTTCCCAAGGCACGATGGTTTTGTCGACCGTTGATTGCGGAGATATGGCAACCACGTCACATCCGGGGGCAGCGGGGGAAAAGGCGCAGGCGGCATACCCGCCCATAGACGCGCCATAGAACACCACGCGCTTGAACTGTTCGAAGAACCCGCTTGCCTTCAAATCGTCGAATTGCTCGTAGACCCAGGGTTCGCGGTACCATGTCCAGCCGCCCGCCAGAACACCCAGCATCGACCAGCCCTGATCCTTGATAAAGCTGTAGCCCCAGGGGCGGCGGTCCTCGCGTTTGGTCATCGCGATGTCGAGATTGTCGAAGGACACCACCAGCGTGTCCGGGTCGCGCGGGATGTAAAGGAAACTGTGCCCGTTGGTGCCCGCGCGATACCAGCCTTTGAGACCGGCAAGCTGCAGCGCGATGGCGTCCCAACTGTCATCGGTGACAGGTTCGGGCGGGTTGGGTGTGACCCGGATGCGCGTGACCTGCTTGCCGTCATCCTCGCGTGTCGACAGGGTTGTGTTCGCGCCATAGGGCTTGAGAAACGGAAACGCGCCAGAGCCGCGCCGGACATCCATGAAAACCCGTGTGTCGGAATGGATGCAGCGTTGCAGGAACAGTTCCAGAAACTGCGTTTTCCACTGATCGCCAAAGCCCTGCAGATTGCACAGCACATCCACCGGGCGCAGGTCTTTTTCAGCGCGGATCACTTTGATCCGATCCGGGTCGACCTCGTTTTCGGTAAGGAAGGTGATGTACTCGGCCAGCCAGGGCATGTCCTCGTCTTTGAACTTGGCGCGGCGATTGGTGTTCACCAACTGGATGTCGCAATCGAACTTGTGGTGCAGCGCCAGAACGAAGCTGCGTGCTTGTCCGGTCAGGTCGGCCACACTGGTAACCTCATCAAGGTCCAACTCGTCGATCAGAGCACCGTCGAATGTCGTGTTTCCGCGCCCCTTGATCGGCGCGAGTGCCGGGGTGATGCCATGCTCTTGCACCAACTTTTCGAGATACGAGCCCTTGGGCGGCAGCCCGTCATGCAGGTTGCCCAATTGCCGCTTGTTGGACGCCCAGAGGTGCAGGGCGGTCGTCTCGGACGTGATCAGCCCTTCGGCAATATCGGCGCGTCGCATGAACTTGAACCGTTCGCGGAAGGTGATCGGGTAGAAGGCATTGAGCGGTTGCACATGCTCCTCCAGCCCAAGCGCATGCACATAATGGGTCACCATCATCGGTCCCCAAACGCCCCAGGGCTGTTCGGTGATATGCACCGGTTTGCCCTTTTCGGCCTTCTTGCGCATCTCTTCCTTGCGCTTTTTCGGAAGGAAAGGCGCGATGGAGTAGCGGTCGCTGGTGAAATCGAGCATCTGGCGCAGCGCATCGCTGTCTGCTGGCAGACCAAGAACAGCGTTGTTCACACGGTGTTCGCCGGGCAGTTCGTAGCCGAAGACATAATCGCTGTCATAGTCCATCGGACGGTAGCAATAGACATCGGTATCCACCCAGATCATGCCGGGGTTCTGGTGGATCATGTGCAGGCGGAACCAGTCGGCAAACAGCGCATAGCTGTTCTTCTGCTCGTATTTGATGAAATCTTCGGTGTCGATGATCTCGCGTCCATCGCGGCGGATCACGCCTTCGGGGACGTTCGGAATGTCTTCATAGCTGAACAGGGTGATCTTCTGGCCCTTGTCGACAAAGGACTTCAGGCACAGCTGTTCAAGCCAGCTGAGCGGCCCCCCGATCCAGAGCGTTCCAACCTCGCGCGTGCGTGGCATCTGCATGTCCTCATTCGCGCCTCTTGTCAGTGCAGGGCGCCTTTGTTTTCGGGATGCTAGGGGCAAACGGCCGTTTTGTGTAGCCTGCGTGATATCTGACTCAGTTTTTGCGTCATTCGTGCCTTTGCTGCCATGCAGCTTGCAAGAAAGCCGCCTGACACGTAGTTTTTTGGCAAAATACGAATGATTGCGGTCGACCAAAGACCCGCGAGGCGAGGCATAAAATGAGCGGTGAGACCTACACGGTTGTCTCAACCATGAAGAACGAAGGCCCCTACATCATTGATTGGGTGGCCCATTACAAAACGCTGGGGTTTGACCACATTCTGGTCTGCACAAATGATTGCACGGACACGACTGTCGAGATTCTGCTGCGCCTGCAAGAAATGGGACTGGTCACGCAACACAACACCGTCGTGCGTCGCGCGGGCATTCACCGATCTGCCCTGCGTCAGGCCAGCCGCCGCTATGACATCGTGCTGAATGCCACATGGGTCTTTGTCTGTGACGTGGATGAGTACCTCAATGTCCATCTTGGCGACGGATCAGTGCAGGCGCTGGTCGAAGGCTCGGGGCCGAATGCCGATGTGATCTCGGTGCCGTGGCGGGTGTTCGGGTCGGACGGGATCGAAGCCTTTGCCGACAAACCTGTGACCCAGCAATTCCGCATGGGCGAATACGAATGGGACGCCGAGCTGCGCCCCGAGACCGGCAAGTTCGTCAAATCGCTTTACACCAATCAACACAAGTTTCAGCGCATGGGCCTGCATGCCCCGGTGTCGCTTGAGGAACATGTGGCCGACACGCGTCGCGTTTTGCCTGGCGGGATCGACTATGTGATCAACGGGGAACGCACCGCCAATCCGCCGCTCTTCACCCATGCGCAGGTCAACCACTATGCGCTGCGGTCGATGGACAGCTTTCTCGTCAAACGCGCCCGCGGCCGGGCAAACCATTCCCACCATGTGCTTGGGATGGAGTATTGGGAGCGGTTCAATCTGAACGACGAAAAAGACACCTCGATCGACCGGTACAAGACCAAGGTGACCAAGCTGGCCAAGGAGTTGAAATCCGATCCGGTGCTGGCTGATCTGCATGCGCGTGCAGTTGACTGGCACAAACGCAAGGCGGCATCCTTGAAAATCGACCCGGACATGGACGATCTGGTCAACGGGTTGAAGGCGGCGTTATGAGCGGGCCGCGACCGACCGGCTGTTGAACCGCAGGTAAGGACGACATGGGACAGGTGATCGAACGACGCTTGCTGGGTATGGGGCTTGGCCCGATCACCCTTCTTGACGCCGTTTCCACGGATCACGAGGACGGCCCGCGCGCCACCCTGTTCTTTGCAGCGGGAAGCGATCTATCGTCCCTGGGGCATGCAGACGGCATTGAACCGCTGTCGCAAATCAGCGTCGGGGGCGCAGCCTGCATCACCTATCCCCTGCCCGCAGATGGTCGAATTCGGCTGACGCTGGCTGGTGCCCCGGTCGACATCACCCCTGTGGCGTCGGAGCAGGCCCGTTTCGAAGGGCTGAACTGCATCGCCGCTGTGCGCAATGGCGAAGATGCACAGACCGTTGCGGTCTGGTTGCAGCACCATGTGCAGACCCAGTCGCTTCAGGCGGTCGTTATCGTGGACCGGGCAAAACCGGGGACTGACCCGGCCTTCGCATCCGATCTGGCGGCTGAACTGGACCGCCTGACACTCGACTGTGACGTGACCATCCTGACCAGCGATCTGCCGCTGGGCCGCAACGATGCCCCTGCGGAATCGCATCCTTTCTGCGTGCCGGAAGCCCCCGGCAAAGACCGGATGAAAGTGCCAAAGCCATCGCCTTGGGACTCTCCCCTTGGGGCCATGTCGCTTTACGAAATCCTGCGCGCCCGGTTTCTGAGGCAGGCGCGGGCGGTCTGCAATATCGAGGTGCACGACCTCATGCCGCTTGGTGCGCCCAACGTGTTCGACAGCGCGGTCGAGGCCGATGGCGGGGTGATCGCGCTTTACGGGCGGCACTGCTATCCGTGGCGCGTGCGCAAGGACGATCCCACGCGTTTTGCCGATCACATCTGTGTCCAGTTCGATGCCCGCGGCGGGCGTCAGCGCTGGTGCATTGCGCCGGCCAAGGCAACGGATGCCGCAATCTGGCGGATGATCCGCATCGGCAACGCGATTCCAGACCGGGCGCGCACGCAGTTGTTCTATCGGCACATGGCGCTGCGGCATCCGACGCCGTCGATTTCCAAGATTGTCCCCAAAACCTCGCTCATCGAACACCCGCCGCTGATCGAGATGTCCGAGCAGTATTGGGGCCACAAACCGGTTCGGATGCCCGAACTGGAGGCCGATGCGCAACCCAAGGGCAAGGGGCGGCGCGTGATCGTCACCACCATGAAGAACGAGGGTCCGTTCATCCTTGAATGGCTGGCTTATCACCGGGCCATCGGGTTTGACGATTTTCTGGTCTACACGAATGATTGCACCGATGGCACCGACACCATGCTCCAGATGCTGGAACGCAAGGGCATCGTGCAGCACCGTGAAAACCCGTTTCGGGAAAGCGGGCTTAAGCCTCAGCACGCGGCGTTGCAGGCGTCGGACGACGAGCCGATCGTTAAATCGGCGGCGTGGCTGACCTGCATCGACGTGGACGAGTTCGTGAACATCAAGGTGGGTGATGGCACGCTGGATGCGCTGTTTGATGCTGTCCCTGACGCCAACATGATCGCCATGACATGGCGGTTGTTTGGAAATTGCGATGTGCATGAATTTGTGGACGGCCCGATCACCGAACAGTTCCTGCGCTGCGCGCCGGAATTTGCCCGCAAGCCGCATCAGGCCTGGGGCTTCAAGACGCTGTTCAGGAATATTGGCCTGTTCAAGAAAATGGGGGTGCATCGGCCCAAAGGTCTCAACCCCCAGCTTTGGGCAGACATCAACTGGGTTAACGGGTCGGGCAAGCCTTTGCCACGCGAAATGTTCCGCAATGGCTGGCGATCCACCACCGAGACCTATGGCTATGACCTCGTACAACTGAACCACTACGCCGTGCGCTCTGCCGAGAGTTTCCTTGTGAAACGCGACCGAGGCCGGGTGAACCATGTCGACCGGGATCAGGGGCTCGCCTACTGGTTTCGGATGAACAACAATTACGAGGAAGAACTGTCGATTCAGGCGCGCATGCCGATTTTGCGCGCGGAACTGGAGCGGTTGTTGTCAGATCCAGACATTCGCGCCGCGCATGACAGCGCGGTTGCGGCGCACAGGGCCAAGATCGACGAACTGCGTGCGACCGAGAATTATGCGAATTTCTATGCGGATCTGACGGGCGACCGGTTGGAAAAACTGTCGCGGTTGCACAATCACTTCGGCTCCAACGTGTTCCTGTCTGGTCCCGAGGTGGTGCCGGATGACGTCTTGCAGAAGGACCCCGAGGAAGACTGGTTCTTCACCGTCGAACTCACTGGCGAAACCGCGCATTGAGTCTCTAAGCGATTGAAGGCCGCCCTGTATGGGCGGCCTTGTCATCGTCCGCGACGGGCCTTGGTCAAAGGCACCGTCGCGGGATTGGGTGTGGGGCCGTCAGAGGCCCGTGCTGGCTCAATTGAGCAGCGACCAGATCAGCGAGC
>NZ_JAEPMO010000113.1 GCF_017643905.1 Marivita sp.
CCGATCAGCGCTGCGTGCTTGCGCTCCGCTGACGCAAAGGCCAGTTCCCGTGAGGCTGCCTTGGCGCGAACACCGATGTCGTGCATAAGAGCGGGGATGTCTGTGAAATCTTTCATCGGTACAGCCTTTGAAGAGGTCGCAAGTGCGTATTTGAAAAGAGAAGATGCAGATCAGATCGCCATATCGTCGCGATGTATTACCACGGCGCGGCCTGGATAGCCCAGAATTTCCTCGATCTCGGCCGAGTTGTGGCCTTTGATCGCCTGCGCTTCGGTCGCGGTGTAGCGGCTGAGGCCCATGCCCAATTCGCGCCCGGTGGCATCCCGGATGGTCACCGGATCGCCGCGACCAAAGCTGCCAGTGACGGCAACGATGCCCGGCGGCAGCAACGACGTGCCGCGCTGAAGCGCGCGGGCCGCACCATCGTCGATGGTAAGCGCGCCCTGCGGTTTCATCGCGAGAATCCAGCGTTTGCGCGCCGCGTGCGGATCAAGCTGCGGCGTGAACCACGTGGCGCGGGTACCCTCTTCCAAAGCCTTCAGAGGATGCAGGCGCGAGCCTTCGGTGATCGCCATGGCACAGCCCGACGCAGTCGCGGTCTTGGCCGCCATCAGCTTGGTCTTCATCCCGCCCTTGGACAGGCCCGAACCGGCATCGCCTGCCATCGCCTCGATCTCGGGGGTGATGGCGTCGATCACCGGGAAGTACTCGGCAGTCGGGTCAACATGCGGGTTGGCGCTGTAGAAGCCATCTACATCCGACAGCAACACCAATTGGTCCGCCCCAACGGTCGCGGCAACCTGTGCGGCCAGTCGATCATTGTCGCCATAGCGGATCTCGTCGGTGGCGACGGTGTCATTCTCGTTCACGATCGGGATCACGCCAAAGCCGATCAGGGTTTCCAGCGTGGCGCGGCTGTTGAGATAGCGGCGACGGTCGGCGCTGTCTTCCAGCGTGACCAGCACCTGCGCGGTGGTCAGACCGTGCGGGTCAAGCACCTCTTCATAGGCACGGGCGAGACGGATTTGTCCGACAGCAGCAGCGGCCTGCGATTGTTCCAGCGGCAGCACGGTCAGCGGCAGTCCAAGCACACCCCGCCCCAAGGCGATGGAGCCAGAGGAGACAAGGATCACATCCGTGCCGCGTGCCTTGATCCGCGCCACATCTTCCGCAAGCGAGATCAGCCAGTCACGGCGCAAGGTGCCCTTGGCTTTATCGACCAGAAGCGCCGATCCGATTTTGACGACCAGTCGGCGCGCATCGCCTAGGGCTGCCACGATTCGGCCTCCTCGCTCAGGTGTTCGCGGGTGCGGGTTGTCTTGACGTATTTGCGCAGGGCGCGCAGCACCTCGGTCAGGCCTTCCTTGGACACGCCGGACATCAGCGTAACCTCGTGACCGGCTTTGCGTTCCAGCTCTTCCTTGAGGAATGCGCGTTCTTCATCGTCCAACGCGTCGATCTTGTTCAGCGCGGTGATCCGGGGTTTGTCGGCCAGACCTTCGCCATAGGCTTCGATTTCGTCGATGATGGTCTGATAATCCTCGAGCAGCGTGCCGGAGGTGCCATCGACAAGGTGCAGAAGCGCGGCGCAGCGTTCCACATGACCAAGAAACAGGTCACCGAGCCCCCTACCCTCATGGGCGCCCTCGATCAGTCCGGGAATGTCGGCCACGACGAATTCGGCATCATCGACCCCCACCACACCAAGATTGGGATGCAGCGTCGTGAACGGATAATCCGCCACTTTCGGCCGTGCGTTCGATGTCGCGGCAAGGAAAGTGGATTTGCCGGCATTCGGCAGGCCCAAAAGACCCACATCCGCGATCAGTTTGAGCCGCAGCCAGAGCGTGCGTTCCACGCCTTCCTGCCCTGGATTGGCGCGGCGCGGAGCCTGGTTGGTCGATGTCTTGAAGTGCAGGTTGCCCCAGCCACCATTGCCCCCCTTGGCCAGAAGAACACGCTGGCCAAGTTCGGTCATGTCAGCAATGACAGTGTCTTCATCCTCGTCAAGGATTTCGGTCCCGACCGGCACCTTGAGAACGATGTCCGCACCGTCAGCCCCCGTGCGCTGCCGCCCGGCGCCGGGGCGGCCATTGTCGGCAAAGAAATGCTGCTGGTAACGGAAATCGATCAGCGTGTTCAGCCCGTCAACCGCCTCGGCCCAGACATCGCCACCGCAGCCGCCATCGCCGCCATCGGGACCACCGAATTCGATGAATTTTTCGCGACGGAAACTGATGCAACCATTCCCGCCCGCGCCTGAGCGGACATAGACTTTGCAGAGGTCGAGGAACTTCATGTGTTAGCCTTTGTTCGAGCCTGTGCGCGGTCTATCCGGTTTGCGACCGCGCGTCAGCCCATACGTTTAAGATAGGTCCAGGTTTTGACCGTTGTGTTTCTCGCGACAGAGAAGGATTCCGCGTCGCCGATATATTCAAAGCCGCAATGCGTCAGAACGCGGGCCGAAGCCGGATTGTCCTGAAACACGCTGGCAAACATGGTTTCGTTGCCAAGGGGGTTTGCCGTCACAAGGGCCTCGACCGCTTCCGATGCGAGACCGGTGTTCCAGAACGGCGGCGCCACCCAATATCCGACTTCGGACTGGTTTCGATCCATCCGCTGGAGCGAGATCAGACCCATGACTTCCGCCCCGCCAAACGCGATGCCGTCAATCGCCCAGACGTCCTCATCGCGCTTCGCCGAGAGGCTCCGGTCGACAAACGCCTCTGCCGCGCCCGGTGGCAGCGGATGCGGGATCGAAGTCGTCATGAACGCAACGCGTTTGTCGCTGGCATAATGTTCGATCAACCCGACATCGGACGGTTGAAGCGGACGCAAGCAGAACCGATCTGTCTGAACGACAGGCTGGTTTACATGCAGGATGGTCTCCACGTTCATCTGCTCTCTCCTCATCGCAGATACTGGGCAGGCCCCCGTCCGGAAACGGAAAGAGGGACCGGCAACTTTGCCGATCCCCCCAGTTTTTTCCAAAACCCTTTAGGTCGGCTTACTCAGCGGCCTCCGCCGTTGGCAGGACCGAAATAAAGGTGCGGCCCTTGAGGCCTTTGTGGAACGTCACGTTGCCGTCGACAGTTGCGAAGATCGTGTGATCTTTGCCCATACCAACGCCATTGCCCGGCCAGAATTTAGTGCCGCGCTGACGCACGATGATGTTTCCAGGGATCGCGGACTGGCCACCGTAGAGTTTGACGCCAAGACGGCGTCCGGCAGAGTCGCGACCGTTGCGGGATGAACCGCCTGCTTTTTTATGTGCCATGGGTCAGGTCTCCTTACTTCGATGCCAGTTCTTTGGCCTGTTCGAACCAGCCTTCACGCTCGATCCGGCCTTTGAACGAAAGCTTTTCGCCGAATTCTTCGACGTCTGCGTCTGTCCATGCTGCGATCTGAGCAAAGGTTGTAACCCCTGCTTCGTGCAGCTTTTTCTCAAGTGCGGGGCCAACGCCCGAGAGCAGCTTGAGGTCGTCCGCGCCAGCGGCGGCTGCCTTGGGCGCGTCAGCAGCCTTTTCGGCTTTCGGAGCAGCGGCTTTCTTCGGCGCGGCAGCGGCAACAGCCACGCCCGCGACAGAGCCTGCGCCCACAGCAGCTTTCACACCCGACTTGTCCGCGCCAGAGGCGAGGATGTCGAGAACGCGCACCAGCGTCAGTTTCTGACGGTGGCCACGGGTCCGCTTGGAGCTGTGCTTCCGGCGGCGCTTGACGAAGTTGATGACCTTGTCGGCCTTCACCTGATCGACAACCTCGGCCTGAACGGCGGCACCGCTCACCAGAGGCGCACCGACAACAACCGTGTCGCCACCGAGCATCAGAATTTCATTGAACTGGATTTTCTCGCCTGCATCGGCAGCCAGTTTTTCGACACGCAGAATATCGCCCGACTGGACTTTGTACTGCTTGCCGCCGGTTTTCATCACCGCGAACATCGTGTTCTTCCTTTGTCACCCGCGTCCTGTGGCCCCGCTTGGCGGAGTTTTTGGGTCTCTGGACCCGCCTCGAACTGCGTGCCCCGTCAGGGACATCGTTATCATCAAAAACAAAAGGCGGGACCGAAGCCCCGACTTTCGTGTGGGCGGCTTATGGAATCCCGTGCCGCATTTGTCAACGCGTTTCGCGCCTAGAGTTCCTGCACCTGCATCTGCCGCGCCACGGCCATGCCAAGGGCGTAGGAAATGTCGTCATACATCTTGTTGAAACCGGCAAACAAGGCCCGGTTCAGCGCACGACCAGCTTCGGTCCGGGACAGCTCGGTATAGTCCTCGACAACACCATCTTCGAGCGGGCGATAGGCCATCAGCAAAAAGGCAAAGACCCATTCACGCGTATCGGCGCGGGTTTCCTCTTCGGCGGACCACACTTCGGTAAGGATATCCGCCTCGCTCATGTTGAGCGCGCCACCGTCCACAAGACCGAGATAGAACATGTAATTTGCGTTCAGCGCTCCGACGAGATTGGCCTCAATCAGGTCGTTGGTTTCGACGAAGTCCGTGATCGCGGCAAGCGGTGCGGAATCGGTGCCCTCAAGGTCAAGAAACGCAGCACGGGCCGCATCCTCAATTTCATCCTCGCGCATGGCGTTGCGCGCGCTCAGCTCGAGACTGACAATCTGTTGGCCGGTTTGAGACCCGAAGAAGTCCAGCAGCGGCGCAGTATCGGCGTCGCCGAACTCTTTGGCAAACACCTTCTGAACGGTGGCCAGCATGCGGTCTTCGTCGTAGATACGGTCGACCGTCGCGATCCAACCTGCCGTGACCCCGCTGGGGACCATGTTGGTCGCAAGGGTTTCGCCGTATTCGACCCCTTCTTCCCGCATGATATCGACGATCTGCGGCACACCAAGCGCATTCAGCAAGTCGTTCGTAGGAGTGGCCCATGCGGGCACGGACCATGCAATCAGCGCCACCCCGGTCGCCGCAGTCCGCAACATCGTCCCGATCATTTCAGCCCTCCTTACCTGTTGCATTCATACCTATGCTGCGTGACGAAGTTTTCCAACCCACGCCAACGATCACAGACATGTACAGTTCATGCGAAATAGAGGTTGCGCCCGTCAGGCGCAAAAGCTAAACGGCGCTCCAGATCCCCGCGGAGAGGTGCCGGAGTGGTCGAACGGGGCGGTCTCGAAAACCGTTGTGGGCGCAAGTCCACCCAGGGTTCGAATCCCTGTCTCTCCGCCAATCATCCTTAAAGGTTGGTGTATTTGGCCAAAATTGGGTGTGAACCGCCCTGATGAGCCCTGCATACGCGCTCAGGCGCGAAGGTTTCTTAGCAGGCTTGTTGCCAGAAACGTCAAGGCAGCGACACAGACGATGGACGGACCTGCCGGAGTGTCGAACACGTAGGCTGATTGCAGCCCCACAACAGCCGATACAGCGCCTATGACCGCCGCCGCGACAGCCATCTGTTCGGGTGTGCGAGACACGGGGCGCGCGGCTGCCGCGGGGATGATCAGCATCGCGGCAATCAACAGGACCCCGACGACCTTGATCGCCACAGCGACCGTGATCGCGAGAGCCAGCGTCAGGAACAACTGCTCACGCCGGGGGTCTATTCCACTGGCGTAGGCCAGCTCCTCGCTGAGCGTTGCAGTGAGCAAAGCCGACCAGCGCCATGCCATCAGCACCACCACCATTGCCGCGCCGCCCCAGATGACCGCAAGATCGGCGCGTGACACCGCAAGGATGTCGCCAAAAAGATAGGCCATCAGGTCAATCCGGATGCCGGACAGGAAGGAGACCGCGACAAGGCCAAAGGCCAGCGCGGAATGGGCCAGAACGCCAAGCAGCGTGTCCATCGCATAGCCGCGCCCGGACAACATCGTCACAGCCAGCGCCATGGCAAGGGCCACGGCCATCGCACCCGCGAAGATCGACATCTGCAACGCAAGCGACAAGGCCACGCCCAGAATCGCGGCATGCGCCGTGGCATCACCGAAATAGGCCATCCGCCGCCAGACAACAAAACTGCCCAAGGGAGCCGCCGCAAATGCCACACCCGTTCCGGCGAGAACGGCGCGGGTCATGAAATCATCGAGCATTATTCAGCGGCCTCGGTCTTTTTCTTATGGTCGTGATGTGCGTGATCATGGTCGTGCTCGCAGGCCTCGTCATGCGCGTGGTCGTGCTCGTGACGATAGAGTGCCAAAGCGCCCCCGGTGCCAGTGCCGAACAAAGCCCGGTATTCAGGTGCTGCAGACACGATCTCGGGTGTGCCCTCGCAACAGACATGCCCGTTAAGGCACACGACGCGGTCTGATGCGCTCATCACCACGTGCAATTCGTGGCTGATCATCAGGATGGCACAGCCGGTGCGGTGCCGAACCCGTTCGATCTGGAGATAGAAGGCTGCCGAGCCGGGCTGATCAAGGCCCTGGGTCGCTTCGTCGAGAAGCAGCAGATCCGGCTTGTCGATCAGGGCACGAGCAAGAAGGACACGCTGGAATTGACCACCGGACAATCCCGACATCTGGCGCTCCGACAGGTCCGGAACTCCTGCCTCTTCCAAAGCAAGAGCACAGTCCGCCTTGCCATGGCCGCCCGGCAACCGAAGGAACCGTTCAACCGTGATCGGGAGCGTCGGATCAATATGCAGTTTTTGCGGAACATACCCGATGCGCAAGCCGGGCTTACGCCGGATTTGGCCGGAATCCGGACGCACCGCGCCGATCAGCGCCCGCAACAAAGTGGTCTTTCCCGACCCGTTCGGGCCGACAATTGTCACGATCTCGCCGGGTTCGATTGACAGGGACACGTTGCGCAACACGGTGTTGGCCCCGTAACCAACGCTGATACGGTCCAGTGAGACCAGGCTCATGCTTCAACCTTTTCCGCGCAGCTTGGGCAGATGCCCTCGGCTTCGACCACAGTACGTTCGATCTGGAAACCAGCAGCGCGGGCTGCATCGCCCAACGCACCACGCGACGGAGCGGATTGGGCCTCGGCCACCGATTGGCACATCCGGCAAATCATGAAAGCTGGCGAGTGTACCGCTCCAGGATGGGCGCAGGCGATGAAGGCGTTCAGGCGTTCGATCTTGTGAGCAAATCCGTTGGCGACCAGAAATTCCAAAGCCCGGTAGGCAACAGGCGGCTGCGACCCGAACCCGGCATCGCGAAGCCGATCGAGCATTTCATAGGCGCCGACGGCACGATGCTCTTGCAACAGGATCTCGAGTGCCTGCCTGCGCACGGGCGTAAATCGCAGCCCCTCGGTGGCACAATAGGTCTCCGCAGCGGCAAGGGCGGATGAGATACACCCTGCATGATCGTGGGTTTCGAATCCCACGGGATCGCTCGGCGTCTTTGCCGTCCTTTCGCCACTTGTCATGTTATTACATTTCCTGTATCCGATCCGTAACGTTATAAAATCACATGGAGTCGCACATGTCCAGAAACCTCTTGTTGTCTCTGACGGCGTCATCGGCCCTGCTCGGCGGCGCAGCTTGGGCAGACGTGCCCAAGGTTGCGGCCGACATCGCGCCGGTGCATTCCCTTGTATCGCGGGTGATGCAGGGTGTTGGGGAACCTGCGCTGATCGTACCTCCTGGGGCGACACCGCATGAATACTCCCTGCGACCGTCCGAAGCTTCGGCGCTTCAGGCGTCGGATCTCGTTTTCTGGATCGGACCAGACCTGACACCATGGATGAATGACGCGATCCAGACGCTGGCAGCGAATGCCTCGGTCACCGCCTTGATGGAGGTCGATGGAACAACCGAACTGCCCTTCCGCGAAAGCGTATTGTTCGAAGCGCATTCCCATGCGGAAGACGACGCGCATGACCATGACGAAGATCACGGGCACGGCGACGATCACGGGCATGAGGACGCTCATGACCATGACCATGACCATGACGAAAAAGCCCACGACGATCATGGGCACGACCACGGGCATGGTGCTCACGACCCCCATGCCTGGCTGTCCCCCGACAATGGGGCGGTCTGGTTGAATGCAATCGCGGCACAATTGTCCGCCGCCGATCCTGACAATGCCGGAACATATTACGCCAACGCCGCTGCGGCCAAAGAAGAGTTGGACACTCTGATAACAGAGATCAACACTATCCTCGATCCGGTACGCGGGCGGAACTTCATCGTGTTCCACGATGCCTACCAGTACTTCGAAACGTCTTTCGGATTGCCAGCCTCTGGTGCGATCTCGATTTCGGATGCGACGGATCCCAGCCCTGCCCGCATTGCCGCGATCCAGGCGAGGGTGAAGGAACAGGATGTGACCTGCGTGCTGTCTGAACCTCAATTCGATCCGAAGATCGTGGCGGCTGTGATGGATGGCTCTGAGGCGCGCACAGGAGTTCTCGATCCGCTGGGGTCCGATCTTGAACCGGGTTCCGATCTGTATGGTGCGGTTCTGCGCAATCTGGCGGTTGCCTTGGCCGATTGCCTTTGAGCGCGCCTCCCGAAAGGGAAACCCGTCACGAGACAGTTCAGACGGACGCTCATTTCGGATGAAGCGGCCAGTCGCGCTAATGCCGTGGATTACCACCGCGCCTGCGCAAGTGCCCCCAAATGGTCGGGCAAGTCACAGAAACGTGTGATTTGCCGGGCTTGTGCACAGTAGGTGTCTTTGGCACGCGCAGGCACAAGATCGGGAAAAAGCGCGGAGATTTCCTGCCGTGCCTCGGCGGTCAGCGCACTGACGGCCTGAGGACCGGGATAAAAGCTCTCGGTGGCGGCACCGTTGGCAAAGATGATCTGATGCGCCCCGAACGCGAGGTGGAAATAGCTGACAGCCCGACAGCCCTGCATGACCCGCGCCTTGCCACCGCGCATCTTCGCGAGATGCGTTGCCCGCACCAGTTGTTCGTCACCGTCTTCGGTTCGGAACAGAACCGCATGCTGCGGCGACATGATCAAGGGCGCATGTGCACCGATCAGGTCCGGCGCAAGACGGATCGGGCGCAGTTTGGGCGCACGTGTGAGGTCGGCCCTGCCAAGCTTTCGGGACGCCACCCAGACCAATGGCTGCGGGCCGTTGTCACGCGTGACGATCATCGCTCCGGGTGACAGACGTTCGAGTGGAACCTCGCCCTGCGTTGTCAGGATCAATGTCCCTCGGGCGAAACAGACGACGCCTGTATTGTCAGTCGTAAAGAAACTGTTGTCCGCTGAGGCACCTCTAAAGACAATGCCCTGACCGGACACGAACTGGCTGTTGTTCGAATAATCGGTCGTGTTGCCTTTGGTGTCGGTGGTGTTGGATTGGTTCAGGATCCCGTCGTCGGCCTGATCCGCCCACACCTCGAATATGGTGTCATAATAGCTGGTCAGGTCGATGTAGTCGTTGTTGGTTGCGTCCGCGTCACCCAGTGCGCCGGTATTTCCACTGTTGAAGTCACTGATGGTGTCCAGACCATCGCCCGGGACGACGATGAACAGGTCGTCTCCATCGCCCCCGGTCAGACTGTCATTGTCCGCACCACCTTGAAGCGTGTCAGCCCCCGAGCCGCCAATGAGGGTGTCATTGCCAGCCAAACCGGCCAGTGACAGACCGCTGTTATCCAGCGCAGCATCAATGCTGTCAGCCTGGCCAGACCCATAGACCTCTTCAATCTGGGCAAATGTGCCGCCATCGCCGTCAGAATCCGAGTAAATGCCCGCCTCATTGCCGTTGAACACGACCGTGGCCGCGTCATTCGAGAGGACAAAGGACAAGCGGTCGACATCCGTGCCATCGATATCTTCGCCACCGATCACGGTGGCCTGTCCATAGCCCACCTCGATGGTGTCCGACCCGTCGCCGCCATCAAGCGTTGCATTCCAGAAGCTGTCGATCAGCAGATCGTCGCCGTTGCCACCGACAAGTGTGTCGCCAGCACCCGTGTTGTTGCCTGCGACCAGAGTGTCGTTGCCGTCGCCCCCGAAAATCAGGTCATCGCCGGCCCCACCATCAAGACTGTCATCGCCCTGAACACCGTCCAGCGTGTCATTTCCACTGCCGCCGAGGATGGTGTCATTGTCGCCACCGCCGGACAGGCTGTCATTGCCTCCGCCGCCTTCAATCCGGTCGCTTCCCGACCCCCCAAAGATCGTATCGTTGCCGCTCCCCGAGAAGATGTTATCGTTTCCGCCCTGCCCGTCCAGAACGTTCGCGCCTGACGTATTCGACAGGTTGAAAACGTCATTCCCGTCGTCCCCGTCAATGATGAGGCCAACCGTATCGAACCCGCCATTGACCGTGTCATTGCCGCTGCCAAGATCCAGCTCTTCGATACCCGTGAACGTGATCGTGCTGATGCCATCGCTGATGGTTCCGGCTTCGGCCCCCGTGATGTTGACCGTAAGCGCGGCAGTGTCGGGCCCGATGTCGACCCGGTCAACATCACGGCCGCCTGCGGTTGTCGTTTCACCACCCGTGATGACCACATTGCCAAGGGTGCGGATGTCGAAGAAGTCCGCGTCCGCCCCTCCGTCCAGCGTGTCAGCGCCGCCCTCAATCGCAAAGATCGTGTCGGCCCCGTCACCGCCAACGGCCAGATTGTTGCCTCGGCCGACCTTGAGGTAGTCCTCTCCTGCACCACCGAGGATGGTGTCGTCGCCCGTCAGATCTTCGAGGTAATCGTTGCCGTCACCACCATCGATCGTGTCGTTGCCCTGACCGCCAAGGATCGTGTCATCGCCGCCGCGGCCTTCGATCCACGCGCCGACGCCATCGGCAACCGGATCAACGAAATCCGCACCTTCGGTGAGGATCAGGTGTTCGATCTGGCTGAATGTGATCGTGTTAGTGCCGTCGGTGATCGTTCCGGCCTCGTTGCCGGTATATGTGACCGTGACCGGTGTGGTGACTGCGGTCAGGTCGATGGTATCCAGATCGACGGCCCCTTCGCCGCCGATGATGGTGTCTTGTCCAAACGCATCCTGAACGATGAAAAGGTCCGACCCATCTGCGCCGGTCAGGCTGTCATTGCCGGTGCCGCCAAGGATTGTGTCGTCGCCATAGCCGCCGTCGATGGTATCAGCACCGGCACCACCGGCGATACTGTCATCCCCGAATTCGCCATAGATGATGTCGTTGCCCGCACCGCCATCGATTGTGTCGTTCAACCCGTCTGCACCGTAAACGACGGTTTGATTGCCCCCTTCGATGAGTTCGAGATACCAGCCACCGGGTGCGCGCAGCACAAAATTGTCACCGGTCGTCGCGGCCTGATTGACGGTCTGACCCGACGCGATGCTTTGCCTGAATTCAAGCACGCCGCTGGTGTTGATGTACCAAAGCTCGATTGGGCCTTCGGCCGTATTCGTCACTGTCAGATTGGTCGCGGTACCCGCCGTCGACGGGTAATCCGAAAGAGCGAACCACATGTTGTCGCCGCGGATGGTGTCGTCCCCGCCGCCGCCAAGCAAACTGTCCGAGCCGCTGCCACCGGTCACATAATCGTTGTCCAGACCCCCGTCGAGCGTGTCGGCCCCGGCATCGCCGGTCAGCGTGTCCGCACCGCTTCCACCGACAATGCTGTCGTTCCCGGCTTGTCCCTTGAGGTAGTCAGCACCTGCGCCGCCATCAATCGTGTCAGCCCCGGCACCAGCATGGACAGAGTCGTTGCCAGCGTCCGTGTAAAGCCAATCTGCACCAGAACCGCCGATGAGTGTATCATCGCCGTCAAGCGAAAAAACGGCGACACCAGTGGAGGTGTCCGACGCATCGTAGGTGTCGGCATAAAGTGTGCCCGACGATTGTTCGATCGAGGTGAAGGTGCCGGTGGATGTCGTCGTGTTGAAATCGTAGGTGCCCGCGCCCTCCCCGGTCCAGGTGACGGTGACGCCAGACGTGCTGGTTGGTGTGGCAAAGACCAGTTGGTCATAGCCCGATCCACCATCAATCGTATTGGTGTCGTGATCATCCGAAACGGCGATGACGTCATTTCCAGCATCGCCAAACACGGTATCGGAGCCAGCGCCAGATTGAAGGTGATCATCGCCGTCGCCCCCGAGAATGCTGTCATTCCCGTTGCCACCGATGATCGAGTCTGCGCCATCGCCACCATAGAGAGTGTCGTTCTGGTTTCCTCCGTCGATCGTATCGTTTCCAAGGCCACCGTAAACGACGTCATTCCCGTCGTCGGGATTGACGAAATCGTCGCCATCGCCGGCAAGAACAAAGTCATCCCCAGTAGAGATGGCGTCCCCTTCGGCATCGACATAGCCGGATGTGAGCGTGATCGTGTCACTACCAATCGTGCCATCGACCACGGTCTTGAAATCACCCGCAATCCGGTCGGCTCCCATGTCGCCATTGTCAACGAGTACGGAATTCAGACTGAGCGAGGTGATTGGCTTGGCCGTGAGCGCGGCCTGGTCGGCATTCAGCGCCAGTTCAGGCGCAAGATAGGTATTTCCGGTAACGTCCTGAAAGACGACAGCCGAAATGGTCGCGGTTGTACCATCGAAATAGGTGATGGTTGCATCGTAAACCGAAAGCGCATCAAAGTTTTGTACCGTTCCGCCGTTGATCCGAAACGAGTCGTATTCTGCAATCAACCCAAGCAGATCACGGTTGTCCGTGTCGTAGGTCGCGTTGTCATCGAAGCCCAGAAAATTGGCCGACAGCGTCTGCACATTCTCGCTCAGCGGGCTGGCTGCCGTGCCGTAGCTGCCCAGCAAACCGGCCGCATTCTCAGCAATCTCGTTACCCTGAGTCGTGTCAATCAGAGGTAAGGTGCCAAGGAAAATGACGTCGAATGTGGTTGCCATTTATCGTGACTCCGGAGCCGGGCTCATCGAACCAAACGGTTCCTAAGCGCCCGGTCTTAAGGAAATCTGAATTTTATTTTCTGCTCCCCTCCCGTCTGTTAGCCGGAGGCAGTACGGTCAAATGTGCGTATGACGACCTGCACTATCCAAAGTGGTAGATTGCCCTCTTTCGACACAAGTGCCGGTCACGCCACCATGTTTAAAAACGCTTCCGAGCGCGGGATGTTGCCTGCAGGCACAAGCACGCGCACAGAGCTCTGGCGCGTTACCTGCGGTCGATTTCGTACTCAGCACTGCGCCTGACGTCGCTAGCCGCAGAGCGTTGTTCCGGCTGGCACATCTCGTCGCGACGCACCGCCCAGCCGGTCCGCCACACAAGCCCGGCAATGATGACGGTGAGCAAGAGCAGCAAAGTCCAGCCAATCGCGGTGAACACAGAAGCACCGGACAAAGCCCCGAACCTGAACGACGCAATCGTCATGGCCGCGATGGGGAAGGACAGAGCCCAGAAGGACAGTGCAAACGGAAGCCGCAAGAGCCCCCTCGCCTGAAGCAGCACCAGAGCTGTGAAGAAAAGCGCCAGATTGTAGAGGACACGCGCCAACGGATCGAGCACCCCGCCATTCAGTTGCAGCCAAGCAAGAAAAGCCACCGCGGGTGGCGCGATCAGGATGGTCAAAGTCGGGCGGAGTTTTCCCGGCAAAGGATCGTGGAACACCAAACGGTTGAATACGAGTGTCAACAGCACGATCCAGAACAGCAGGCCGATCGCGAAGAAATACCAGCTCGCCTCCACAAACCCCAAGGGCACACCCGCAATCGGCGCAATCACATTGCCGACCGCCGGGATGAACCACGCAGGCGACATCTGACCCACACCAAAGCCGCGATGGCTGATCCAGCTTGTCACGATGGCCAGTGTCAGAACCGCCTGCCCCACAGCGCCGATCCCCCAGATGATCGCAGCCAAATCGGACATGGAGCCGCGCAGGGCGATTGCCGCCAGAAGCAGCGATATGCTGATCGCCGGAAAGAAGGCAAGCTTGATCGGGTGGTTCCATTCGGCCGCCACGGCGGTGGGATAGCGGACAGCCTTAATGATGTAGAGGACAGCCTGGGTCGCAAAGACCGCGGCCGCAAAGGCGGCAATTCCATGCCCAACCGTGTTGAACCCCGCCGCCTCGACCGCCAGAGATGTGCCCATCAACCCCATCACCGCGCTGAAGAACGCTACCGGGAAATGCTCAAGCCGATTGTGCGGCATCGGGGTCTCTGTCGATGTCTGGGTCATCACTCTGTCTCCTGACGGTGGTGGTCTGACTACTCTGCCGCTTTTTCCGTATCGGCAGGCGGCACAATCGCGCGCCACGCATCATATTGCGACAGGTACACCCGTCCGTTCAGCTCGTGCAGGAAATGCGTGGCTTTCAACCGGTCCATCACCGGGCCTTTGACTTCGGACAGGTGCAGGCCGATACCCAGTTCGGTCAAACGCTGGTTGATCGCCTCAAGGCTTTCAAGCGCCGAGAAATCCACCTCGTTCACCGCCGAGAACATCAGGATCACGTTCTTGATCGCACAGACTTCGGATACCCGCGCCTGCACAAGGTCTTCAAGGAACCGCGCGTTCACGAAATAGAGGCTCTCATCTACACGCAGGCTCAGCACGGTCGGGTCGGTTTCCACGTTGTGACGGTGGATATTGCGGAAATGCTGGGTGCCCGGCACAAGCCCGACTTCGGCCACGTGCGGACGCGAGGTCTTGTAGAGATGCAGCAGGATCGAAATGCCCACGCCCGAGGCCACCCCCACCTCGACGCCCATGGTCAGGGTGAGCAGGATCGTGGCGCTGACAGCGGCGAAATCGGCTTTGGAATAGTCCCATGTTTTTCTGAGGATCGAGAAATCGACAAGGCTCAGAACGGCCACAACGATGGTTGCGGCCAGTGTCGCATTGGGGAGGTAATAGACAAGCGGCGTCAGCGCGACAGCAGCGATGGCCAGACCGACTGCCGTGTAAGCGCCCGCAGCGGGTGTTTCGGCACCGGCGTCGTAATTGACGACCGACCGCGCAAACCCGCCGGTGACGGGATAGCCGCCCGTGAACGCCGCGCCGATATTGGCGGCCCCCAGCCCGATCAATTCCTGATCCGGGTCGATCCGCTGACGCTTTTTCGCGGCAAGGGTTTGCGCCACCGACACTGACTCCACAAAGCCAATGATTGAAATCAGGATGGCGGGCATCAGCAATTGACCAATCAGGTCCGGCGACAACCCCGGCAAGGTGAACGGCGGCAGCCCCTGCGGCACGTCGCCCACGATTTTCACACCCTTATCGTTCAGGCCAAACAGCCAGACCGAGATTGTGGTCACGGCAACAGCTGCCACCGGACCGGCTTTTGTCAGCACATCCGCCAGTTTCGGCGAGGCACCAAGACGCCGCAACATCGGCTTCAATCCTTTGCGGACCCAGAACAGGAATGCCGTCGCAGAAACGCCGATGATCACGGTGATGAGGTTGGTCTGATCCAAATGCTCGAAGATCGACAGCAGGAGTTCGGGCAAGGTGTGCCCATGTGCTGACACGCCCAAGAGGTGCTTCAACTGGCTGAACGCGATCAGGATGCCCGACGCGGTGATGAACCCCGCGATCACCGGATGGCTGAGGAAGTTCGCCAGAAAGCCAAGCCGCAACACCCCCAAAAGCACGAG
>NZ_JAEPMO010000069.1 GCF_017643905.1 Marivita sp.
GGATGGGTGTAGATCACGCCCGGAATGACGCCGTAATTCACATGGCCCGCTTTGCCCGCAATCACCTCGGCGCACGCCATGCCTTCGTCCTCGGCTTTGTGCGCCAGCATGGGGCCGTCGATACAGTCGACGATGGCGTAGATGCCTTTGACATTGGTCTGCCAATGCGCGTCGGTTTTGATCTGACCGCGCTGCGACATCTCGATCCCCAGCGCATCAAGACCCAGCCCGTCGGTATAGGGGCGGCGGCCGGTGGCGACGAGCACGACATCTGCCTCCATGTGATGTTCGCTGTCATCCTTGCGCAGTTTGTAGGTGACTTTCGCCTTGCCCTTGCCCGCATCCACGGATTGCACAGCGGCGCCAAGGGTGAATTTCAGCCCCTGTTTCTGGAGCAGTTTCTGGAAGGTTTTCTGCACCTCGCCATCCATGCCGGGGGTGATTGTGTCGAGGAATTCGATCACCTCGACCTCGGTGCCCAGACGGCTGTAGACCGAGCCCAGTTCCAGACCGATCACACCTGCGCCGATGACGATCAACTTTTTCGGGATCTTCGGCAGTTCCAGCGCGCCGGTGGAGGTGACGACGACCTTCTCGTCAATCTCGATGCCGGGCAGGGAGGACGCTTCGGAGCCGGACGCGATGATGATGTTCTTGGCGTCATGCACCTCGTCGCCAACCTTGACCTTGCCCGCAGCGGGGATAGAGCCCCAGCCCTTGAGCCAGTCGATCTTGTTCTTCTTGAACAGGAACTCGATGCCCTTGGTGTTCTGGCCGATCACGTCGTCCTTATAGGCCAGCATCTGTTTCCAGTCGACGGAGGGCGATTTGCCCTTGAGGCCCATCTTTGCAAAGTTGTGTTCCGCCTCGTGCAACTGGTGGCTGGCATTCAGCAGCGCTTTCGACGGGATGCAGCCCACGTTCAGGCAGGTGCCGCCCAATGTCTCGCGGCCTTCAACGCAGGCGGTTTTCAGGCCCAGCTGCGCGCAGCGGATCGCGGCCACATAGCCGCCGGGGCCGGAGCCGATGACGATGACGTCGTATTGTGCCATGGGTTTGGTCCTTTTTGGTCTGTCGATTGGGGGCCAGCCCCCAAACCCCCGGAGTTTAGGGGCAAGATGAAGTTACAAGAGTGCTGCGATCAGCAGGTAGAGTGTTGCGAAGAACCCGACCGCCCAGATCAGCGAGCGCCAGGGCACCCATCCGAAGACATAGGCGGGCACGTAGAGCACCCGCGCAGCGAGGTATAGGGCGCAGGCAATGGCGGTGCTGCCGTTGCCCTGTCCGGAATAGGTGATCACCATGACGGCGATGCCGAAGAGGATCAGCCCTTCGAAATGGTTGTTCATCGCCCGCTGCAGGCGGCCCGCTTTGCCGGTGAGTTGAACCGGCGTGTCGCGTGGGCTGAGCGCCTTCTTGGTGCCGACCTGCATTTGGGCTGTGACGGAGTAGGCTGCGAATTGCAGCACTTGCAGCAGGGCGGCGAGGGTGAGGGCGGTGAGTTCGGGGGTCATTCGGTTGATCCCGTTGGGGGACGAAACAGGAGTTCTCTGCTTCTTGTCCCCGATTCCGCACGAATTGATAAAATGCGATCAGCCGAGTGACACCGATTTTCCAAGGTCATCACGTCATACGTCATAAAGTCAATCATCGCGTATTCCAGAGTTTCGTCTTCAGAGGTCAATACCATCGCGAATGTTCCATCTGGGATATAGCGAGGTAGGTCCCCAACGATCCCGAGATCAGAAAGACCGTCGCCCAGGGTTTGGTAGGCCGGAATGATGCAGACCCAGTCTATGCGGCTGTCTATGATCCGCGGTGATAGGTCCCCTGTTTCAGCCTTTAGCCAAGTTAGCATGGAAGATGGAAAACCTGCGGATACCGAAGGCGGTTTGTCGGTGAATGACCACGCGCTGAGTGCCGCAAGAGCAAGTGCTCCACTTGTGACTACTATGCGCGCGCGGCCAATCATCTTTCTTCACCGCCCGGAGGGTCACAGATCCATCAGCAACCGGCGCGGATCCTCGAGCGCTTCTTTCACGCGGACGAGGAAGGTCACGGCACCTTTGCCGTCGACGATGCGGTGGTCGTAGCTGAGGGCCAGGTACATCATCGGGCGGATTTTGATCTCGCCGTTGATGACCATCGGGCGGTCCTGGATCTTGTGCATGCCGAGGATGCCCGATTGGGGCGGGTTCAGGATCGGTGAGGACATGAGCGAGCCGTAGACGCCGCCGTTGGAGATGGTAAAGGTGCCACCCTGCATTTCCGCCATGCTGAGCTTGCCGTCGCGGGCGCGGCGGCCCTTCTCGGCAATCGCTTTCTCGATCTCGGCAAAGCTCATCTGGTCGGCGTCGCGGATGACCGGAACCACCAGACCCTGCGGCGTGCCAGCCGCGACGCCCATATGGACGAAGTTCTTGTAGACGATGTCCGTGCCGTCGATCTCGGCATTGACCTCGGGCACTTCGCGCAGCGCGTGGCAGCAGGCCTTGGTGAAGAAGGACATGAAGCCGAGGCGAACGCCGTGTTTTTTCTCGAAGAGGTCTTTGTATTCGTTCCGCAGGGCCATGACCTCGGTCATGTCGACCTCGTTATAGGTGGTCAGGATCGCGGCGGTGTTCTGCGCGTCCTTGAGGCGGCGGGCAATGGTCTGGCGCAGGCGGGTCATCTTGACCCGTTCCTCGCGGGCGGCATCATCGGCGCTGACCGGTGCGCGCGGGGCGGCGGCCGGAGCGGATGTCTGGGCCGGGGCAGATGCGGCGGCGGCCACGGCCTTGGCCACATCGTCCTTCATGATGCGGCCATCGCGGCCCGAGCCCTTGACCTGATCGGCGGAGAGACCCGCTTCGGCCATCGCCTTCTTGGCGGAGGGGGCGTCTTCCACATCGGCGCTGCTGCTGCCGCCGGATGACTGCGCTGCCGGGGCGGGGGCGGATTGCTGAGTCGGGGCAGACGCTGCGGCAGCGGCGCTGCCACCGATCACACCAAGCTTGCCACCGGCGGCAACGGTTGCGCCTTCGGCAGCAAGGATCTCGGAGAGAATACCGGCTGCCGGGGCGGGCACTTCGACCGAAACCTTGTCGGTTTCCAACTCGCAGAGCATCTCGTCCTGGGCGACGGTGTCGCCGACCTTTTTGAACCATGTGGAGACTGTGGCCTCGGACACGGATTCACCCAAGGTCGGGACCATCACGTCAACCGATTTGCCGCTGTCGCCCGAAGGTGCGGCTGCGGCTGCCGGGGCTTCGGCCTTGGCGGGGGCGGCAGTTGCCGCACCGCCTTCGGAGATATTGGCGAGCAGGGCATCCACGCCCACTGTCTCGCCTTCACCAGCGACGATCTCGGCCAGAGTGCCTGCTGCGGGCGAGGGCACTTCGACCGTGACCTTGTCGGTTTCCAGTTCACACAGCATCTCGTCCACGGCAACGCTGTCGCCCGGTTTCTTGAACCATGTGGCGACCGTGGCTTCTGTCACGGATTCACCCAAGGTGGGCACACGCACTTCGGTTGTCATGTCTTAGTTCCCTTCGATCGTCAGCGCGTCGTTCACGAGCGCCGTTTGCTGTGCTTTGTGTTGGCTGGCCAGACCCGTCGCCGGGGAGGCCGATGTGGCGCGGCCCACGTAGCGGGGGCGCGGGTGCTTGGCGTTGATGCGGCCCAGAACCCATTCGAGGTTCGGTTCCATGAACGTCCAGGCGCCCTGGTTCTTGGGTTCTTCCTGGCACCAGATCATTTCGGCCTGCGGGAAGCGTTCCAGTTCCTTGACCGCAGAGATGGCCGGGAACGGGTAGAACTGTTCGAACCGAAGGATGTAGATGTCGTCGATGCCACGGGCGTCGCGCTCTTCCAGCAGGTCGTAATAGACCTTGCCCGAGCACATCACGACGCGCTTGATCTTGTCATCGCTGACCAAGGTGGTGTCCGAGTTGCCATATTGCGCGTCGTCCCAGAGCACGCGGTGGAAGCTTGATCCGGTGGTGAATTCCTCGGTCTTGGAGACCGCCAGCTTGTGACGCAGAAGCGATTTCGGCGTCATCAGGATGAGCGGCTTGCGGAACGAGCGGTGCAGCTGGCGGCGCAGGATGTGGAAGTAGTTGGCCGGGGTGGTGCAGTTGGCCACGATCCAGTTGTCCTGACCGCTCATCTGCAGGAAGCGTTCAAGGCGCGCGGAGGAATGTTCCGGGCCTTGACCTTCGAACCCGTGCGGCAGCAGGCAGACAAGGCCCGACATGCGCAGCCACTTGGACTCACCCGAACTCACGAACTGGTCAAACATGATCTGCGCGCCGTTGGCGAAGTCGCCGAACTGTGCTTCCCAAAGCGTCAGAGCGTTGGGTTCGGCCAGCGAGTAGCCATACTCGAAACCTAACACCGCGTATTCTGACAGCGCGGAGTCGATCACTTCGTAGCGCGACTGGCCTTCGCGGATGTGGTTCAGCGGGTAGTAGCGCTCTTCGGTTTCCTGGTTCACGATGCCTGAATGACGCTGGCTGAACGTGCCGCGTGTGCTGTCCTGCCCGGCAAGACGCACGGGATACCCTTCGGTGAGCAATGAGCCAAAGGCCAGTGCTTCGGCGGTCGCCCAGTCAAACCCGATGCCGGAGTTGAACATCTCCTTGCGGGTCTCGAGCAGACGTTCCACGGTCTTGTGCACCGGGAAGCCGTCGGGCAGGCGGGTGAGGGCCTCACCGACCTGAGACATGGTTTCCGGTTGGATCGCGGTCTGGCCGCGCTGGTAGTCGTCCTTGTCCTGACGGTCGAGATGGCTCCAGCGGCCGTCCAGCCAGTCGGCTTTGTTGGGCTTGTAGGTTTTGCCTGCTTCGAACTCTTCGTTCAGATGCGCCTGGAACGCAGCCTTCATGTCCTCGATTTCGCCTTCGGGGATCAGACCGTCCTTGACCAGACGCTCGGTATAGAGCGACAGGGTGGTCTTCTGTTGCTTGATCTTCTTGTACATCAACGGGTTGGTGAACATCGGTTCATCGCCCTCGTTGTGACCAAAGCGGCGGTAGCAGAACATGTCGATGACAACGTCCTTGCCGAATTTCTGGCGGAACTCGGTCGCAACCTTGGCGGCATGTACCACGGCTTCGGGATCGTCGCCATTGACGTGGAAGATCGGGGCTTCGACCACCAGCGCGTTGTCTGTCGGATAGGGCGACGAGCGCGAGAAGTGCGGGGCTGTGGTAAAGCCGATCTGGTTGTTGACAACGATATGGACCGTGCCGCCGGTGCGGTGGCCGCGCAGACCGGACAGGGCGAAACATTCCGCCACGACACCCTGACCCGCAAAGGCCGCATCGCCGTGCAGAAGGATCGGCATGACCTTGCGGCGCTCGCTGTCGCCGATCTGGTCCTGCTTGGCGCGGACCTTGCCCAGCACGACCGGGTTCACCGCTTCGAGGTGCGAGGGGTTCGCGGTCAGCGACAGGTGGACGGAGTTGCCATCGAATTCGCGGTCGGAGGAGGCCCCGAGGTGATATTTCACGTCGCCCGAGCCATCGACTTCTTCGGGTTTGAAGCTGCCGCCCTGGAATTCGTTGAAGATCGCGCGGTAGGGCTTCTGCATCACGTTGGCCAAAACCGACAGGCGGCCGCGGTGCGGCATGCCGATGACGATTTCCTGAACACCCAGGTTGCCGCCGCGCTTGATGATCTGCTCCATCGCGGGAATGAGGCTTTCACCGCCATCAAGGCCAAAGCGCTTGGTGCCCATGTATTTCACATGGAGGAATTTCTCGAAGCCTTCGGCCTCGACCATCTTGTTCAGGATCGCCTTGCGGCCCTCGCGGGTGAAGGCGATTTCCTTGCCGTAGCCTTCGATCCGTTCCTTGAGCCAGGCGGATTGTTCGGGATCGGAGATGTGCATGTATTGCAGCGCGAAGGTGCCGCAATAGGTGCGCTTCACGATGTCGAGGATCTCGCGCATGGACGCGATCTGGAGGCCCAGAACGTTGTCGATGAAGATCGGACGATCCATGTCGGCCTCGGTGAAGCCGTAGGATTTCGGATCAAGTTCCGGATGTGGGGTCTGTTCGCGCATGCCCAGCGGATCAAGATCGGCGGCAAGGTGGCCCCTGATACGGTAGGCGCGGATGATCATCAGGGCGCGGATCGAGTCCAGCACGGCACGCTGGATCGCGTCGTCGGTGACTTGAACGCCTTTCTCCTGCGCTTTCGCTTTGATCTTTTCGCCTGCGCCTTTGATCTCTGCCGTGGCGACCGGCCATTGGCCATCCAGTGCTGCGGTCAAGTCATCATTCGGCATCGGCGGCCAGTCGGGACGTGCCCAGCTTGGGCCGGATGCCTCTTTCTTGACGCTGACCTCGTCATCGCCCAGTTGCCGGAAAAACGCCTGCCACGCTTCATCGACCGCGTTTGGGTCGTTCGCATATCGCGCGTACATCTGTTCCAGATACGCCGCGTTGTGCCCCTGCATAAAGCTGGAGGCGTGGAAAAGGTCGTTGGGGCTTTGATCCGTCATGTGTTGTGGTCCTCCCGAACCGGTCTGATCAAGCAGCAGGAAAGAGGATCATGCGATCCGCTATCGCGCGGCTTTCTTGTTGTGCGCAAGCCGGGCAAAAGCCCGGCCTATTTTTCTTCATGGTCGTAGGCCGGGGCGTCTGCCCGGCCCGTGCCTTAACCTTTGATCGCAGCCAGCACCGCTTCGCCAAGGCTGGCGGGGCTTTCGGCAACGACGATGCCTGCAGATTTCATCGCTTCGATCTTGTCTTCTGCGCCGCCTTTGCCGCCTGCAACAATTGCACCAGCATGTCCCATGCGACGGCCCGGAGGGGCAGTGCGGCCCGCGATGAAGCCAGCGGTCGGCTTCCAGCGGCCTTTTTTCTTCTCATCGGCGAGGAACTGTGCAGCTTCTTCTTCGGCAGAGCCACCGATCTCACCGATCATGATGATCGACTCGGTCTCGTCATCCGCGAGGAACCATTCGAGCACGTCGATATGCTCGGTCCCTTTGATCGGGTCGCCGCCGATGCCGACGCAGGTGGACTGGCCAAGACCCACATCGGTGGTCTGCTTGACCGCCTCATAGGTGAGCGTGCCCGAGCGCGACACAACCCCGACGCTGCCGCGACGGTGAATGTGGCCGGGCATGATGCCGATCTTGCAGGCGTCGGGCGTGATGACACCGGGGCAGTTCGGGCCGATCAGGCGCGACTTGGAGGTTTCCAGCGCGCGCTTGACTTTCATCATGTCCATGACCGGGATGCCTTCGGTGATGCAGACGATCACTTCCATTCCCGCATCGATCGCTTCGAGGATCGAGTCCGCGGCGAAGGGCGGCGGCACGTAGATCACGGTCGCATTCGCTTCGGTTGCGTGCTTGGCCTCGTGGACCGAGTTGAAGACCGGCAGGTCGAGATGGGTCATGCCACCTTTGCCGGGGGTCACGCCGCCAACCATCTTGGTGCCATAGGCGATGGCCTGTTCGGTGTGAAAGGTGCCCTGCGAGCCGGTGAGGCCCTGGCAGATCACTTTGGTGTTTTCGTCGATGAGGACGGCCATGTTGTTGGCTCCTTAATTCGATTGGATGACCGCAACGATGCGGTTGCTGTTTTGTTGTTGAAAGGCACGAAATGTAGGGGTCATTCCGCTCAATCGGTCTCTGAGAAAGCTCAAGGAAGCCGCCGCGCCTTCCGGTGATTGTTGTGATCGGACTGTGACGACGCTCATGCTGCACTGTGTGGTTCCGCCGGTTTCAGATAGGCGAAATACCAGATCGAAATCTGCGTGTTGGTAGTCGATCGCACCATCCGGTTCGCTTGCGACCGCGCGAAATGGCCTTTGCAACTTGCTCTGCGCAGCGGTCACATCTCGCATGGCGGTTCCACAAATCTCACGGAAGATACCAACGGCTTGCGCGCCGGGCACTGGAGTTGCACTCCGAGCTACTGTCGCAGGTTGGTCGCAAGCGGCCAAACCAATAAGCGCAGTAAACGCGAAGACGAGAACTCTGCTGCGTTTGAGTGTGAAATGACGTGCCAATGTTCTAGCCCTTGACCGCCTTCACGATCTTCTGCGCGCCGTCCTTGAGGTCGTCGGCGGCAATCACATCGAGGCCGGAGTTCTGGATGATCTCCTTGCCTTTTTCGACGTTCGTGCCTTCGAGACGCACAACCAGCGGCACCTTGAGTCCGACCTCTTTGACCGCCGCGATCACGCCTTCCGCGATCACGTCACACCGCATAATGCCGCCGAAGATGTTGACGAGGATGCCTTTGACGTTCGGGTCGGATGTGATGATCTTGAACGCCTCGGTGACCTTTTCCTTGGTCGCACCACCGCCCACGTCGAGGAAGTTGGCGGGTTCCGCACCGTAAAGCTTGATGATGTCCATCGTCGCCATGGCAAGGCCCGCGCCGTTCACCATGCAGCCGATTTCACCGTCCAGAGCGATGTAGTTGAGGTCATACTTGGACGCCTCAAGCTCTTTCGGGTCTTCTTCGGTGGTGTCGCGCAGTTCGGCGATATCCGGGTGGCGGTAGATCGCGTTGCCGTCAAAGCCCATCTTGGCGTCGAGGCACTTGAGATCGCCTTCATCGGTGATGATGAGCGGGTTGATCTCTAGCATCTCCATGTCTTTTTCGACAAACATCTGGTAGAGCGTGGCCATCAGCTGAACGCATTGTTTGACCTGC
The DNA here is from genome assembly GCF_017643905.1 of Marivita sp. Lineage (GTDB taxonomy): Bacteria > Pseudomonadota > Alphaproteobacteria > Rhodobacterales > Rhodobacteraceae > Marivita. Next base: position 8,661 of record NZ_JAEPMO010000069.1, read on the forward strand.
TTGCCTTCCAGGCCGAGGTTGAACGCGATGCGGCGGCCGTGGAACGGCTGGTAGCCCGTTGCCGGGTCGACCGAGAAGCTCAGGATTTTCTCGGGCGTCTTTTCCGCGACTTCCTCGATGTCCATGCCGCCTTCGGTGGAGGCGACGAAGGACACACGGCTGGTCTGGCGGTCAACGAGAAGGGCGAGATACATCTCGGTCTGGATGCCCGATCCGTCTTCGATATAGATGCGGTTGACCTGCTTGCCCGCGTCGCCAGTCTGCTTGGTCACTAGGGTGCGGCCCAGCATCTTCTTGGCTTCTTCGGCGGCTTCCTCAACCGAACGGGCAAGGCGTACACCACCGGCTTCGCCAGCGCTCTCTTCCTTGAACTTGCCCTTGCCGCGACCACCTGCGTGGATCTGGGCCTTGACCACCCAGAGCGGCCCGTCCATTTCGCCTGCCTTGGTCTTGGCCTCTTCGGCCTTGAGAACCACGCGGCCATCCGACACCGGAGCGCCGTAGCTGCGTAGCAGAGCTTTCGCCTGATACTCGTGGATGTTCATCGGTCAACTGTCCCGTTTTTTGCTGCGATTTGCGGCGATATAAGTGCGGGAGGTGTGAAGACTTAATTGTTTTTTTGCCGCAGGGCGGGCAAATCGGCAAAAAACCGACATTTGTGATCACAGTGAAAAAAAGTGTGATCACATTTCCATCGAAAGAGATAGACGCGGGTCCAACATGCACCATGGCCACACCCGAATCTTTTGAATTTTTGTCGAGTTGACCATGACTCACGCAGGCGCATACACTCAAATTCGATGTCGCACGTGCACCAAAGCACACAATAAATCGCGGCACTTTGAGGACGACGCAGGTCAATGAATACGAGTGTCCGGACATTCGAGGTGTGCCTGTCGGCCAGTTCAAGCGTCGACACGTACGCTTTGCCGTTTTCTGAAATCGCCTGCCATCGCAATGCCCTCGTCGTGCCTTTTCGCCGGAGGCATCGTGACGGCAAAACGTTTCACGCCGGAGTGTTTGACGTCGACGGCAAAGTTTTGCGCGACACCGAGATTCGGACCCTGACACGCAATACGCTTGCGACGCGCGATGTGCGCGATGCTGCCTTGGCTGACGCACAAAGCCTGCCGGGATCGTGGCTGTTTTGCGGAGGTATGTCGATCCAGTTCGGACATGTCATCACCCGCGGACTTGGGCGAATTTGGGCCACGGACAGGTTGCCGAAGTCGGTAAATCTGCTGTTCAGTTCGCTGCTCTACTCAGAAAGTGAACACGCTTTCCTGAACCGTTTGCTCAAGTCTTTTGGCATAGAAAACGAGTACGCGATTGTTCAAGCGCCGACGCATGTCGAAACGCTTTACACCGCGCCGGATCTGTTCAGTGAGGTATGTGACGGCCTGGCGACGCCGAGTTACGCTGCTTGGGTTCGCAGCAAACTGCCCCGAAATGGGAAGTCGCGATTTGGTCGCAAAATCTACATCACGCGTAACCAGATGTCTGGAACGGTGGGACGGCATCTTTGCGAAGATGTGCTCGAGGAGAATCTGGTAAGTGCTGGCTTCGATATCGTCGCGCCGGAGCGGCTTAGTTTAACTGAACAGCTCGAGATGTATCGAGAGGCCGATACGGTCATCGCTGCAGATGGATCTGCGCTGCATATCCTGCCATTCACGTTCCGTCCCGACGCAACTTGTATCATTGTGAAGCGCAGGTCGGACGTCCCGGCACTTATCACCAATCATGTGCGCAGTTTCACACAAGCTCGGGTCGTCGAAATCGATGCGATCGAGGACGTGGCGTGGCCACGCCAGCGCGCCGACAACATTTCGTTGGTCACACTCGATTTCGAAAAACTGCGCGTTGCCTTGATCGCACAGGGCGTCGTGGGAGCGAATGATCCCTGGCGCTGCCCCACCCAGGAAGAGTTCGAAAAATCACGCAACCTTGGTCGACCCCGATCTGTCGGCTTTGTCACAGACGCCGAGCGTCCTCAGTTCCTGAGGCAGTTGCGTCGCACACGACAGGAGAAAAAGAGTATGAAGGATATGAGTGAAGAGACGACGGTTCCCGCGCTTCAGGGGCAACCCTATATCGAGGTCCTTGGTCAACTGCACGAAAAGCTGAAACCGAACTGGTACCTTGAGGTCGGCACATTCACCGGCAAGAGCCTGTCTCTGGCCAAATGCAATACAATTGCCGTCGATCCGGAGTTCAAGCTGAAATACCCGGCTGTGAACACCGCCGGGACGCAGATGTTTTTCTTCCAGCAGGGCAGCGATGACTTTTTCGCGGGTGATTTTCTGAAGAAAAACAAGATTTCTGTAGATCTTGCGTTTCTGGATGGGATGCATCTTTTCGAGTATCTGCTACGGGATTTTATCGAGACCGAAAAGGCAATGTCCAAGAAAGGGGTGATCGCGCTTCACGATTGCTGCCCGACAACGGAATATATGGCGACCCGCGCATTCCATCGGGGAGACTGGACAGGCGACGTCTGGAAGACCCTTCAAATCCTGCAACTCTATCGTCCCGATCTCAAGATCGACGTGACGACCGCGCAGCCGACCGGGTTGGTGCTGATCCGCAACCTGAACCCACGCAGCACCGTACTAAGCAAGAAGTACGATGCGCTGGTCAAGGAATTCATGGACAAGGAGTTGTCGGATTTTGACGATGGCATCGCCGGTTTTTTCAAAACGCTGAACCTAAAGGATCCGGTAGAGGTTCTGAAAAAGATGTAAATGAAAAAGGCGGCCACTGGGCCGCCTTTTTTGTCTTTATCCAACGTGGCGTTATGCGAGGCTTTCGTCGATGCCTTTGCAGGCTTCAACCAGACCTTTGACAGCGTTGACCGAGTTGTCGAACATGGCCTGCTCGTCTTTGCTGAGCTGGATGTCGACGATCTTTTCGATGCCGCCTGCGCCGATGATGGTGGGAACGCCGACATAGAAGCCATCGAGGCCGAATTCGCCGTCGCAATAGGCCGCGCAGGGCAGGAGGCGTTTCTGATCCTTGAGGTAGGCTTCGGCCATTTCGATGGCGGATGTCGCGGGGGCGTAGAAGGCGGAGCCTGTTTTCAGCAGACCAACGATCTCTGCGCCGCCGTCACGGGTGCGCTGCACAATGGCGTCGAGCTTGTCCTGGGTGGTCCAGCCCATCTTGACCAGATCGGGCAGGGGGATGCCTGCGACGGTGGAATAGCGCGTCAGCGGAACCATCGTGTCGCCGTGGCCGCCGAGTACAAAGGCGGTGACGTCTTTCATCGACACGTCGAATTCGAGGCTCAGGAAGTGACGGAAGCGGGCGCTGTCCAGAACACCGGCCATGCCGCAGACCTTATGGGTTGGCAGGCCCGAGAACTGCTGGAGTGCCCAGACCATCGCGTCGAGCGGGTTGGTGATGCAGATCACGAACGCGTCGGGTGCATTGGCGGCGATGCCTTCGCCCACGGATTTCATGACCTTGAGGTTGATGCCCAGCAGGTCATCGCGGCTCATGCCCGGCTTGCGCGGCACACCGGCGGTGACGATGCAGACGTCAGCGCCCGCGATGTCGGCGTAGTCCTGCGTGCCCTTCAACTTGGCATCGAACCCTTCGGACGGGCCGGATTCAGCAATGTCGAGCGCCTTGCCCTCGGGGGTGCCTTCGGCGATGTCGAAAAGTACGACGTCGCCCAGTTCTTTGAGTGCCACGAGGTGGGCAAGGGTGCCACCGATCTGTCCCGCGCCGATGAGGGCAATCTTGGGTCTGGCCATGGAATTTGTCTCCGGTCCGTTTTGAATTTGCGCTGTGCTAGTCCGACTTGGGCTATTTCGCAAGTGCGGCGGAGACGCACGTCTTGGCTGGCGGGTTGAGGCGTAGCGCGATATGTCTATGAAATGCGGTGGAAAATGGGGGTTCCATGGACGCCTTGAGCTGGACAGTTTTTGCGCTAGGCGTGCCTGCGGTGGTCTTTGCGGGGGTGTCCAAAGGCGGGTTTGGGTCGGGCGCGGCCTTTGCCAGCGCGTCGATTCTGGCGCTGGTGGTGGAGCCTGCGATTGCGCTGGGGATCATGCTGCCGCTCTTGATGCTGATCGATGTGGTGAGCCTTCCTGCCTATTGGAAGAAGTGGAGCTGGCCGGAAACGCGGCTGCTGCTGTGGGGCGGCGTGCCTGGCACGTTTCTGGGCGCGCTGTTCTTTGGTTGGGCCGATGATGATGCGATCCGGTTTCTGATCGGTGGTATCTCGATTGCCTTTGTCGTCTGGCAATTGGTGCAGGCCGCTGGATGGGTGAAGATCGGGGAACGGCCGATGTCACCGACTGCGGGCGTGTCGGCAGGTGTTGCGCTTGGGTTCACCAGTTTTGTCAGCCACGCGGGCGGGCCGGTGGCGGCGGTGTATCTGCTGGGGCGAAAGCTGAGCAAAACCGCGTTTCAGGCGACGACCGTGATCGTCTTCTGGGCGATGAACGTGCTGAAAGCGGGGATCTATGCCGCGATGGGCTTTTTCACGCTGGAGACGCTGACGCTGAACCTTGCGTTGGCGCCGTTTGCGATTTTGGGTACCTATCTGGGCGTCCGGGCACATCATATCGTGCCCGAACGTGTGTTTTTCGGTCTGACCTATGTGTTGCTCATGGTGACAGGATCAAAGCTGATCTTTGATGCGCTGACCTAGGCGTCCTCGGCGGGTGTAGGCAAGGTTTCCGTAATCCGTTCAAACGCCTGACCGCTGGCGACAAGACAGGTGAGGCCGGAGGCGTTGGTGACGGTGATTGTCCAGCTTCCTGTCGTGGTGGAAGCGAAGACCTCGACCATGGTGTTGTTCTGCGCAAGGCCGATGGATTGGCGGGTTTCGCCGTAGCTGCTGGCCAGACGTTCGATCACCAGATCGCGTGCTGCGCAGTTCTGTTGCGCCTGCGTCAGTGTCGAAGATGCCATCAGCGCGCCTATGGCCAGCACTGTCATCTTCCAGAAATCTCGTTTCATTGCCTTACCCCTTTTCGGCTGTGATGGGGCTGAGCGTCCGGTGGATCGGTTTGGAATTGGTTAACGCAACGTTCGAATGCGGGTGCAGCAGCTTTTTTCTGCAGTGCGGCAGATCACCTCTTGCAGTTTTTGCAAAAGAATGTAGCTCTCTGGCGCAACATTATTACTCAAGACTCGCTCAGGAGACCGCCATGGACATGCGCAGCCGCCCCTATCGCTCGGTTCTTTATATTCCGGGATCAAAGGACCGGGCCTTGGACAAGGCGCGCGGTTTGCCTGTCGATGCGATCATCTTTGACCTCGAAGATGCGGTGGCTGTCGATGAAAAACCCGCCGCGCGGGAAACGCTGAAGGCGGCTTTGGCCGAAGGAGGCTACGGTGCGCGGGTGCGGATCGTGCGGATCAACGGGCTGGACACGGACTGGGGCCGGGCCGATGCGGAAGCCGTGGCGCAGATGGACTGCGATGCGGTGCTGTTGCCTAAGGTGGAGAGTGCGGCTCAGTTGGATGCTTTGGCCGAGATCACCGGCGATCTGCCGATCTGGGCGATGATGGAAACGCCGCGCGGGATGCTGAATGCCGCCGAGATCGCGGCGCATCCCAAGATGGCGGGGATGGTGATGGGCACCAATGACCTTGCCAAGGAATTGCAGACCCGGTTCCGCCCGGACCGTCTGCCGCTGCTGACCTCGCTGTCGATGTGCCTTCTGGCGGCCAAGGCCGAAGGGCTGGTGATCGTGGACGGCGTGTATAACGCGTTCAAGGATGATGAGGGTCTGAAGGCCGAATGTGTGCAGGGCCGGGATATGGGGTTCGATGGCAAGACTCTGATCCATCCGGCGCAGGTGGACATCGCCAACACCGCCTTCGCGCCCGCACCGGAGGAGATTGATCTCGCTCGCCGCCAGATCGCCGCTTTCGAGGCGGCCGAGGCTGAAGGGCAGGGGGTTGCGGTGGTAGACGGCAAGATCGTCGAGAACCTTCACGTTGCCACGGCCCGCGAAATACTGGCAAAAGCAGAGGCAATCGAAACCATCCAAGCGGGGTAAGCCATGATGGGTATTCTTGTTCTCGGACTGCTGATTTGGGTCGGAGCCCATATTTTCAAGCGCGTCGCGCCCGAACAGCGCGCGGCGATGGGCGACAAGGGCAAAGGTGTGGTGGCGGTTCTGCTGCTAGTCAGCCTTGGTCTGATGATCTGGGGCTATCGCGGGGCCGAGTTCATCCCGGTGTGGAACCCGCCCTCATTCATGGTGCACATCAACAACCTGCTGATGCTGATCGCGGTCTTTGTGTTCGGCATGAGCGCCACAACGGGCCGTCTGCGCGGAAAGATGCGGCATCCGCAGCTGACGTCGGTCAAGATCTGGGCGGTGGCGCACCTGTTGGTGAATGGCGATCTGGCGTCGATCATTCTGTTCGGCGGGATGCTGGCCTGGGCGGTGCTTGAGGTGATCCTGATCAACAAGGCCGTGCCGGTGTGGGATCGTCCGCAGCCGGGTGAGGCGAAGAAAGACGCGGTGCTTGTTGTGATCACGCTGGTGATGTTCGGGTTGATGACCGGCATTCACGCGTGGCTCGGCGTTTGGCCATTTCCGGGGTAAGCCATGAAGATTTATCGACTTTTGACCGAAGACGACACGTCGGCCTTTTGCCACAAGGTGTCGCTGGCCCTGAGCAAAGGGTGGGAGCTTTATGGCGATCCCACCTATGCGTTCGATCATGCCAATGGCGTGATGCGTTGTGGGCAGGCGGTGACCAAAGAGATCGACGCCCCCTACCATCCGGAGATGAAACTTGGCGAACAGTGACACACTCGACCGACCCGCGACCACCACAAAGGGCGCAGCGATGACGAAAACGAATGAAGGCCGTTTCTTCGAGGATTACTCGGTCGGGCAGGTGATCCGCCACGCGGTTCCGCGCACGGTGTCGGGTGGGGAACGGGCGCTGTATCATGCACTTTATCCGGCGCGGCATGCGCTGTATTCGTCGGACCTGTTTGCACAGAACTGCGGTCTGCCGTCGTCGCCGATTGACGATCTCGCGGCGTTCCATGTGGTGTTCGGCAAGACGGTGCCGGATGTGTCGCTGAACGCGGTCGCGAACCTTGGGTATGCCGAAGGGCGCTGGCTGACCCCGGTTTATGCGGGGGACACGTTGCGGTCGGAATCCGAGGTGATCGGGCTGAAGCAGAACTCCAACGGCAAGACCGGGGTTGTGTGGGTTCGGACGCGGGGACTGAACCAGAATGACCAGTTGGTGATGGAATATGTGCGCTGGGTCATGGTGCGCAAGCGGATCGCCGATGCGGCAGCGCCCGAGACCGTGGTGCCGGAGTTGAAGACTGTTTTGGCGGTTGAGGACCTGAGCATTCCGCGCGGGTTGGACTTTACCGATTACGATTTCGAGCTTGCCGGAGAGCCGCATCGCTGGGGCGACTACGCGATCGGCGAGAAGATCGACCACGTGGACGGCGTGACCATTGAAGAAGCCGAGCACATGATGGCGACCCGGCTGTGGCAGAACACGGCCAAGGTGCATTTCGACGCCACCTTCCGGCCCGATGGGCAGCGGCTCATTTACGGTGGGCACGTGATCAGCATGGCGCGGGCGCTGTCGTTCAACGGTCTGGCGAATGCGCAGATGATCGTCGGGCTGAACGGCGGGGCACATGCAAACCCGTGTTTCAGCGGGACCACTGTGCGCGCGTGGTCCGAAGTGTTGGACAAGGCGGAAACCTCGGCCCCTGGAGTGGGCTCCGTGCGGTTGCGGCTGGTGGCGACCTCGGCGAGCGGGTCGATGGAGCTTAAGGGCGATGACGGTAAGTACCTGCCGCATGTCTTGCTGGATCTTGATTATTGGGCTTTGATGCCGACCTGAGCTTGGGCCCCTGAGTTTCGGTTTTGGATTACAGGTCATTGCCTGTAGTCTGCCTGGAAACTTGGGGGACACATGCGGTTATGATCAGTCTTGGCCTTTATACGCTTGCAGCTTTGGCGGCTTTTATGGTCGCGGCAAAATATGGCCTGTCGCCCGCGCCGCTTGCATATCACCGGACCATCATTGAACAGGATGGCGCCGTCTCAACCGGGACGCAGCGCGTGATCGAAGCGTTGTACCGCGTTTGGGGAGCGAGCCTTGCCGGGTTTGGCTTGTGCCTTTTGGCGCTGATCTGGCTGGCGGCTCCAACCGGGGCGGCGTGGCCCCATCTGGTGATCCTGCTTGCGACCATTGTCGTGGCTGTGCCGACCACAATTGTCCCGCGTCGTGTTGAACAGGACATGGGTGTGAAAACGCCTTGGCGTCTGGCGGTGGGGTTGCTGGTGGCGGTTGGTTTAGGGTTTTTGGCATGGATTATCGGATACTGAGCGTTGCCGTCGCGATGGCCGCATCTCATGTAGTGGCGGACGAGGCCGAAGACGCATTCGTTGAAGCAAACATCCTTGGGATATTCTATCACGAGCTGGGCCATGCCCTGATCGACGTGATGCAGATGCCGGTCTTTGGTCAGGAAGAAGACGCCGCAGATGTGGCGTCGATCCTCCTCATTGACCATTTGTTCGAGCCTGAGTCGGCGCTTGCGATGGCCTATGACGTGGCCAACGGCTTCTGGGCCGAAGCGGTGGCGAATGCCGAATACCCTGTGCCCTATTGGGACACACATGGCCCAGACGAACAGCGGTTCTACAACACGGTCTGTCTGTTCTACGGCGGCGATCCGGACACGCGGGATGATTTTGCAGAAGACATGGAACTGCCCGAGGAACGCGCGGAATACTGTGTCGAAGAATACGAGCTGGCGGCTGACAGCTGGGGCGCGGTGTTCGACGAGTTGGCCGAGGGTGGGGAGCCGATGCTGTTCACGGCTGAGGTGGAAGGCAGTTTTACGGCCGGGATCATCGGAGCCGAGGTTGAGGCGTTGAATGCGGATTTCGGGTTCCCGAGCACGGTGCAGGTGATCACGGGCGAATGCGATGAGGCCAACGCGTTTTACGATCCATCGGACCAGTCGATTATCATGTGCGAAGAGTTTGAAGCGCATCTTCGACTGCTTTACGGGATGCTGCAAAACTGAAACCTTTGCCATTCGGCCGATGTCATGGGCGCTCTTGGATCAGAACGGCCACAGGCCGGGCGACTCAATTCGGACCGGGCAAGGGCCGTTATTGTGATGGAACGCGCTGCGCAAAAGTTGCGGGTCTTTGCTCATTGGACTATTTGTGATCACAGTTTTTGCACGTGTGATCACATAATTGCATAAATCTGCCTGATTGCGCCAAAAAACCGCGCCTTTGAGGGGCGGGCCCGCGTGACACCGCTTTCAAAACCAATAAAAAGGCTGTCAGGAACCGGAAAGGACTCAGATCATGGCTGACGTCAATCGGGGCAATCGACCCCTGTCACCACACCTGCAAGTTTATCGCCCACAGCTGACCTCGATCACGTCGATCCTCACACGTATCACGGGCAACGCCCTGATCGTCGCGGCCTTGATGATCGTCTGGTGGTTGCTCGCGGCCTCGACAGGGCCGGAATATTTCGCCTTCGCCAACGGCTTTGTCACAAGCTGGTTCGGTGATCTGGTGATGTTCCTGTCGCTCTGGGCGCTGTGGTATCACACTCTGGCGGGCATCCGGCACCTGATCTGGGACAACGCGAAGATGCTGGAGCTTGACCAGGCTGAAACGCTGGGGTGGATGGTGATCATCGGCTCTGGCGTTTTGACGGTCTTTTCCGTCATCGTGCTTTGGTAAGGGGGGCGCATCATGGCTTTTCTGACTGACCGTAAACGCGCCGTTGGCATGGGTGCCGCAAAATCCGGGACCGAGCATTTCTGGGCGATGAAGAAATCTTCTGTCGCGCTGCTGATCCTGATCCCTTTCTTTGTCTTCACCTTCGGCGGTATCCTTGGATCTTCGTTTGAAGAGGTGCAGGCCTATTACGCCCGTCCTTTCCCGGCGATCATCGCGGCGCTGACCCTGATCGTGGGCTTCAAGCACTTCAATGACGGTTTCCAAGTGCTGATCGAAGACTATGTGCATGGCATCTGGGAGAAAATCCTGATCCTCGGCATGACCTGCATCAGCTACGGCGCGGCTGCCGTGGGCATCTTTGCCATCGCCAAGATGGCCCTTTGACTAGCGGAGTTTCCAGCAACATGGCTGCATACGAATACGAGACGCATGAATATGACGTCGTGGTCGTCGGCGCAGGCGGCGCAGGGTTGCGCGCCACGCTTGGCATGGCCGAACAGGGGCTGCGCACCGCCTGTGTGACCAAGGTGTTCCCGACCCGGTCGCATACGGTCGCGGCGCAGGGCGGCATCGCCGCATCACTGTCCAACATGGGCCCGGACCACTGGCAGTGGCACATGTACGACACCGTGAAGGGGTCGGACTGGCTGGGTGACACGGACGCGATGGAATACCTCGCCCGTGAAGCGCCCAAGGCGGTGTATGAGCTTGAGCATTATGGCGTGCCGTTCTCGCGGACCGAGGAAGGCAAGATTTACCAGCGTCCGTTCGGCGGCCACACGACCGAATTCGGTGAAGGCCCGCCCGTGCAGCGCACCTGTGCGGCGGCGGACCGGACCGGTCACGCGATCCTGCACACGCTTTATGGGCAGTCGCTGAAGAACAACGCCGAGTTCTACATCGAGTATTTCGCGATTGATCTGGTGATGTCCGACGATGGCCGTTGCACCGGTGTTGTCTGCTGGAAGCTGGACGATGGCACGATGCACGTCTTCAACGCCAAGATGGTGGTGCTGGCGACCGGCGGCTATGGCCGGGCCTATTTCAGCGCGACCTCGGCCCATACTTGCACCGGCGATGGTGGCGGCATGGTGGCCCGCGCAGGTCTGCCGCTTCAAGATATGGAGTTCGTGCAGTTCCACCCGACCGGCATCTACGGTTCGGGCTGTCTGATCACCGAAGGCGCGCGCGGGGAGGGTGGCTATCTCACCAACTCCGAAGGCGAGCGGTTCATGGAGCGCTATGCGCCGAACTACAAAGACTTGGCACCGCGCGATTACGTGTCCCGCTCGATGACCATGGAAATCCGCGAAGGCCGTGGTGTGGGCGCCGAGGGCGACCATATTCACCTGAACCTGTCGCACCTGCCGAAAGAGGCTTTGGCCGAGCGTCTGCCGGGCATCTCTGAGTCCGCAAAGATTTTCGCCGGTGTGGACGTGACCAAGGAACCGATCCCGGTTCTGCCGACAGTGCATTACAACATGGGCGGTATTCCGACCAACTACTGGGGCGAGGTTCTGAACCCGACCAAGGACGACCCGAACGCGGTTGTTCCCGGACTGATGGCCGTGGGCGAGGCGGGCTGTGCATCTGTGCATGGTGCGAACCGCCTTGGTTCGAACTCGCTCATCGACCTCGTGGTCTTTGGTCGTGCGGCTGCGATCCGCGCGGGCAAGGTTGTGGACCGCGACAGCGCCGTGCCGTCGACCAATACCGCGTCGGTGGACAAGGCGTTCGACCGCTTCGACGGGCTGCGCAATGCCAAGGGGACCATCCCGACCGCCGAGTTGCGGCTTGAGATGCAGAAAACCATGCAGGCCGATGCCGCCGTGTTCCGTACCTCGAAGACCATGAAGGAAGGTCTCGACAAGATGGTTGCGATTGCGGGCAAGATGGATGACCTGAAGGTCACTGACCGCAGCCTTGTCTGGAACAGCGATCTGATGGAAACGCTGGAACTGACCAACCTGATGCCCAACGCGCTGGCGACGATTGCCGGGGCCGAGGCGCGCAAGGAAAGCCGCGGCGCGCATGCGCACGAGGACTACACGACGCGGGACGACGAAAACTGGCGCGTGCACACCATCGCGCGGGTTGAAGGCAACCAGATCGACCTGACCTATCGTCCGGTGGTGAAAGATCCGCTGACGACGGAAGCCGAAGGCGGGATCTCGCTTGAGAAGATCAAGCCGAAGGAACGTACGTTCTGATGCGTCTTGCGGTTGTCGCGTGTCTGGTTCTGGTGGGCTGTTCGGTACAGCAGCAGGACCAGATTGCGCGCGATGCGGCACGGTCGGCGATCACGCCGGTGCTTATTGAACGGTTCCCTGGTGTCCCCTTGGAGCCTGCACTGAACTGCGTGATCGACAATGCGAGCGCCGTGCAGATCCGGGCGCTCGCGCTGGACACGGTGACAGGTCCGACCGAGAGTACCGTGCAGATCGTGACGGACATCCTGTCCAAACCCGAAACGGTCCGGTGCCTTGCCGTCGAAGGCTTACCAGCTCTGCTGAACCAGCGGCTTTAGCCGTTAACAGCGTCGATATAGGCGAGGATGGCGGTCTCATCCGCATCTTTGCGGCGTTCGAGTTCATCCAGACATCGCAATGCGTAGTCCGTGAAACCGTAGATCCCATCCGCGATCAACGCCATTTTGCGCAACTGGTCGCTGGTCAGGTCATCGGGGCGGGACAGGTCGCGGAAATAAAGGATGTCACCGTCAAGAAGATGTGTGCGGTGCGCGTCGTTCACATGCCCCAGATAGCGGGACCGCACGTGGCGCGCGACCGTGTGATAGAAGGAATGCGGGACAAAGCCGAGCTTGCGCAGGGTCACGTCGATGTCGCCGAAGCTGGGCTGATCGTCATAAAGCGGGAAGAAATTGATTTCGGAATGCACGGCGACGGCAGTTGCGATTTTGTCTTTGCCGTTTTCGAATACCATCTTTTCCGCGCCCTGAATGTCGATCTTGAGCAGGTCAATGCGTTGAATGTCGTCCAGGTCATCAAGACGGCGCGTCTCCATTTCGGCAGTCTCGATCAATTGCGCGGCGCGTTTCAGGCCCATGAGGTAGAACAGGGTCGGCCTGCGGATCGAGAGGAGAGAGGTTAGCCCGGAACCTTTGTAGATGTTCAAAGTATGGGCTTTGCCGTCACCGATGGCGTGTGGCAGATAGCGGTCGCCCTCGCCACGTCCTTCGGTCAGTGTGACAAGCGTTTCGGCCTGCGGATCGAATCCCGTGATTACCACATCCCCGTTTTCCTGAAGATCCTTGTAGGGCGCCTCGAAGTTCATCGGGTTTGCGCCGACATCCGTGATGTGCAGCTTGTCGTCATAGCGCAACGCGGCGCGAAGGGTTTTGATACGGTTTGCAAACGCGTTCGGCATCGGGACACTTTCGATTGGGATTACTGGGTAAGAAGCTTTGCGATCTTGGCGCTGCATATGTCCGGCCCTCGCTCTTTGGCAAAGTCAAAGCAGGCCATTCGAACCTTGCGCAGATCGGTGTCCGACATCTCGATGAACTGCAACATGCTGCGGATCAGCCCGCGCGGGGAAGCAGGATCATAAAGCAGATCGTGGCACGCTTCGGGAGTAGTTTCGCGCAATTCGCGGATGTTCGGGCCGATGATCGGCAGACCAAAGGTCAGCGCCAGCATGACCGATCCAGAGGTGAACATGGATTGATAGGGCGCAAGAAACACATGGGACGCGCCGAAGATTTCGGGGATCTCTTCGTCGGGGATGCGATCCGTGCGCAGATCAATATTCGGGTTTGTATTGAGAAGGCGGAGCATCCGCGCCTGGGATGAAAACGCCTTGCCGTACATTCGCAGGTGATAGGGCACGTGCCGCTTGGTCAGTTTTCCGGCCACGTCAGTTATGGCGTGGACGCCTTTTGGACCGCGGAACATGCCGACGAACAGGAATTGACGTGTATCGGCCTTTGCGAGTTTGCGGGTGGTCGTCGTTTTCGCCGGCTCATACGCGCCAAGGTAGCTGGGATGCGGGATCACGTGCAGTTTGCTGCGGTCCGCGCCATAGGTGGAGACCATGTGATCGGCGGCATGCTCGGCATGTACGTGGATCGCGTCGGCAAGTTTGCTCAGCTCTCGGCGGCCCCTTTGGAAGGTTTCCAGGTCGCGGGCTTTGTGCGGGGCGTCATTGTGGATGGTCCATACGATCTGTCCGCCGCGCGCCTTGAAGCGGCGCAGCGTCTCGAGGGCCGCGTCAAGGTCTGCCTCGTTGCTTTCGGCATCGTCACTGCGCCCGAACATGCGGTCGTCCCAATGGATATGGACGACGGTGAAGTCCCCGGTTTTCAGCCGGTCAAGGGCGCCAGGGCCTGCATATTCGCAGTCAAACTCTTCGGGGAGTTCCGAATACAGAAGTGACTGATAGGGGTTGCCTGCCGTGGAGGGCAAACACAACAGTTTCCTGTTCTCTGTCAGGGGCTTCGCGACTGCGGCATTTTGCATCTTTGGACTCTTTTTGCCTGTGTTTGCCTGTTATTTTTGACCGTTATCCCGTAGACATGGCACGTCGAAGTTATACTAATTGCCAGACGAGTGATGCGCATTTTTTGCAGCGTCCCGGACAAGATGGCAGGAAGGCAACAGAGTTTACCATGGTTCAGCTGACGCTCCCCAAGAATTCGACCATCCGCACGGGCAAGACATGGCCCAAGCCTGAAGGCGCGACCCACGTTCGCAAGTTCAGCATCTATCGCTGGAATATAA
>NZ_JAEPMO010000084.1 GCF_017643905.1 Marivita sp.
GCCCTTTTCCGTAGTCAGTGCTTTAGCGGAACGGCGGCGTGTAGAGCAGACCGCCTTCGGTCCACAGCGCGTTCAGGCCGCGCGCCAGACCGATCGGCGTGTTCTCACCGATGTTCTTTTCAAACAGTTCACCGTAGTTGCCGCCTGCCATGATGGCCTTGACAGCCCAGTCAGCTTCGAGACCCAGCATCGCGCCAAGCGTGCCTTCGGTGCCAAGCAGACGGTTGATTTCCGGGTTGCTGCCCGGAGCCGATGCCAGTTCGGCCACGTTTGCGGACGTGATGCCGAGCTCTTCAGCAGCGATCAGTGCGTTCAGCGTCCAGCGGGCGATGTCACCCCACTGGTTGTCGCCGTGACGGACGAGCGGGCCAAGCGGCTCTTTCGAGATGATTTCCGGCAGGACCACGTGGTCACCCGGGTTTTCGAACGCAGCGCGTGTCGCAGCAAGGCCGGACGCGTCTGTCGTGTACACGTCGCACGCACCTTCGAGGTAGAGCGGCTGTGCTTCAGCGTTGGTTTCGATCGGAACCGGCTCGTAGCTGATGTTGTTGGCGCGGAAGAAGTCCGCAAGGTTCAGCTCGGTTGTGGTGCCGGTCTGGATGCAGACGGTTGCGCCATCAAGTTCCTTGGCCGACGAGACGCCGAGCGCTTTCGGGACCATGAAGCCCTGACCGTCGTAGTAGTTGATGCCTACGAATTCGAAGCCAAGGTCGACGTCGCGCGAGAAAGTCCACGTGGTGTTGCGGGCCAGTAGATCAATCTCGCCGGATGCCAGCGCTGTAAAGCGGGTCTTGCCTGTCGTCGGTACGAATTCGACCGCGGTCGGATCGCCGAGAACGGCAGCGGCGACGGCAC
Source organism: Marivita sp. (assembly GCF_017643905.1). GTDB lineage: Bacteria > Pseudomonadota > Alphaproteobacteria > Rhodobacterales > Rhodobacteraceae > Marivita. The sequence continues at coordinate 856 of NZ_JAEPMO010000084.1, forward strand.
GGCAGACGCCGACGTCAAAGCCTTCCCATTCGCCATTTGCATTCGGCGCTGCAAAACCGACGAGACCGGTCGTCACGCCGCAGTTCAGCTTGCCGCGTGCCTTAACGTCGTCAAGCGTGGCAGCAGACGCTACACCAGCCGAAAGGCCGGCAACGGTCATCGCGCCAAGAATTGCAATTTTTTTCATGTTTACCTCTTCCTGTTAGTCCGTGCCTATCGGCACGGTTTCTGACGAACGCATTTAGCGCCCATACGACGAAAGTAGGGAACCCCCCACTCGCGATGGCATGGATTTTGTGAGGATTCATCTGCGAAGGTCAAGGCGAATAGCCTATTTTTGATCACAAAGCCGCAGTTTACCCGGCGTCAGCGCGGCGTTTGCTGATGCAACAATCGCAGGAAATCGCTGGCGTGCAGAAACGCGGCCTTCTTATGTTGGGCCATCTCGGCGGCTTCTTCGTCTTCGCCCCATTGTTCCTGTTGCCAAATCTCGTCGACACGGGACGTTAGCCAAAGCTCTTCCGCAGGCATGAAATCGGCTTTTGCGGCAAACCCGATGACGAGCGATCCGCTGATCGCGACCAGATCGTGGAACGCGGCGAGTTCGAAATTATTCATCTCATGCACGTTTTGACGAAGTTTGGACAGTGCAGCGGGGTCCTGAGATGCGTGCATGACACCGACTCGGGTCTCCAATCGCGCGCCCAGCACCGAGTCGGCCCAGTCCAGAAGCGGGTCCCATGAGGTGGACTGACGCGCGACAAGGTCGTCAGGAGCCTCTGCTCGGTAACACAACAAGTCGCTGTCACCGTAGTCGGCCAGCATGTCTGCCACTTCTGTGTGCTGGATCGCCACTTTGTCGACGGCGGCATTTGCGGTTCGGGTAAAGGGCATCGTCCGGGGGTCGATCCGGTCTTCCTGAGCGTCGAATTCCGCTGCAATGCTTTGGGCGATGGCAAGGCTTGGTACGGACAGGACGGCCTTGGCCGGAGTGCGCACCGGGCGCCCACCCAGCAGGATACCAAAGCCATCCTCGGTCGCCTGCGTGTCAGCGGATTTCCAAAAGCGTTTCGGAGCCCATTCACTCATGCAAGGTCCTCGATCCAGGTTGCCAGTGCTGTCATCAATTCATCCGTGGTGTCCACGATCACGTCCGCATCCGCAAGGTATTCGGGGGGATGGTTGCCCCATGTGACGCCAATGGCATGGGTGCCCGCCGCCTTGGCCATTATCATGTCGTAGCTGGTGTCGCCAATCATGACCGCATTTCGCGGCGCAACGCCCGTGTCGCCCAGCGCTGCGTAGAGCATGGACGGATGCGGTTTGGACGGGTGTGTGTCCGCGACTTGGGTCGATTGGAAATACCCCTCGAGCCCATGTTGTTCGATGATGCGATCAAGCCCCCGACGCGACATGCCCGTGGCCGTCGCCATCAAGGTGAAATCGTCCGCGCGCAACTGATCCAAAACATCACGGATGCCGGGAAAGAAGATCGCTTTTGCCCCGTCGCCACCCGCCACGTGCCGAGCGAACGACGCAGATTTGTAACCGTCAGCAAGGGCGCTCTGAATGTGTAAAGGCTGGTCCGGCACAAGCTGAGCCATCAGTTCGGGCAAGGACAACCCCACACCATGCAGCACCGCGGCGCGTGTCGGCGGCGCGATGCCGAGCCCGGTGAAAGCGTCTTCCATCGCCTCGACGATATGGGCCCGACTGTCCATCAGCGTCCCATCCACGTCAAACACCACGAGCCGCAGGGCTTCGGGCATTATTCCATTTCCTCGAACGGATCGGCCGGCACATCGCGCGGATCCCATTGGAGGAATTCCCACGTGCGTTCCATATGCTCGGGCAGCGGAGCGGTGATCGTCAGCTTCGCGCCAGTGACAGGGTGTTTGATCGTGATGGACCGGGCGTGCAGATGCAGCTTGCGGCTGATCCCACCGCCCAGCATTGCGCCCCAGCCATCGCCAAGGTTCTCCTGACCGGAACCGCCGTATTTGCCATCCCCGATGATGGGATGCCCAAGCTCGGCCATATGTGCGCGCAATTGGTGGGTCCGCCCGGTGATTGGCACCATGGCAACCCACGCTGCGCGTTTGGCCAATGCGCTGAGCACAGCGTAATCCGTTGTGGCGTGCTTTGCGCCTTCGGTGGTGGCGACATCCTTGGGATGCACCGCCCGCATTTTCTCGTTCTCACCGCCTGCCCCGTGGCCCGGTGCCTTAACCAGCCCGAACTTGATCGTGCCCATCTGCGGAAACGGAACACCTGCCACAGCCGCCCAGTAGATCTTGCGCGTTTCCCGTGCCCGGAACGCCTCGGTCAGCGCCCCTGCGACAGCCCGTGTGCGGGCCAGCAGCAGAACACCCGAGGTGTCCTTGTCGAGGCGATGCACCAGCCGGGGCTTTTCGCCAAACCCAAAGGTCAGCGCCTCGGCGAGCCCGTCGACATGGCGGGTTTGCTTGCTGCCGCCTTGGGTCGGCAGACCCGGCGGCTTGTTCAACGCGATTACGTGATCATCTTTGTAGAGGACCAGCGATTTCATCATCGCGGCATCTTTGTCGGACACACTTGGCTTGGGACGGGACTCCACCTCTCCGGGCGTGGGGAGTGGCGGGATCCGCACTTCCTGCCCCGTGGAAAGGCGGGTGCTGGCCTTCACGCGGCCGCCGTCGACACGCACTTCGCCCTTCCGGCACATCTTCTCGATCCGGCCCTGCGCGAGATGGGGGAACAGGCGCTTCAGCCAGCGGTCAAGACGCTGATCGGAATCCCCCGGTCCAACCGTGATGATCTGAACTTGGCTCATGCAAAAATACCCCGCGCCAGAAATAGGCCCAGAGCCAAACCGCCGACCGAAAGCCCAACCGACAGAATGACATATAGCATGGCTGACCCAGCCTGCCCCCGTTCGATCAGCGTCATGGTTTCAAGCGAGAAGGCAGAAAACGTTGTGAACCCGCCCAGAACACCTGTCATGACAAATGGCGATAGATGCGTCAGTCCACGATGGGCGGCTGCCACGACAAACGTGCCCATTAGGAACGAGCCGAGGATGTTCACGGCAAGGATCGCCACCGGAAAGTCGCCCTGACCGAAAACGCGCACAATGCCCATACCGGCGGCGTACCGGAGGGATGCACCAATCGCGCCGCCAAGGGCCACAAGGGAAAAGGTTGTCAACATTCAGGCTCTGTCGCGCGGCGTCTCTAGGATGTCAAGCAATGCGCCATTGCTCTTTGCCGCGTGCCGACTAAGGTTTTCCGCGAGATCATCAAAGGAGCCGATATGCGGCGTCGTCAGTTTCTGGGCAGTCTTGCAGCGGTCGGCCTTCATCCGGGCCTCAGCTTTGCACAACCGTCTTCGATCAGGCTGATCGCAGCCGCGCACCGTCAGCAGATCCTGCCCGTCGGCTATCCCGATACCGAGATGTGGAGCTTCGGTGCGTCTTTTCCCGGCACCGCGCTACGTGCCCGGCAAGGCGACCGGCTTGGCGTCACCGTGGAAAACCAGCTGCCGCAGCCGACCTCGGTGCACTGGCACGGTCTTAGACTGGAAAATGCGATGGATGGCGTACCCGGACTGACGCAAGCCCCGATCGGCGAGGGCGCATCCTTTGACTATGAATTTGCCCTGCCAGATGCTGGCACTTATTGGTATCATAGCCATGCCAAGAGCATGGAACAGATCGAACGTGGGCTTTACGGCCCGCTGATCATCGACGAGACTGATCCACCCGACGTGGATCAAGACATCACCCTGATGATCGACGACATTCGGCTGGAACAGGATGGCAGCCTGTCTGCCTTCGACAATTTCCATGATCTCAGCCATGCTGGGCGGATCGGCAATCTCTGGGTCGCGAATGGGCAGATCGACCCGGCTTATCCTGTGAAACGCGGCGAACGGGTGCGACTTCGGTTGATCAACGCCGCCAATGCGCGGGTTTTTACCGTTGGAATGCAAGGGTTTGATGGTTCTATCGTTGCGCTGGACGGCATGCCGCTGAAAGACCCGCAAGTCCTGCCCGAAGAGCTAATTCTTGCCCCTGCGCAGCGCGTCGACCTGATTGTCGATGTGACAACCGACGATGAAGAGGCGTTTCTGATCACGTTCGAGCGCGACGGTGGCTATGCCATCGCGCATTTCCCGGTCTCCGGTCCGTCCAAAGCAACGCGGTCGGAGCGGCCGCTCTTGCCGCCAAACCCGGATTTTCCGATTGATCTGGCGAATGCCCGCACGGCGACGCTGTTGATCGAAGGCGGGGCCATGGGTGGCATGCGCGCCGCCCGTGTCGATGGACAGGAACTGGGCGCTCGAGAGCTTGCCGGACGTGGTCTCTTTTGGGCGTTGAACGGCGTGGCGGGCCGACCGGAAACACCGTTGCTGGACCTGTCGCTTGGCGAAAGCGCGCGGATCGGGATGGCCAACAACACGGCCTTCCCTCACGGCATGCACTTGCACGGGATGCATTTCTCGGAAGTTTTGGCCGATGGATCACTTGGCCCGTTGCGTGATACGATCTTGCTCAACCCGCAAGAGACTCGAGAGATCGCGTTCCAGGCGCATAATCCGGGGAATTGGCTGTTTCACTGTCATATGCTGGCGCACCATCAGGGCGGTATGGGAACATGGATCCGAGTGTCTGCTTGACAGATCAACCGTTTCGTTTGGCACGAAGTTTGGCGAAATACTCGACACGCTTTTTCAGGTCGCGCTCGAATCCGCGTTCCACGGGCGCGTAGAATTCAGTGCGCCCCATCGAGTCTGGGAAATAATCCTGCCCCGAAAACCCGTCATCAGCGTCGTGGTCATAGGCGTATCCCGACCCATAGCCTTGATCCTTCATCAGCTTCGTAGGCGCATTCAGGATATGCTTGGGTGGCACCAGTGATCCGGTCTTCTTGGCCGCGGCCCGCGCCGCCTTGTAGGCCACGTAGACTGCATTCGATTTTGGCGCGAGGGCGATATAGACAAGCGCCTGCGCGATGGCCAATTCGCCTTCGGGGCTGCCCAACCGTTCAAAGGTTTCCCAGCTTTGCAGGCAAATGGCCTGCGCCTGCGGATCTGCCAGCCCGATATCCTCCACCGCCATGCGGGTGATGCGGCGGGCAAGGTAGCGCGGGTCCTCGCCTGCATCGAGCATCCGCGCGAACCAATAAAGCGCCGCATCAGGGTCCGACCCGCGTACCGATTTGTGCAGCGCGGAAATCAGGTTGTAATGCGCATCCCCCGATTTGTCGTATTGCGCTGCACGTTTCATCAAACGCTGACCGAGTGCCGCGCTGTCCAGCGGTTTGTCGACATGCCAAGCCATGACCTGTTCGACGAGGTTCAGCAGAGCGCGACCGTCACCATCGACCATCTCGAGCAGGTTTTCCCGCGCCGGACCATCCAGCGGCAAAGTCCGGCCCAATTCGACCTCGGCCCGCTGGGCAAGACGTTCCAGATCGGCAAGGTCGAGACGTTCCAGAACCAGAACCTGCGCCCGGCTGAGCAAAGCGGCGTTCAACTCGAAGGACGGGTTTTCTGTTGTCGCCCCGACCAGCAGGATGGTGCCGTCTTCCATGTGCGGCAGGAACCCGTCCTGCTGCGCCTTGTTGAAACGGTGGATCTCGTCCACGAACAGCAGAGTGCCCTGCCCCGCCTTGCGCCGTTGCTTGGCCGCGTCGAACACCTTGCGCAATTCGGGCACACCCGAGAAAATCGCACTGATCTGAACAAAATGCAGATCGGTCTCATCCGCAAGCAGGCGCGCAATCGTGGTCTTGCCGACCCCCGGCGGTCCCCAGAAGATCACCGATCCAAGGCTGCCCGCCTCAAACATCACGGTCAGAGGTGCATCCGGGCCAATGACCTGCGATTGGCCGATCACGTCTGACAGTTTGCGCGGGCGCAAGCGGTCTGCCAGTGGCCGTGGTGCCTCTTTCGCCGTATCACCTGTATCGAACAGATCCGCCACAGATCAGGCCCGGAACCGCAGGATCAGGCGCTGCCCGCCGCGCTCTGCTTCAATGGACACGTTCGGGGCGGCCTGTCTGAGGGCCGGGCCAACATCCGATGGCGACTGGATCACGAAGCGGTCCACCCGGCGGATTACATCGCCTGTCTGAAGCCCGACGCGACGCCCCAACGGTCCCGGTTCGATCACAACCACGCCATCCTTGTTCAAAGGCAGACCAAGCTCAGCCGTCACCGCCGGGTTGATCCGCGCGACTTGCAGACCAGCCAGAACATCACGGTCGCCAAGACGCTGCGCGTTCCGGGGAGGATCGTCGGGTGGCGAGATCAGGCCTACCTTGGTGCGCAAGGGCTCTCCGCCGCGAATGAACATCATGTCGACGTCTTCGCCCAATCCACGGACGGACATCCGAAACAGCATCTCGGCAGGGGTGTTCACCGGTTGCCCGGCCACTTCGACCACCACATCGCCCACCTCGATCCCGGCAGTCGCCAAGGGGCTGGCCGGATGCAGAGCGGTGATCACAACCCCTTCGGGCCGCGAGAGGCCAAGGCCATCGGACAGATCCGCATCCACCGGCTGACCGGTTGCTCCGGCCCACGGGCGCTCAAAACGGGTCTTGCCGTCGCGGGCCTGATCCAGAAATTCGGCGACAAGGGCTGCAGGAATTGCAAATCCGATCCCGTTCGATCCACCGGACCGGGTCAGGATCGACGTGTTGATCCCGATCATTCGCCCGGCAATGTCGATCAGCGCCCCACCGGAATTACCGGGATTGATCGGGGCATCCGTCTGAATGAAATAGCCCCGCGCGTTGCCGGTTGCGGTTCCCGACCGGGCAAGGCCCGACACGATACCCGACGACACTGTCTGCCCCACGCCGAAGAGATTTCCGATGGCGAGGACAAGCTCTCCCACCTCGACCGTGTCACTGTCCCGGAGTTCGAGAAACGGCATGTTCTCGGCATCGATCTTGAGAATGGCAAGGTCGGATTCCTCGTCCCCGATCAAAACGCGCGCCTGATATTCGCGGCGATCGTTCAACACGACCCGGATGTCATCAGCTTGACCGACAACGTGATGGTTCGACACCACGAACCCATCGGGGGACACGATCACACCGGAACCCAGCGAGTTCTGCACACGTGGACGCGGCGCGCCAAAATCGCGGAACAGCCCACCAAAGAAGGGATCCCCATCGAACGGACTGCGCCGCGTTTGAACGACGCGACGGGCATAGATGTTCACCACGGCAGGTGCTGCTTCCTTGACGAGAGGAGCAAAGGACAGGCTGATCTCGGCCGCAGACTTTGGCACGCGTGGAGCGCTGTCAGACTGCGCGATCCCCTGCCCCGCAATCAGGCTAATTATGACGATACAAAGAATTCTGATCCCAGCCATGGCGTGGATATGTCGCCGGACTGCGGGTTTTGCAAGTCTGCTTGTCTATCGCTGAAAGTAGGGACATGCGGGCTGGCGTCAGGACTGGTGTGCTTTGTGGTGTCCGGCGGTTTTTCGATGGCAATCGCCGTCCTTCTTCCGCCTGGACCTAGTCCAAGATCGGATGGAAGCACGCGACGGTCGTCCCTTTTCCAAGGGGTGCGAGCCGTGGCGTTTCCGACCTGCACTTGTCTGTCGCGTTCGGACAGCGCGCGGCAAAGGCGCAACCGGATGGAGGGTTCAGGGGGTCCGGCAGTTCGGTGCCTTCCGCCTCGGGTGCGGTCAGCGGGCGGCCGACCACGGGCGCGCTATCGGCAAGAAGTTTCGTGTAGGGATGTTTCGGCGCGGCAAAGACCTCTTCCGCCGGTCCGACCTCAACCACTGACCCGAAATAGAGAACCGCGATCCGGTCGCTCACGGCTTCGACCACCGCGAGGTCGTGGCTGATGAAGAGATAGGTCAGATCGAATTCGCGTCGCAGGTCCGCCAAAAGGTTCAGTACCTGCGCCTGAACCGAAACGTCGAGGGCCGACACAGGTTCGTCGAGGATGAGAATGCGCGCCTTCGCCGCCAGCGCGCGCGCAATCCCGATCCGCTGGGCCTGACCGCCGGAAAACTCGTGTGGGTACCGGTCCAGAAATTCCTCGCGCAGGTTCACACTGGCAAAAATCTCGGAGATCCGCCTGCTCCGTTCGGCAGCGGGCATGTTGTGCAACAGCTTGAGCGGCGCTTCCATGATCTGACGAATGGTCTTGCGCGGATTCAGAGAAGAAATCGGATCCTGAAACACGTATTGGATGCGTTTGCCGAACTCTGCAGGGTCGGCGTTGTCGAGCGCTGCGCCTTCGATCTCGATATGTCCCGTTGAGGGTTCCAACAGCCCGACCAGCATCCGCGCGAGTGTTGATTTTCCACATCCCGACTCGCCCACTATCCCAAGCGTTTCACCTTGTAGAACAGTCAGGGTCAGGGGATGAACCGCTTTCACTGTGCCTGTCGGGTTGCCGAAAAGCGAACGACCCACCGGGAACGTCTTGGACAGATCCGTGATCTTCAATGCGTCGGTCATTCAGCGGCCTCCCGCGTGTCCACCGGGTGAACGCACCTGACCCCGCGACCATCCTTCCGGACCAGCGCAATGCCTCCGCTGCGGCAGTCAGGTTGCACCCGGTCGCAGCGCTCCGCAAAGGCACAGCCTTCGGGCAGCTTGTCGACGACGGGTGGCAGACCGGGAATAGCCTCAAGCCGCCGCTTGCCACCGCCAAGCTCGGGCACGCAGGCCATAAGGCGCGCGGTGTACGGATGACGTGGCGCATCAAGGATGTCCGTGGTCGCGCCCTCTTCAACAATTCTTCCCGCGTACATCACCGCGACCCGGTCGCAGAGCTGCGCGACGACACCGAAATCATGCGTGATGAAGACAATCGCCAATCCGCGCGAGCGACGCAATTCATCGAGGATCGTCAAAACCTGCGCTTGCACAGTGACATCCAGCGCCGTGGTAGGTTCATCCGCGATGATGATGTCGGGGTCGTTGGCCAGCGCCATCGCGATGCCGACCCGCTGGCGCATACCTCCTGACATCTCGTGCGGATAGTCATTGATACGCTTTTCGGCGTTTGGGATCCGGACAGCTTTCAGCAACTCGATCGCCTTGGCCCGTCCCTCGGCCTTTCCGATGGGGCGATGTGCCCGGATCGCCTCGATCAACTGGTCGCCAACGCGGTACAGCGGATGCAGCGTGGCAAGCGGGTCCTGGAAAATATACGACACGTTTCGCCCGCGCATGTCGCGCAGACGGCGGTACGGCGCGCCGATCAGATCCTCACCGTCGTAATAGGCCGCCCCTCCTGTGATGACACCAGGCGGTGAGGCGACAAGCCCCATGATCGAAAGCGCGGTCACCGATTTGCCAGACCCGCTTTCCCCGATGATGCCAAGGCATTCGCCCTTTTCGACATGCAGGTCCACACCGCCCACCGCGCGATAGATGCGGTTTTTGACGTGAAACTGGGTTTCCAGCGCCTTGACCTCAAGCAAGCCGACACCGCTTGCCGCCGGAGGTGTCTCTGCGCGATCCACCCGAGTGGCCGCCATCGGTCGGGACAAAGCTCCGGATTTCAGACGCGGATCGAGCGCATCACGCACCCCGTCGCCCAGCAGGTTGATCGACATGACGATGATCAGAATCATTATGCCCGGCACGATCGAGGTGTGCGGATTGGTGATGAGCGCGGAGCGCGCCTCACCCAGCATAGAACCCAGATCGGCTTGTGGAGGTTGTGAGCCGAGGCCGAGGAAGGACAGGCCGGCCGTTTCGAGGATCATCCAGCCGATGGTCGTGGACATGGCGATGACGATCACGGGGATCACATTGGGCAGGATTTCAGACAGGATAATCCGCGAGTTCGACATTCCCGCAAGGCGCGCCGCGTCCACGAATTCCTTGTTTGCGATGCCGACGGTTATGCCACGAATGTTGCGCGCAAAGAATGGAACGTTCACGGCGGCCACCGCGATCAGCGCGTTGAACAGGCCGGGGCCAAGGGCTGCGACGATGGCCAGCGCAAGCAGAATATAGGGAAAGGCCATCAGCATATCGACACCGCGCATGATGATGTTGTCCGTCCGCCCCCCGTAGTACCCGGCGATAATACCGATGGCCGCACCGATGGTCGCCGCAGCGATGGCGGCGGCAAATCCCACGGCAAGTGAGAGGCGCGTCCCCCACATCACGCGGGACAGCAGATCGCGGCCCAGATGGTCAGTGCCGAGTAGCGCCCCGTCCAAAAAGACCGGCTGAAACCGGTTTGATGTATTCGTGACGTCCGGATCGGCCAGAGGCAGGATTGGTGTGATCAGTGCGAGGAAAACCACGCACGCCAGAACGATCCCGCCCAAAAGCGCAAGCCGGTTCCGCGCAAGCAGAACAAAGAACGCCGTCATGTCTTGATCCTGGGATCAAGAAGGCTTTGTGCGACGTCCACGGCGATATTGAACAGAACGTAGCAGGCGGCGACGAAGACCACACCACCCTGCACCATCAGGATGTCCCGTTTGAGAATCGCATCGACCAGCATTCGTCCCACGCCGGGCCACTGAAAGACGATTTCGATATAGACTGCACCCGACAGCACGAACCCGGCCTGGATACCAAGGACCGGGATGATCGAAACCATCGCCGCCTTCAGCGCGTGCCGCCAGATCACACCACGCTCATGCACACCTTTGGCACGCGCGGTGCGGATAAAATCCTGTCTCAGGACTTCCAGCATGGCCGAACGCGACAGACGCGCGATGACGCCTGTGGCGACAACGGCGAGGGCCGTTGCAGGCATCGCAAGATGCGAGAGCAGCACGCCGAGAGTGCGATCTCCGTAGATGGGCCACATTCCCGAAACCGGAAACCAGCGCAGGTTCACCGCGAAAAACAGGATCATCATCATGCCGAGGAAAAAGGATGGGATCGAGATGCCCAGCAGCACGACAAACGTAATTCCCTTGTCAGCCGCCCCGTATTGGTTCGCCGCCGAGATCACGCCAGCAATCACACCCAGAAAAGAGCAAAGGACGAAAGCCGTGCCCGCAAGGACCAACGTGGCGTTGAAGCGCTCCAGCACCTCATCGAGCACAGGGCGGTTGAGCGCGAAGGATGTTCCGAAATCGCCGCTCAACATGTTGCTGAGCCAGATGAAGTATTGCTGAACCAATGGCTTGCCCAAGCCCAGATCACGGTTGAGCTTTTCGACATTCTCCGGCGTGGCAAAGTTGCCAAGGATCGCCGTTGCCGGATCACCGGGGATCATCGCCATGATCAGAAAGACGATGACTGTGATCCCGAACAGGACCGGGATCGCCGACAAGAGACGTTTGAGGATGTAGCCGGTCAAAATCGCCCTCTCGGTCTGGAAAAGTTGGCAAGGCCAGCCTCAAAAGCTCGCCTTGCCAGAGAGGATCAGTTCTTAACCACGTCGTCCAGCAGCAGGAAGAACGAGGGCTGCAGTGCAAAGTTCTCGACCTTGTCGGATGTGACTGCGTTCTGCTTCCAGTTCGCCACAAAGACCCAAGGTGCGTCTTCCTGCACGATGACCTGCATCTCTTTGTAGAGACGCGCGCGTTCATCCTGGTCGGTGGCCACGCGGGCCGCCTCCAGAAGTTTGTCCACTTCGGGGTTGGAGTAGTAGCCCGAGTTGAAACCACCCTGATCCGGCCATGCTGCCGTGCGGAGCGCAAGGAATGGAAGCGTGTCCGGGTCGTTGGTCATCCATGCCATTTCGGCCATATCGGCCTTGCCTTCGAGGCCGGGGTTCACTTCACCCAGGAATGTGTTCCATTCGTAGGTTTCGATCTTCACGTCAAAGCCCACAGCTTCTAGGTCGGCCTGGATCGCGGTGCCCATGGCGACCGGGTCGAGCATCCCGGATCCGCCCTCGGTGACAAAGAAGGTCAATTCAGCACCCTCTGCGCCGGCTTCGGCAATCAATGCGCGCGCCTTTTCGGGATCATAGGGGTACGGTTCCAGATCAGGGTTATAAGCCCACGCGAACGCGGGCGGTGTGGGGCCCGCTGCTACCTCTGCGGTGCCTTCAAGCACCTCATTGACCAGCGCCTCCTTGTTCACCGCATAGTTGGCGGCTTGCCGCACGCGGACGTCGGCAAAGGGGCCTTCCTTGGCATTCAGGATCAGGAACCAGACATGCGGCCCGGCCTGCTCATGTATGGTATATGTGTCGCCCTGAAACTCGCTCAGAGCTACGGGCGGAACTTCGACCATCAGGTCAATGCCGCCAGCCAGCATCTCTGCCGTTCGGGTGTTTGCATCCGTGATCGGACGGAACACGACGGCCTGCAGATCGGGTGCACCGTCCCAGTAATTCGGGTTGGCCTCGATCACGACAGCCTCGTTTGAGCGCCATTCGCCAAAGGTGAAGGGTCCGGTCCCTGACGGGTTCCGTCCGAAGTCTGCTCCGTGCTGCTCGACCGCAGCGGGCGACACGATCAGACCCGTGGGATAGGCAAGGTTCGACAGGAACGGGGCATAGGGCCCGTCCAGCGTGAAGCGCACGGTCAGGTCATCAACCACTTCGGTCGACGTCACCCCAGAAAAGAAGAATGCCAGTGGGAACGGGCCGGTGTCGTGATACGGATGATCCTCGTTCAGCATCCGATCGAAGTTAAACTTGACCGCGTCTGCATTGAAGGCCGAACCGTCATGGAAAGTGACGCCCTCGCGCAGCGTGAATGTGTAGACGGTTCCATCTTCACTGATATCCCAGCTTGTGGCCAGCGCCGGTTCGACTTCGAGTGTGCCGTCCTTGTATCGCACCAACCCGTCATAGATGTTCATCAGGATGCGGAAATCGTTCACCGCCGTGACAGCGGCCGGGTCCAGTGCTTTTGGCTCTGCAATCTGCCCGACAATAAGTACACCGGGGGGTGTTTGTGCATGGGCGCCGCTGAACGCGCCCAAAGTTAGTGCAAGCGCCGTGCCAGCAGCCATGAGGCCCTGGCGGGTAACATGAAAGAGCGACATGACTTCTTCTTCTCCTGTTGGTGAGTTAAAATTTATCATGATAAATTGCATCAGGCCAAATTTTCATGATAAATTCAAGTCCAAGACTGAGCGGAGGCCGCTATGACGATATCGATACTCGCGTTTGACGAAAAATCAGGCACTTACGGTGGCGCGGCGACCACCGGCAGTCTGTGCGTCGGCGGCTGGGTGTTGCGCGGCGATGCCGAATCAGGACTTTCGGCATCGCAGGGATCGCTTCCAAGTACGATGTGGGGGCAGGATGTTCTGACGCGCATGCGCGCGGGCGAGACGGCAGAGGCCGCCGTCAGACATGTGGTTGAAGCCGACGCTGGCCGTGACGAACGTCAACTGGCGGCTCTTGATCCGGCAGGTGGCACCGGGGCATTTACCGGGGCCAACAGCATTCAGACTGCCGGCGTGCGTCACGCAGCAAACGTTGTTGTTGCCGGAAACCTGTTGGCCTCAGAGGAGGTTCTGGATGCCTGCCTTGACGGCTTCCTGACGTTTGACGGCACGATGGACCTGCGTCTTCTCAATGCCCTGAAGCGCGCCGCGGCGGTTGGAGGCGACAGTCGCGGGCTGTTATCCGCGGCGCTCCTGGTGGTGAGTGCAAACCGTCCGCCGCTGAGCTTGCGCATCGACCATTCCGAGGACCCGTTGACGGCTCTTGCCCTTCTGCACGACCGCGCAACAAGTGGCCTTTATGCCGATTGGGTGAACCATTTACCGACACTGGCTGACCCCGAGCGCGCGATCCCGTTCACCGCGTGATCATTCGGCGATGAAGCGCTTCATCACGACCGCTTCTTGAGTCTCCATTTGCTCACAGGCCATTTCCATGTGGCTGCGCATGATGTCCCGCGCTTTCTCGGCGTCTCCGCGTCGCAAAGCTGCGATCAGGTCGATCTGATGCTGACGGCCCGTGCGCCACAGGTCGTGGTTCGGCGTCTCATAAAGCCGCTTGTACACCGTCAGATCGGTCAGGATCTGCGCCATGAACCCGATAAAGAAACTCAGCAGCGCATTGCCTCCGAAGTCTGACAACCGAGCATGGAATCGCAGCGAGGCCACGTGCTGGCGACGCTCTTCCTGCGCATCCGATGCCGGGTTGGCATACTCCTGCATGATCGCCTCCAGATCCGCGATCTGCGCGTCCGTGAGACTCCCCGCAAGACTGGCCGCCAGTTCAGGTTCAAGCGCGATCCGGACCTGATAGATGTCGTGGATGGTCACATCGCGAAAGTAGAAATAATTTGCCAACAGCGCTGCCGCCCGGTCGCGCGTCACTTCACCGACAAAGCTTCCGCCACCCGGACCGGTCTTGGTGTCCACCAGCCCCTGAGCCTGTAAAAGGCGCATGGCCTCGCGGATCGTGCCCTTGGCCATGCCGAACCGCTCGATCAGCTCTGCCTCGCCCGGAAGCCGGTCGCCCGGCTGCAACCCACGCTCGACCACCCAATCCTTGATCTCTTCGGCAACACGCAAAGGGCGCGACCGTCGGGAGTGGTTCTTGGCCTCTGGAGTTGCTTTGGCGGACATATTCTCATTCTCGATCTGCGCCGCTTTGGGCGGCGTGCCCCACAAGAAACCTATTCATCATGATAAACTCAAGGCCATTGTAACATATGCAACTCGTGCCGCGACCTCGTTGCAAGGCCTCGCGACCGCATCAACCTCCGGAAAGCGCGTGTCGCGCTTGGCCGCAGGACAAGGGCTTCGCACCGCGCTGAAGCCCATCACCAAAGGGATGAAGGCCGCAGGACTGAAGGGCAAGTTCGACCCTCAGAGGCGCACCGGCCCATGTCGCAAATGAGTGATCGCAGGCTTTGGTTGCACGCTAGCCTCGGGAACATGACACTCATTGCGCCATCCCCTCCCCGTGCGGATGCCGACAGTTACGGTGTGCTCTTCGTCTTTGCGGCGGGGATCCTTTGGTCAACTGTTGGTCTGGGCATTCGCCTGATCGAAGACGCTGTGGTTTGGCAAATACTGCTCTATCGATCGATCAGCATGTCGCTGTTCCTTTATATCTTTATCCGGGTACGGTCCGGCGAAAGCCCCTTTGTTCAGATCCGCCGTGTCGGTTTCCCGGTCGTCATTGCCGGGCTTTCGCTGGTCGCGGCTTATTCCGGTGGCATCTACGCGATTCAAAGCACATCGGTCGCAAACGCCATGCTGTTGTTTGCGACTGCTCCGTTCATAGCCGCGCTGCTTGGATGGATCGTGTTGAGAGAACCCGTTCGCACCGCAACCTGGATTGCAATCGCCGTTGCGATTGGCGGGATCGCGATCATGGTCGCTGACAAGTCTGGTGGCGTCGCGTTGAAAGGCAGTCTGGCCGCGCTCGGATCGGCCTTCGGTTTCGCCGTCTTCACCGTGGCGCTGAGATGGGGCCGGACCGGCGAAATGCTCCCAGCGGTCTTCCTGTCGGGCCTTTTCGCAATCGTCATCACATCGGCAATTTGCTTTGGCCTCGGGCTGTCCGTTGTTCTGAGCCAACATGACGGCGGCATCGCCATGGGCATGGGCGTGTTCCAGGTCGGTGCCGGTCTGATCCTCTATACGCTCGGTTCGCGCAGCCTCCCCGCCGCCGAACTCGCCCTGTTATCCTTGGCCGAGGTCCTGCTTGGTCCGATCTGGGTGTGGCTGTTCCTTGGGGAGACGGCGAGCGCGAACACCTTGATCGGTGGCGCAGTTCTGCTCGCGGCGATTGCGGGCAATGCGCTCTCGGGAAAGCGGCGAAAACCACCGCCCATCACGGCACCTTAGCAAGGAACGAACATGCCGCGAGGGACCGTTGGACAGTTCAAATCGTTTTGACAGAACGGAACACCGAAGCGGACATTGCGCCGTTTCGATGCGCCGGTTCTCATTCGCGCATCAAGTCCTTGATGCTGCCGATGAAGGTCGCGTCGTCCTGCGCCTTTCGCTGGTCCAGCAGGTCTGTGGCGTCTTGCCCGGCGCGAAACCTCAGCTGGTCGTCGGGTGAATTGGCGGCTTGCCAGATGACGTCGGCCACGACCTCGGGCGCAGACGGGTGTGACGCCAGCTTTCCAAACAACCGCCCCATCGCTTCGGCACTGGGGGCATAATCGGTCAGGCTTTCGTCCATCGCAAAGTCGAAAGAGCGCCCACCGAAGTCGGTCTTGATCATTCCCGGTTCGACAATCCGCACCCGAATGCCCAGTGGCTCCAGCTCGTAGTGAAGCGCCTCGGACAGTCCTTCGACAGCGAACTTGGTGCCATGATAGAGTGCGCCCAACGGAAAGGTGATCTGCCCGCCGATGGACGAAATGTTGACGATCGTGCCCGACCGGCGCGTGCGCATATGCGGCAGCACGGCTTTGGTCACCTCCAATAACCCGATCACATTGGTGTCGAACTGGCGGCGGATGCGGTCGGTCGAAAACGCTTCGAGCGGGCCGTAGGCCCCGTAGCCTGCGTTGTTCAGAAGGACGTCTATGGCACCGAAGCGGTCGATCCCTGCACTGACGGCCGCGTTGATCGAGGCAGGGTCGGTCACGTCGAGCCGGGTGACCAACACGTTGTCCAGTTGGGCAAGGTCAGACCCGACTGGGTCGCGCATGGTGGCGATGACGTTCCAGCCTTCGGACTGAAAGCGCAGGGCGCTGGCCTTGCCGATGCCGGACGACGCGCCGGTGATGAGGATGGTGGGCATGAGAAAACTCCTTCAGGCGTTGAGGCGCAGCATCTCTTCGATGCCGAAATTGGTCAGGACCGAGCGGGTGACATCATGCAGCGTGATGTTGTAGCGCTCGATCTCGGGGCCGACGCCGGTGTGATCGACAACCGTGCGAAAGGGTTTCTCACCAAAGGGCAGCGCCAGCAGGGCGGTTACGGCCTCGGCGATGCGTTCGGGTCGTTGGTCGGGCGTGGCCTCCAGCATCTGCGCCAGCCCTTGGGCGGACATGGCTGGAACGGCGGCGAAATCACCATACTCGGCCTCGCGCGCGGGATCATCTGGCGTGACCATGCCGTCGAAGAAAGCTGTCGGCATGGCGCCGGGTTCGATGATGCAGGATTCGATGCCGAAACCGGAAAGTTCCGTGCGGTAGCATTCGACCATCGCCTCCAGCGCCCATTTCGATGCGCAATAGGTGCCGTAAAACGGCGTCGCGATGCGTCCGATCAGGCTGGAGGTGTAGAGGATCGTCCCGCGCCCCTGTGCCCGGAAATGCGGCAGGGCGGCGCGCATCAGGCGCTGTACGCCGGTGACATTGACGTCGAAAACGCGGGTCATGTCCTCGGGCGACATCAGTTCCTGAATGCCATGGGATCCGATCCCGGCATTGTTGAACAGAACGTCCAGCCCGCCGAGTGCGGTAATGGCCCCGGCCACGCCCGCCTCGGTGCTGGCGGTGTCGGTCACGTCCATCTCGACGATCTGCGCTCCTTCGGCCTCAAGCGCAGCGACGGTGGCGGCGTTGCGGCCCGAGCGGCTGCGGACGCTGCCCGCCACGTGATGCCCCTGTGCCATAAGCGCCCTTGCGGTGGGCAGGCCAAAGCCACCTGCGATCCCGGTGATGAAAACCTTTGCCATGTGTCCTGTCCTTGCTTGGTGATACAAGGACAATACTCCGAGCCAGTCGCCGGTTCTTTCCCGTTTGTCCAAAAAACTTGCCTGATACTCCGAAGATCAGAATAATCCGTCACACCAGACGGTCCTGTCATGCTATGAGGTCCGCACAAGGAGAGCCACATGACAACGTTGCTGGACCGCGCCGTGGCGCTGATGGATGAAGCCGGATTACTACAGGGTGGGTTCGCCCATGCTGAAAGCGGGATGCATTTCCTGAGGTTCGACGCGCCCAGCCCGCAACAGGCCACTATTTATCGCCCGCTTTTGTGCCTTGTCCTGCAAGGCGCCAAGCAGGTCAGCGCGGGCGCACACAGCCTGACCGTGGCAGCAGGTCAATCGCTGCTTGTCAGCCACGCGCTGCCGGTCGTCTCACGGATCAGCCATGCCACCCCCAAAACACCCTACGTCGCGCTGGTGTTTCCGCTCGATCTCGACGTGCTGCGCGGCCTTGCGCCAGCAGTGCCACCTGCACCGGGGACGCGCGGCCGCGACCCGTTTTCCATCACGCTTTGCCCAACCGATCCCGCCATGCAGGACGCGCTGATCCGGTATCTCGACCAATGTGCAAACCACGAGACGCGCCAATTGCTCGCCCCGATCACCCTTGAGGAAATCCACGCCCGTCTGCTTCTCGGGCCCCAGACCGCTGCGCTGCAAAAACTTCTTCGGCACGAGACGACCGCCAGCCGCATCTTCCAGGCAACGCGCGAGATTCAATCGGACTTGTCGCGCACCATAGTTGTCAGGGAAGTCGCCGATCGGGTCGGCATGAGCACCTCAGCTTTTTTCGAGCATTTCAAGGCAGTGACCGGCACGTCGCCCCTGCAATACCAAAAAGACCTGCGCTTGCTGCACGCGCGCGACACGCTGCACAGTTCGTCTGTCAAAGTATCTCAGATCGCCTTTAGCGTCGGTTACGAAAGCTCGGCCCAGTTCTCGCGCGAATACGCGCGCAAGTTCGGCCTTTCACCTCGTCAGGATCGGGCCGCGTTGGCGGTGGAATAAGCAAAGCACTGTTCAAGAACGGTCTGCGATCCCATTCAGGGCCGTCCCGCCATTCCAAGTCACACCTGACCAAAGAGTCCGACTTGTCGGAACTGCGATGGCACATTCCAACGACGGGTTCGTTTTTCTCTTTAATCTCAAATTCTCAAGGGAAAAAGTGGCAGCCCGTAGGGGAATCGAACCCCTCTTTCCAGGTTGAAAACCTGGCGTCCTAACCGATAGACGAACGGGCCACTCTTGGTGAGCGGTGTTTATGCAATGGCGCGGAGCCATGCAAGTGGAAATTCGAAGGTTTTTGTGGTTTTTTGCAGCTTCGCCAAAGATTACGCTCCCGGTAGAAAATTTCATTGAAGACAATTACTTACCCAGAAGGTCAGCGCGCAGGTGCGGCATCCTCCAAGCGGAGTTGCACGGAACGCCGACCGCCCCATTCGTTGATTTCCAGACGCCCGGCCAAATGGAATCGAGCGCCACCATGTTGTTCAAGCGCTGCACCAAGAGGACCGTCGAAGGCGCCGAAGCAAATCGCGTCGATCCGTGCCCCAAGCCCGTCCCCGAAACTGACCTTCAGGTGCGCGCTGCCCACCCGCTTTGCAAATCCGATCTGCATATCCGGGAACGCAAATCGCGGTGCCGCTGCCCCGGCCCCAAAGGGTCCGGCCTGTTCCAACATGTCGACCAGCTCCGGTGTTGCAGCCCCAGGCATCAACGGCCCGTCCAGACGCAGATCCGATGCGCCCAGTTGATCCGCACCCTGTTTCGCGAGGATCGCGGCAAGGCGCGCCATGGCCGGTTCCACCTGCGCACGCGACAGGGACAGTCCGGCGGCCATCTTGTGACCACCGCCTTTTTCCAGATGTCCTTCGGCGGCAAGCTTCTGAATGGCGGCACCCAGATCGATCCCGCTCACGGATCGTCCGGACCCCTTGCCCGCGTCCCCGTCGAACCCGATCACGATGGACGGGCGGTTTGTGCGCTCCTTGAGACGCGAGGCGACGATTCCGACAACACCGGGATGCCAGCCTTCTCCTGCCGCCCAGACCAAAGGCGCGTCAAAGCCACGCTCTTCGGCCTGCTCCAACGCCTGCGCCCGCACCGCCTCTTCGATCTCGCGCCGTTCGGTGTTCAGCGCATCGAGCCGTTCCGCGATGGACCTGGCCTCGTTGGGATCAATGGTGGCCA
>NZ_JAEPMO010000192.1 GCF_017643905.1 Marivita sp.
AAGTCTTCGTAGAGCACATTCGAATTGGTTTCTTCGAGACCCCAAAGGCTGCCCACGTCATAGAATATCCCACCCGAGATTCCGTACTCTTCGGGCAAAGGCAGCGGGAATTCGGCTTCGAACCGGGCAACGGCAAAGTAGTTGCCGCCCAGCGGGTCATTCACATCTCCCGGTCCAACTTCGCGCGGACCGATCCCGCCGCCTTCGAAGCCTCGCATCAGGTTCGACCCCAGCGAGAAACGGTCGGTCACGCGGGACGATCCCTCAGAATAGCTGAGCGCACCGGCCTGCAATGTCGCGCGGAGCGTCACTTCATCATTGAGGATTTTCGTCTGCGCCACGGCGCGAAGCGTGGATTCGATGTAAGTGCTATCGCCACCGAGACCGGCAAAGTCCTGGCCGAATTCCAACAGAACCCCTGCGTTCGGATTGAGGCCGGTGCGGCGGGTGTCATAGCTGTAGCGGTAGCCGACAAAGCTGTCCCAGACTTCGCCACGGGCAGCTTCTGCCGTGATGATCTGGCCCACCGACTCGTTGAGATTGGTGATTTCGGAATAGCGTGCCCCGTAGCGGACGCTCAGTCGACCGTTTTCCGAGACCGGGAAACTGAACCCGGTCGCAAAATTCCCGATCGCGGTGTCATATTCCGCAGATGCGTTGTCGGTCTCCAGATAATCAACGCTGAACGTGTAGGCCACATCCCTGCCAAGGAAGGACGGCTCGGTAAAGCTGAAGCTGTAGTTCGACGAATCGACGCCTGTAGTCACGCCAAGCGAAAGCTGTTGTCCCCGTCCAAGGAAGTTGCGTTCGCTGAACGAGACCGTGGCACCAAACCCGCCGCTGGTCGAATAGGAGCCGCCGAAACTGAGCGACCCTGTCGGGCGTTCTTCGACATCCACGTCGATAATGACCTGCTGCGGTGTCGACCCTTCGCGGGCTTCAACCTGCGCATCTTCGAAGAAGACAAGGGCGCGGACACGTTCAGCGCTTTCGCGGATTTGCCGCGGATTGAACGGGTCGCCTTCGACAACGCGGAACTGGCGACGCACGACACTGTCAAGCGTGGTGGTGTTGCCTTCGATGTCGATGCGTTCGACAAAAATGCGTTCGCCGCGTGTGAGCAGGAACTCCACATCAAGCGTCAGGTCACGGTCATTGCGGGTGACACGCGGCTCGACGCGAACAAAGTTCAGGCCTTCGATGATGGCCAGACGTTCAAGACGCGCGATCTCGGTTTCCACGGCTGTCGGCGAATAGGTGCGCCCCGAGCGCAGGCGGATGGCCTGCTGGAAGACATCGGCATCCACTTCCGCCAAGTCGGACGACACGGTCACTTCACCGAATTTGAACTGCTGACCTTCCTCGACGTTGAAGGTGATGAAATATCCATCCCGCTCTTCGCTGAGTTCGGCGTTGACGTCCGTGGTGCGGAAATCGACATAGCCGCGGGATTGGTAGAAATCGCGCAAAACCTGGCGGTCAAACTCGATCCGGTCCTCGATGAAAGTGTCAGAACGGATCAAAGCGCGGAAGATGCCCGCCTGTTTGGTCTCCAGTACACGGCGCAGGCGGCGATCGCTGAATGCCTGATTGCCGGCAAACCCGATGCGCTCGATCTCGGACACGCCGCCTTCGAAGACTTCGAACACCAGATCGACGCGGTTGTCGGAGCGGCGGATGACCTTGGGCTGCACACGGGCGGCGATGCGACCCTGCTGAGAATAGGCTTCTGTGATGCGAGTCGCGTCTGCTTCGGCTGTTGAGGGGCTGAAGACGCGGCGCGATTGCGATTGCACGATCGCGGCGAGCGCTTCGTCGTCCAGACGTCGGTTACCCTCAAACGTGATGCGGTTCACCGTCGGGTATTCCACGACACGCACCACAAGCGTGTTGCCGCGCGGTTCGATCTCAACGGTCTCGAAGAGACCAGAGGCGAGAACCCGCTGATACCCGTCATTCAGTTCAGCTGCGGAGATGGCTTCCCCCCGCGCCACGCCGAGGAAGCTGGCGATGGTGCCTGCCTCGATCCGTTGATTTCCCTCGACCGAAATCGCGGTAAAGCGGAAGTCCTGCGCCGTCGCCATGTTGGGTGACGCGATGCCGACCCCCAGTGCAACGGACGCCGCTATGAGAAATGGACGGACCGACGATTTACGCGAAATGTGCCGCGTGACCTGCTCGCCTGTTTTTTGTGTCATTGTTGGCAACCTACTCAGACATCCCTTTTGGAACGTGAGTACCCAGATTGCCCTAGCTTGTCAAAAGCGCAGAACCCGCTTTGGTCAATAGCCGACGGGGTGTGTCATTGCTTCGATCATGAGCGTGCCGAGATAGGCACCCAGAAACAGGGAAGCGGCGATTGCAAACACGTAAAACATCCGATCCCAGTTGATGGAGATCAGCAGGCTGAACGACCGGTAGCCGTCTTGAATCGTTTGCATGTTGCACCTCGGATGCTTTTGGTTCCACTGCAAGAAATGCCGGGGAAATGTGTCAGCATTCGGGCGCAAAACGGGACGATTCTGTGAAATCGTCCCTGTTGTGACGGGTTTTTCTGGCCCTACGGGCAGAACAGATCGTTGTAGAGTGCGAACAGCATCAGCGACAGCAACAGCGTCAGTCCAATGGCCATCAAGACGCGCAGCGCTTTGTCGCTGGGCGGGCGCCCGGTCACAGCTTCATAGGCGTGAAACACCAGGTGGCCGCCATCCAGAACGGGAATCGGAAACAGGTTCAGCAGGCCAACCGCCGTGCTGAGCACTGCAATGAACCAGATAAAGTTGGTGGTGCCCTGCGACGCCATCGATCCCGAGGTTTCAGCGATTCCAATCGGTCCGGACAGGTTGCAGGTGCCGATCGCTCCGGTAATCATATACCACAGGCCGGACAGCGATCCGTCGATGATGCGGACAGTCTGTTGAACCCCCGACACAAGGGCACTGACCGGGCCTGTCATTTCAGTGGCGGGTTCAAAGAACATGCCGCCGACGATGCCGATCCGGTAATTGGTAGCGAAGGTTCCATCACGCTGCGGTTCATCCGTGCGGCGTGGGGTCATTTCCAGAACGCGGATATCGCCGTCACGCCACACCTCGAGTCTGAGGGTCGCGCCGTCCGATCCTTCGACCGCCTCGCGCAGTTGCTCGAACGCGTAGATCGGTTCCCCGTTGATAGAGACAATGATGTCACCGGCCCGGAACCCGGCATCATCGGAGGCCGAGCGTGGTATGATCTGGGTCGCCACGGGCGGATAGACATAGGGCCCCTGCACCACCAGCGTCTCGTCGCCCCGTTGCACGGTGTAGTCAAGATGCTCTTGGACCGGCAGGTCGTCGAGGAACGACTGGAAGCTGGAGGATTCGCCATATGGCGGAAGATCAACGCCTTCGATCCCCAAGAGGATGTCACCCACCTGAAGTTCGTTCTGCGCCGGAACCGCACGCAATTCGCCAACCTTGACAGGATCGGTGACTTCGCCCCGTAGCATGAGGATGGTCGTGAAGATGAGGATCGACAGGGCAAAGTTGAACGCCGGGCCTGCGGCGACAGTGGCCGCGCGCGCCCAAAGCGGTGCGCCATTCATCGTACGCCTGCGTTCTGCGTCTGACAGAACGGACATCGCCGCTTCGTCCTTGCCGCCAGAGGCGTTGCTGTCGCCTTTGAACTTGACGTAGCCACCCAGTGGAAGAAGCGCGACTTGCCATTTCGTGCCGCGTTTGTCGACACGTGAGAACAGCACCGGGCCAAAGCCGAGCGAGAACACATCGGCATCAATGCCCGACCAGCGCCCGACGATGTAATGGCCGTATTCGTGGATGGCCACGATGATCGACAGGGCGACCACGAAGGCCAGGAGGGTCCAAATCACACTACCAAACTGCGGCAGCAACGCTGCAATATCCAAGGCTCAACCCTCTAATTCGTTCATGATTTCATCTGCCCGTACACGAGCGAGATGGTCTAGATCGATGACGTTATCAAGGGTGATGGCGGCATCAATGTGACCCGGATGGGCCGAAACTCGGGACAATACCTCTTCCACGACAACGGCAATCTGCTGAAAACCGATGCGTTTTGCGATGAACCCGTCGAGCGCACGTTCCTTTGCGGCGTTGAAACACGCCCCCGCCAAACCGCCTGTCGCCATGACCTCTCGGGCAAGGCGCAACGCAGGCCAGCGGGTCTCGTCCGCGGGTCGGAACGTGAGCTGTCCCAGCTTGACCAGATCGAGCCTTTCGACCGGAAGCGACTTGCGGTCGGGATAGTGCAGCGCAAAGCCAATCGCGTGACGCATATCCGCAGGTCCGACATGCGCCATCAACGCGCCATCGCTGAATCCCACCAGCGCATGGATCATCGATTCCGGATGCACCACCGCTTCAATTTTCGACGGATCAATCTGGAAAAACTCACGTGTTTCAATCAGTTCCAGTGCCTTGTTAAACATGGAGGCACTGTCGATGGTGATCCGTTGCCCCATAGCCCAGTTCGGGTGGGTTGCCGCCTGTTCGGGTGTGGCCTTGGCCAATTCTTCAATTGGCCAGTCGCGGAATGCGCCACCCGAAGCCGTGATGATGACCCGTTCCACCGCGCTCATGTCTTCGCCAATCAGCGCCTGGAACACAGCAGAATGTTCACTGTCCACCGGAAGGATCGCGGCACCATGCGCCTTGGCCGTCGCCAACATGAGTGGCCCGGCGCATACCATGCTTTCCTTGTTCGCAAGCGCAAGGCTTGTGCCTTGTTCAAGAGCCCGCAGGCCCGGTGCAAGACCGGCAGAGCCGACAATGCAGGACATGATCCAGTCGGCGGGGCGGCTTGCCGCTTCGATCAACGCGGAAGGTCCGGCGGCGGCTTCGATTCCCGTTCCGTCCAATGCAGCCTGCAGGTCACCCAGCCGTGCGGGATCGGCCGAAACAGCCAGTTCGGCCTTGAAGGCAACCGCGTCACGCGCAAGCTGCGCAATGTTCTGGTCCCCCGTCAGGGCGACGACCTGATACGCATCAGGGTCCCGACCGATCAGGTCCAGAGTGTTCTGTCCGATAGAGCCCGTGGCCCCAAAGATCGTGATCCGCCTCATTGGGTCCCCGGTGGAAATCCGACAAGCTGGCCCGCGATCACGATGAACAGCGCCGCTCCCAGCATTCCGTCAAACCGATCCAGCAAGCCGCCGTGACCGGGAATAAGCTTTGAGCTGTCCTTGACCCCAGCCCGACGCTTGATGGCGCTTTCGGCGATATCCCCGATCTGGCTGGCCATACTGACGGCGATGCTGACACCGATCAAACCCAATCCTGCGCTTGTCGCCCCGGCAAAGAGCACCGCGACCACAGACGATCCGGCCCAGCCGGCCACCGTACCGGACCACGTTTTCTTCGGGCTGACACGCGGCCAAAGTTTTGGCCCACCGATCAGCCGCCCTGCAAAGTAACCCGCGATGTCCGTGACCACGACCACCAGCAGAAGCCAGACCATCCACGTCAGGCCAAAGTCGTCGCGCAAGGTCATCAGGCCATATCCGGCCAGCAAAATCAGTGCGGTGAACACGGCATAGGTCACACCACCCCGCTCCATCCGGCCCAGGCCCAGCATCGACGGCATCATGAGCAAAGGAAGTGCAAGCGACGCGGGGATCTCTACGGCGATCATCGACGCCAGACCTGCCACGACCGCCAGAATGATCGGGGATTTGCTGCGCCCGGTGTCCAGCATGGTCACCAGTTCCCAGACCATCAGCCCGACGACAATTGCGATCAGGCCATGAAACCACAGACCGCCCAGCCAGACGCCAAGTGCGCCAATGCCAACCATCGCCACGGCCGAGATCAGCCGTGGGGCAAGGTCGTCCCACTTGCCTGACGTCATGCCACCACAGCGCCGAAGCGGCGTTCGCGGGTGCCGAACCCGCCAACAACCGAACGGAATTCGTCGGCGGTGAAATCCGGCCAGAGCGTGTCGATGAATTCGTATTCCGAATACGCCGACTGCCACAGCAGGAAGTTCGAGATGCGTGCTTCTCCGCTTGTGCGGATCACAAGATCAGGATCTGACAAAACGCAGGTATCCAAATACTTTGGCAGCGTTTCTTCATCCACATCGTCAGGGCTCAACCGCCCTTCTGCCACGTCACGGGCGAGCCGCTTTGTCGCGCGGGCCACTTCGTCACGGCCACCATAGTTGATCGCGATGGTCAGGTTGACCGTCTGACAATTCGCCGTCAGCGCCTCAAGCTCGTCCATCATCGAAACGAGTTTCTTATCGAGCCGCACCCGGTCGCCGATGAAGCGCACGCAGATATCATTCGCCTTGAGCGACTTGGCTTCACGCGTGATGTAGCGGCGAAACAGGTTCATCAGCCCAGCAACCTCGGACTGCGTGCGTTTCCAGTTCTCGGTCGAGAAGGCAAAAACGGTGAGATAATCCACCCCAAGATCAGGGCAGGCTTCGACAATCTCGCGCACACGGCGCGCGCCCGCCTGATGCCCGAACAGGCGCGGACGGCCACGCTGGGTAGCCCAGCGACCGTTGCCATCCATGATGATCGCCACATGGCGTGGGCCGTCATCTTTCGCTGTGCGCTGAGCCATCGGGCTACGGTCCTTCCTAAGAGGTCTCAGACCTGCATGATCTCTTCCTGCTTTGTCTCCCAAGCAGCGTCCATCTTTTTTCTAAACGAATCGGTCAGTTCCTGCACTTCGTCTTCCCAGCATTTCTGCTCATCCTC
>NZ_JAEPMO010000013.1 GCF_017643905.1 Marivita sp.
CTCCCGCTCATGATATTTCACCTCTGCCGCGCGTGAGGCAAACTTGTTCCAAGGACATACGGCCAGACAATCGTCGCAGCCATAGATGCGGTTGCCCATCAACCCACGCAGGTCTTCGTCCACCGGCCCATGATGCTCGATCGTCAAGTAGGAAATGCAGCGCCGCGCATCCAACTGATAGGGCGCTGGGAACGCCTCGGTCGGGCACACATCCAGACAGGCCCGACACGACCCGCAATGATCCACTTCGGCCACATCTGGCGTCAGATCAAGCGTGGTAAAGAGCGAGCCGATAAAGAACCACGACCCCAACTCACGCGACACAAGGTTTGTGTGCTTGCCCTGCCAGCCCAGTCCCGCCACCTGCCCCAACGGCTTTTCCGGCACTGGTGCCGTGTCGACGAACACCTTCACCTCGCCTCCACCTTCGGCGATCAGCCAGCGCGCCAGACGCTTAAGCCGTTTCTTCACCACATCATGGTAATCACGGTTCTGCGCGTAGACCGAGATGGCCGCCTGCTCGGGATGCTCAAGCACGTCCAACGGATCATGCTCTGGCCCGTAATTCTCAGCCAACATGATGACCGACTGGGCCTCTGGCCACAGCACTTGCGGCGCACCGCGCCAATGCGCGCGGTCAGCCAGCCAGCCCATCTGCCCATGATAGCCTGCATCCAGAAACGCGCGCAGTCGCTTTGGAACCTCCGGAACGTCCCACGGGCGACAGATGCGGCAGGCCGAGAACCCTTCGATCAACGCCTGCGCTTTCAATCGGGCCGTGAGGTCCATGCATGTCCCCATGTTCCGATTTTTCGGACGAAAAATCGGGTCCGCCTCAGAAATCCAGATCGGCATAATGCGGCGGTTGCGGGAAGCCCGGCACCTGATCGGCCAGGATCGACCGGAAGGCCGGGCGAGATTTGATCTTGGCGTACCAATCCTTGACCACGGCGCTGCGGTTCCAGTCGACATCCCGGATGTAGTCCAGCGACGACAGATGCGCGGCAGCGGCAAAATCGGCAAGCGTCATGGTATCCCCCGCAAGCCAGCGGCGATGATCCAGAAGCCACGCCATATAATCAAGGTGATACTTGATCGCCTTGGCCCCAGACTTGACGTTCGCGCTGTCCGGAAAGCCCTGCTTGGTGACCTTCTTGTTCACCCGCTCGTAAAGCAGTTTCGACGTCACCTCATTGTGGAACTTGTCGTCGAACCAACCCACCAGACGCCGCACTTCATAGCGCGCATCCAGCGACCGGGGCATCAGCGGCGGTTCGGGATATTTCTCTTCGAGATATTCGCAGATGGCCGCACTTTCCGCCATCGTACGCCCATCGATCTTGAGAACAGGCACCTTCGCAGCGGGATTGCGGCGCAGGAAATCCGGGTCTTTCTCCCAGTATTTCTCTTCCACCAACTCGCACTCGATCTTCTTTTCCGCAAGGCTCAGCCGAACCTTGCGGCAGAACGGCGACAACGGAACATGATAGAGTTTGGCCATGCGAAACGAGTCTCGAAAATTGGGTGATCGGTCCCTTCTAATTGCCGCGAAGCGCCCCGCAATACAATGGGCCGGAGCCGGATTAATCCCAGACGCGCGGTTTTCGTCTCACCCAACCGGGCTCAATTCTGGAAACAGGCGGCCCGACCGTCCTGATTGATGGTCTCTGCCCCACTCCGGATCGAACGGGCGCGGCGGTCCACGAAATTGCTCGGGTTCGAGGCGGATCGCGTCTTGGGCGACGGCAGAACCGCGGCCAGCCGCGCTGCCTGAAGAGGGCTGAGATCGGCAGCATCAACGCCGAAATAATGCTGGGCAGCAGCCTGTACGCCAAACACACCCTCGTCGAATTCAGCGACGTTCAGATACAGCTCAAGAATACGCCGCTTGGACCACATCGCTTCGGACACCGGGGTCAGCACCGCCTCCAGGCCTTTGCGCACCCAGGACCGGTCCTGCCAGAGAAACACGTTCTTTACGACCTGCTGCGAAATCGTCGAGGCGCCCCGCGCGCCGCCTGCTTCGATGGCGGCCTGAATGGCGTCTACATCAAAGCCCCAGTGCAGACAGAAATTTGCGTCTTCCGCCGCCACGGCAGAGCGGAACATCACTGGTGCGATCTGCTCGGCATCGACCCAGACCTGATCGACGGGCGCGCCCAGACGGCGCCCCTCGGACCACATCGTATGGGTTGTCGGCGGGTTCACAACGCCGAACAGCCCGACAATCGCCAGAACCAGAACGATCAGCGCAAGAGCCGTGCGAAAGCCCCATTTCAACAGCCAGCGATAGGGCGCGAGGATCTTGTCGACCAGACCCGGCTCTTTTCCGGCACGCGTGCGCTTGGCCTTCGGCTTGTTCAGCCGAGGCCCCTGCTGAGGAGTGGGTTTGGGTTTTCCGCCTGCCATCGCAGGCACATTAGGCGCAACTGCCATGCAAGAAAACATCCCCTCTGGTCTTGTCCGTCATCGCGGGTAGTCGCAGAATCCGGTGCAAGCTGGGCCACAGAATGGCAACTTGGTGAAACTGGTTTACTTTTGCCCGATATCGCACAAGACCCAGAGCATGCTTCTCGTTCTCGCGCTTCTTGGCTTCTATCTGTGCAGCCTTTGGTTGGCCTTCGCCTTTACGCTTGCACAAAAGGCTTTGGTGCAGGGCGTCGGTCTGTGCGCCGTGGCCGCTGTTGCCGCGCTGACGCTATGGCTTCTGGTTCAGACGGGTTTTATCGAGCCTTGGCTCTCAATCGCGTTGAGCGGCGCGATCGCTCTTCCGGCGTTCATGATCGGTCTTGGCCTTGCGATGGGTGGACTGCTGCGGATCACCGGTCAGAACCGAGACTGGAAATATGGGCTGACCTGCCTTGGCGCGGGCGCACCCGCCGTTCTGGGCGTTCTTGCAGCCTTTGCAACCTGAACCGCTCATGACACGGACCTCCGATTCATTGCTGGGACATGCGGCGCAAGGCGGTCCCATGTTTTGAGAAGAGCGGCGCGATACTGGCGGATGGGCCGCTCGAACAGCGTGGCAAAGCCAAAACAGATCGACAGCGTCAGCAGCAGGAAGACGAGGTTATAGGCCGGCAGGGTTTCCGGCAGTGTTGCATCGAGCAGATGCAGCGTCGGGTAATGCACGAGATAGAGCGAGAAGCTGCCACCCGCGACCCAACGCACCGTTTTGGCAATGCCGCCTTCGGTCCGTTCAGGCCAGGTGTCGGCCAGATACCGCACGCCCACCAGATGCAGCGCGAGGCACAGCGCGATCACCGAGTTCCAAAGCACCTCGTTCGAATAAACAAGAATCGCGTGGTGGTCATGCGGCGCAAGCAAGCGCGCGGTAAAGCTTTCCAGATCGGCAGGGATCGACGACATCTTCATCATCACCAGCGCGACAACGCTGCCCACCGCAAGCACCCAAGCGCGACCGCGACCGTGGCCATCGGTCAGCACCGACGCATGCCGCCATACCCAGACGCCGACCCACCACGCGGGCAGCAAAGCCAAGGCTGGCACGCCCACCAGAAGAACCAAAACCAGCAAGACCGCGATGCGCTGAACACCTGTCAGGAACAGCACCGCGCCGAAGATCAGATAGAACGCCACCTCGTAGCTCAGTGACCAGATCGGACCGTTGCTGCCAAGGCGCACCCAGTCTCCGGTTCCGGTCCAAAGATTGGTGAGCGTCAGGCCACGCCAGAAGAATTCGCCCAGCGGCACGTCCTGATAATAGGGCGCCTGATAGGCCGACATATCCTTGGCTGTGCCTACCGCATCAAAGACCAGCGTCAGCATCAAAGCCGGGATCAACACCGACATGATCCGTGTGATCCGGTTGAACCCATAGCGTCCCAATGTTCCGTCGCGCTGCGCAGCATAGGCAATGACCACACCCGACAGGACAAAGAAGACGGCAACCGCATCGCTGGCCACGTTCCAATCGCGCAGGAACTGATAATCTCCGCCGGTAAAGCGCGTATGCGCCATATGTCCGAACAGCACCGTCAACGCGGCACCGGCCCGCAGAGCATCCAGCCAGAGCGAAAACCCTTGGCTCATGCGTGCGGTACCCACGGTTCCGGTTGCGGCTGGCCGTCCCTTCCGCACCATGCCAAGCACATTCTGTGCGCTTTCCACAAACGGTTTGAACAAGGCAGCGCCAAGGGTCTCATAAGGTTGCTCGCGACGTTGGCCCTTGGCATCGGACACGCCAAAGGTCAGGTCCTCGTAGCTTTCGGGAACGTAAAGTGTGCCAAACATCCAGTCCCAGATCGCAAAGATCGACCCGTAGTTCTTGTCATGGTGTTTGACGGCAACCGAATGGTGAATCTGATGCTGGGCCGGCGAGATCAGGATGTGCTCCATCACCCGGCCGTAGCTGATCCAGATATGGCTGTGCCGGAAGTTCGAGCCGAGCGTATGGAATAGGAAATAGACCGCATTGGCGCCGCCAATGGTGACCATGCTCAACTCACCAACAAGGAAGTAGAGCGCCAAACCCTGCGCGATGCCGACGAAAAGCGTCATCAACAGTGAATTGATCATCGGCTCCAGCGGATGCACCCGCTGCACCGTCAAAGGCGTCAGCACATCCGCCGAATGATGCACCGCGTGGAACGGCCAAAGCGCGCGCCATTCATGATGCGCGCGGTGTGCCCAATATTTGCAGAAATCGCTGACGACCACGACGATCAGGGTAACGGCAGCGATGCGCAGCCAGGTGGTTTCGGGCGGCGCGTAATCGGCACCGCCGAATTGCGCCAGAAGCCCGTAGGCGACCGTTGTCGGAAAGAACACCGCGCCAAACACGCCCAATACGGCGAAAAAGCGCGATGCGAAAAACAGCTTTATATCCAACAGGTTGGAACGGTGCCGGTAGACCTCTTTCGGCAACAGCCAAGAGGTGAACGTGCCCGGACTGCCCCGGTATTTCCAGATGCCAAAGGCGATCAGGACCGTGCAGGTCAGGTAAAAAATGGAGTACCGCACATTGAAATCGAAGGGCGCATCAAGCGTCGCCGCGATAAAGTTCTGCAGTGTTTCCATGTCCCGAACTCCGTACTGGGTCGGGATCGGGATAGGGGGGCAATTTGGCCGTATTGAGGCTCGTTTTTGTCGCCAATACGCAATCAATGCCCCAAAACGCAAACGACCCGGCCGCAGGGCCGGGTCGTTGACCTGGTCACTGGCTCCGCAATTATTCGGCAGGAACCGCTTTCTTTTCGATGCCCAGCGGATGGCTGATCTTGTCCAGCATCTCTTTCGGGCAGACTTGCATGAAGTTGCCCAGTTCGAGGTCCCAATGCTGCAGGATGTCCTGCGCCTTGCGGCTCATGGTTTCCTCGGCATGACGCTCGATCAGGCCCTTCAACTGGTCGATCCAGTGATCCACCGTCACCGGGCAGGTCACAATGCTCTCAGGGTTCATAAGCGCCTGCGCCTTGCCCTCGGGATCGTAGAGATAGGCCATGCCGCCGGTCATACCCGCACCGAAGTTGGCCCCGATATCGCCAAGGATCACCGCAACACCTCCGGTCATATATTCACAGCCGTTCGATCCACAGCCCTCGACCACCACTTTGGCCCCAGAGTTCCGCACCGCGAACCGCTCGCCCGCGCGACCTGCGGCAAAAAGGTAGCCGTCGGTCGCCCCGTAGAGCACGGTGTTGCCGATGATCGTGTTCTCGGCCGCTACCAGCGGCGACATCATCGGCGGACGCACCACAATGGTGCCGCCCGACAGACCCTTACCGACATAGTCGTTGGCATCACCAGACACTTCGAGCTTCAGCCCCGGAGCAGCAAACGCGCCCAGCGACTGGCCCGCAGAGCCGGTCAGTTTCACCGTCAGGTGGTTCGGTTGCAGCGCGTTGCGCATGCCGAACTTGCGCACGATATGCGACGAGGTGCGTGTGCCCACGGTCCGGTGCGTGTTCTGCACCGCGTAGGACAGTTGCATCTTCTCACCATCCTCAAGGAACCGTGCCGCATCGCGCACGATTTCCGCATCCAGAGTGTCCGGCACTGCGTTCCGCGGGCGGTTGCGGTCATAGACGATGTCGTCCGACCCATCGACGCGGATCAGCAGCGGGTTGAGGTCGAGATCGTCAAGGTGATCCGACCCACGGCTGACCTGGCTCAGCAGATCGGCTCGTCCGATCACCTCTTCCAGAGACCGCGCACCAATCGACGCCAGCACATCCCGCACTTCCTGCGCGTAGAAGGTGATCAGGTTCACCACCTTGTCCGCGTTGCCGGTGAACTTGGCCCGCAGGGATTCGTCCTGCGTACAGACACCAACCGGGCAGGTGTTCGACTGGCACTGACGCACCATGATACAGCCCATTGCGATCAGCGCCGCTGTGCCGATGCCGTATTCCTCGGCGCCCAGCATCGCCGCCATGACAATGTCACGCCCTGTGCGCAGGCCACCATCGGTCCGCAGGGTCACACGATCCCGCAGCTTGTTCATCGACAGAACCTGATGCGCCTCGGTCAGGCCCATCTCCCACGGCAGACCCGCGTATTTGATCGAGGTCGCAGGCGACGCGCCGGTGCCACCGTTGTGGCCGGAAATCAGGATCACGTCCGCCTTGGCCTTGGCCACACCGGCGGCAATCGTACCGACGCCGCTGGATGCCACCAGCTTGACCGTCACCTTGCAGCGCGGGTTGATCTGCTTGAGGTCATAGATCAGCTGCGCGAGGTCTTCGATCGAGTAGATGTCGTGGTGCGGCGGCGGTGAAATCAGCGTCACACCCTTGGTCGAATGGCGCAGGCGGGCGATCAGGTCGGTGACCTTCATGCCCGGAAGCTGACCACCCTCACCGGGCTTCGCACCCTGTGCGACCTTGATCTCAAGCTCTTCGCACTGGTTCAGGTATTCGGCAGTCACGCCAAACCGGCCCGACGCCACCTGCTTGATCTTCGCAGACGGGTTGTCGCCATTCGGCTCTGGCACGAAATGCGCCGGGTCTTCGCCACCTTCACCGCTATCGGACTTCGCGCCGATCCGGTTCATTGCGACGTTCAGCGTCTTGTGCGCCTCGGGCGACAGCGCACCCAGTGACATGCCGGGGGTCACGAACCGCTTGCGGATGCTGGTGATGCTTTCCACCTGCTCCAGCGGAATCGGCTCGCCCAGCGGCTTGATTGCCAAGAGGTCACGCAGATGGATTGGCGGGTTCGCCTGCATCGCCTTGGAATAGGTCTTCCAGATCTCGTAGGACGCCTTGTTGCAGGCCATCTGCATGAGATGCATTGTCTGCGCGCCCCACGCATGGGTCTCGCCCGACTTGCGCGCCTTGTAGAAGCCACCAATCGGCAGCACGTCCTGACCACCCCGGAAGCCCAGCGCGTGGATTTCCTCGGCCTTGCGCTGCAGCCCGTTCAGGCCAATGCCGGAAATCCGGCTCAACATGCCGGGGAAGTATTCCGCACACATGGCACGGCTCAGACCCACGGCCTCGAAGTTCAGACCGCCGCGATAGGACGAGATCACCGAGATGCCCATCTTCGACATGATCTTGAGCAAGCCCTGGTCAACCGCCTCACGGTACTTGGCCACCGCCTCGGTCAAGGTCAGGTCCAGAAGACCTCGCTTGATGCGATCCGCCAGCGAATCCTCTGCCAGATAGGCGTTCACCACGGTCGCACCTGCACCGATCAGAACCGCAAAGTAATGCGGGTCGATACATTCCGCCGACCGCACATTGATCGAACAGAAGGTCCGCAGACCCTTGCGGGTCAGGTGGCTGTGCACCGCGCTGGTGGCAAGGATCATCGGCATCGCCACCTTGCCTTCACCGCAATACTCGTCGGTCAGGGTGATGTGACCGGCACCAGACCGCACCGCGTCTTCCGCCTCGGAGCGGATACGCTCCAACGCAACCTGCAAGGCACCCTGTTCGCCGTTCGCCGGGAAGGTACAGTCGATCTCGCAGAGACCGGCGTTGAAGTGGTTGGCCAATTCCTTGAACTGTGCATTGCCGACAAACGGGCTGTCCAGCACGAGGATCTCGGTCTGTGCGCTCGACTCGTCGAGCACGTTCTTCAGGTTGCCGAACCGTGTCTTGAGGCTCATCACGCGGTATTCGCGAAGCGAGTCGATCGGCGGGTTGGTCACCTGACTGAAGTTCTGGCGGAAGTAATGCGACAAAGGCCGGTACTTCTTGGACAGAACCGCCGACGGCGTGTCGTCGCCCATAGACGCAACGACCTCTTTGCCGTCCTCGGCCATCGGCGCCAGAACCTGCTCCAACTCTTCGATGGTATATCCCGCCGCGATCTGACGACGGCGCAGTTCCGCACCCTCGAACATCGGGGTCTCGGTCACTTTGCCAAGCTCTTCATCAAGCTCGTTGATCTTGCCGACCCATTCACCGAAGGGTTGGCTGGCCGCAAGTTTGTCCTTGATTTCAACGTCGTGGTAGAGCTTGCCCTCTTTCATATCGACAGCCAGCAACTGACCCGGCCCAAGCGCGCCCTTTTCGCGCACGGTGCCTTCGTCAATCGGAACCATGCCAGCCTCGGAACCCGCGATCAGCAGGCCATCGCCCGTCACGACATAGCGCATCGGACGCAGGCCGTTCCGGTCAAGACCGGCACAGACCCAGCGACCATCGGTCATGGCAAGGGCGGCAGGGCCGTCCCATGGCTCCATCACCGAGTTGCAGTAGGAATACATGTCGCGCCACGCTTCGGGCAGTTCGATGGCCTGCTTCGACCAAGATTCAGGCACCAGCATGGTCTTGGCCATCGGCGCATTGCGGCCCGCACGCACCAGCACTTCGAACACCGCGTCCAATGCCGCCGAATCCGACGCGCCATTGGCGATGATCGGCTTGATGTCCTCGGCCATGTCCCCGAACGCCGACGAGGCCATGCGGATCTCGTGGCTCTTCATCCAGTTGACGTTGCCCTTGAGCGTGTTGATCTCACCGTTATGGGCCAACATGCGGAACGGCTGCGCCAGCCACCACTGCGGGAAGGTGTTTGTCGAATAGCGCTGGTGATAGATCGCGAACGCCGACTCGAACCGCTCGTCCTGCAGGTCGGGATAGAACTCCGCCACCTGTTCCGCCAGCATCATGCCCTTGTAGATGATTGACCGGCAAGACAGCGACGCGATGTAAAGCTGCCCGATCCCCACTGCACCCGCAGCCTTTTCGATCCGGCGACGGATCACATAAAGCTCGCGCTCGAACGTTTCCTCGTCGACACCTTTGGCGTTCGAAATCAGGATCTGTTCGATCTCGGGGCGGGTCGCGTTGGCCTTTTCGCCAAGGCAATCCACGCTGACCGGCACGTGCCGCCAGCCGTAGATGTAGTAGCCCATGCGCAGAACTTCGGTTTCCACGATGGTCCGGCAGGTTTCCTGTGCGCCGAAATCGGTACGCGGCAGGAAGACCTGACCCACGGCCATCAGCTCGTCCTTGCGCGGCTTGTGACCGGTGCGTTCGATCTGGTCGTAAAAGAACGGGGCCGGGATCTGCACGTGAATACCCGCGCCATCGCCGGTTTTACCATCAGCATCGACAGCACCGCGGTGCCAGATTGCCTTGAGCGCATCAATACCCGCCTCGACCACCTTGCGCGACGGCTTGCCATCAAGGCTGACCACAAGGCCCACGCCACAGGACGAATGCTCGTCTTCTTCCGAGTAGAGACCGTTCTCCGCCATCCATTTGCGCTTGGCTTCCTCGGCGCGGACCCATTCTTGATCATACTTGGTCATGGCGTGTCTCCTTCGACAAAAGGGTTGTTCGCTTCATATTGCGCCTGCGTCGCGCGCTTGTGGTCGCCTTTGAGCTGCCCGTAGGCTGGCGCGCGGTCGCAGTAGATTTCAGATATGACGGGAAACGAATCCGCCTCGGCAAACAGCGCGGGCATCAATTCGTACTCGTCGTCTTCGCCGTTGTTGCGAAGCCAAAGGTTCGTCCCACACACCTCGCAAAAGGTGCGCGAGGCAAAAGGCGTCGACGCGTAGCTCTTGGTCGGGCCCTCGACATACACCGCATCGGGTTTTGCAAGAAAGTATCCGGTGATCGTCCCGGACCAGACCCGACACTTCCGGCAGTGGCACACACCAACAGCGGCGACGTAGTCACCATCCACGCGGATGCGTGTTCCACCGCAAAGGCAGGTGCCAACAAGCCGACCCGTCCGCCGGTAAGGAGCGGCGATATCGCTCATTCCGCAGCGACGGCACTCGCGCCGTTCAACTGGCGCAGCACGGCCTCGGCACAGTCGCGTCCATCGCGGATCGCCCAGACAACCAGCGACGCACCGCGCACGATGTCGCCCACGGCATAGACCCCCGGCAGCGCCGTTGCACCTGTGGTGAATTCCGCCTTGATCGTGCCCCAACGGGTCACTTCCAGTTCCGGCACACCCCAAAGCGTCGGAAGCGCTTCCGGTTCAAAGCCCAGCGCCTTGATGACGATATCCGCAGGCTCAACATAGTCCGACCCTTCGATCACTTCAGGCATCTGACGACCGGTAGCATCCGGCAAACCAAGCCGCATCCGTTCAACGATCACGCCGTTCACGGGATCGCCGGTAAAGCCCTTGGGCGCGGTCAGCCATTCGAACTGCACGCCTTCTTCCTCGGCGTTCTGCACTTCGCGCTGCGACCCCGGCATGTTGGCGCGGTCACGGCGATAGAGACATTTAACCGACTCGGCCCCCTGACGGATCGCGGTGCGGACGCAGTCCATGGCGGTATCGCCACCACCGATCACGACAACCTTCTTGCCTGCCGCGTTCAGCTTGCCGCTGTCGAATTCAGCCACGTCGTCGCCAAAGCTCTTGCGGTTCGACGCGGTCAGATAATCGAGCGCCTTGACGATGCCATCGGCACCCGACCCCGGACCGCCCAGATCACGCGACTTGTAGACGCCGGTCGCGATGATCACCGCGTCATGCTGTTCGCGGATCTCGTCAAACGACATGTCCTCACCGATGTTGCAGTTCAGAACAAAGCGCACGCCGCCCTTTTCCAGCTGATCGTTCCGGCGCATGACAATGGGCTTCTCAAGCTTGAAACCGGGGATGCCGTACGTCAGCAGACCACCCGCGCGGTCGTAACGGTCATAAACGGTGACCTGCACACCCTGACGGCGCAGCACGTCGGCCGCAGCCAAGCCACCCGGCCCTGCACCGATGATCGCAACGCTTTCCTTGCGCTCCCGTGCGGGCTTGATCGGCAGAACCCAACCTTCTTCCCACGCGGTATCGGTGATGTACTTTTCGACCGACCCGATGGTCACAGTGCCGTGGCCGGATTGTTCGATCACGCAATTGCCTTCGCACAGACGGTCCTGCGGACAGATGCGGCCACAGATTTCCGGGAAGGTATTGGTCGCCTGGCTGACCTCATAGGCCTCCTGCAACCGGCCTTCGGCGGTCAGGCGCAGCCAATCGGGGATATTGTTGTGCAGCGGGCAATGCGACTGGCAATAGGGCACACCGCACTGTGAACAGCGGCTGGCCTGTTCCTTTGCCTTCGCATCGGCATATTCCGCGTAAATTTCGTGGAAGTCCTCGCGCCGCTCTTCGGCAGCACGCTTTGTGGGCATGTCGCGTTCAACTTTGACGAACTTCAACATCGGCTGCTTTGCCATAGCGCATGTCCTTCCCTTCATCTGGTCGCGCCTGATTATAGAAGACCAAAGAGAAAGAAAAGTCACTTATGCTGACCTATTTTTGTGAATTTCGCCTGCGTCGAGGCAAATTCATGCTGCAATGCAGCTATTTTAGGTCCGATCCGGACTTAAATTTATCCTTCCTATTGGTTTTAAAGGCTTTATACCCAAGCCAGAATTTGTACTCGGACATCACACCATGGCCCTGACCCATCTGCTTATCCTAGCGTTGATTCAGGGCATTACAGAATTTTTGCCGATTTCCTCGTCGGGCCACCTGATTCTCCTGCCGAATCTGACAGGTATGGCCGATCAGGGGCAGGCACTTGATGTGGCCGTACATGTCGGAACACTGCTGGCAGTGATCCTCTATTTCTGGTCCGACGTGAAAATCGTGACACTCGGCGCAGGGCGTGTGATCCGGGGCAAGATCGACACCCAAGGCGCGTTCTGGGCGCTCTGCCTGATCATCGCCACCATCCCGGTCATCCTGGTGGGTCTGGCGCTCAAGCTGTCGGGCCTCAATGATCTGTTGCGCTCCACCGCCGTGATCGGCTGGACCATGCTGCTCTTCGGCATCGTCCTCTATTGGGCTGACCAGACCGGTCCGACAACCAAACGCGCCGAAAGCTGGAGCCTGAAAGACGCCACCATCATGGGTCTCTGGCAGGCGCTGGCCCTGATCCCCGGCACCTCACGCTCGGGCATCACCATCACCGCGGGGCGGCAACTGGGCTATGATCGGGAAAGCGCGGCAAGGCTGTCCATGCTGATGTCGATCCCGACGATCCTCGCCTCGGGCGCGTTGCTCAGCATCGAAGTCGCGCAAGAGGCGGATATGAGCATCGTCCGCGACGCCGGGATCGCGGCGGTCTTTGCCCTCCTTTCGGCATTGGCAGCGCTGAAACTGATGTTCAAACTGCTGAAATCCGTCAGCTTCACACCGTACGTGATCTACCGTGTGATCCTCGGCGTGATCCTTTTGGTTATCGCCTACACTTGACCAAAGGCACCCGCTTTCGGTCGACCGAAAGCCACGATGCGTCGTCGCATCGTGTCCCTAATCCCGATGATAGGGTGTCCCCGCGATGATCGACGCCGCCCGATACAGCTGCTCTGCAATCATCACCCGCACCAGCTTGTGCGGCCAGACCATCTTGCCAAAGGACAGCAGCATATCCGCCTCGGCCCTGAGCGACGGATCAATCCCATCTGCCCCGCCAATGACAAAACAGACATCTGACCGCCCCTGATCGGCCCAGCCCTGCAGCTTTTTGGCAAAGTCAGGCGAGGACATAAGCGCGCCCCGCTCGTCAAGACAGACCAGAAGAGACCCCGCCGGGATCGCGGCCCGCAGCAACGCTGCCTCTGCCGCCATCCCACCGTTCTTCTTGTCCTCGACCTCGGTTTCGCCCTCGAAGCGCCAGCCAAGGCCGCGCCCCGTCTGGCCAAAGCGCGACAGGTAGTCGTCGGTCAGCGCGCGTTCCTCCGAGCGGCCCGCAAGCCGCCCGACCGCGCGAAGATGCACACGCATCCTAGTTGGTCAGCGCGGTCCCTGCCGGGAGCCACATTTTTTCCAACTGGTAAAATTCACGCACTTCCGGCCGGAAGATGTGAACGATCACGTCGCCCGTATCGATCAGCACCCAATCGCCGGTTTCCTTGCCCTCGACCTTGCACAGGATACCACGGTCGGCCTTGAGCTTTTCGACCAGCTTTTCGGCCAGTGCCGACACCTGGCGGGTCGACCGCCCCGAGCACACGACCATATAATCGCCAATAGACGTTTTGCCACGCAGGTCGATCTGCACGATGTCTTCGGCTTTGTTTTCGTCGAGTTCAGAAAGAATCACCGCGAGCGTCGCTTCGCTGGCTGATCCGGTTCCGGGTGTGCCGGTCATGGGCAGACCCCCGTCAGTGGCACGCGCCACATCCGTTTGAAAAGACAGGACATCGTCCTCCTAAGTGTAAACGCCGTTCCGCCCCGGCGCTGGGTGGAGTGAAAATAACACCGCAGGGCCGAATTCTCAATGACCCGCGACAAAATTGGCGGTCATGCGCCATAAGGAACCCACACAGTCTTGGTTTCGGTCGCCGCATCGAGGAACGTGCGCCCCTCGCCTTCGACCCCCATCCAATCGCGGCTGCGCCCATAGTTGACCCATGTCCGCTTGAGGTTGAGCGCCGCACCGCGTTCGATCACGGCTGACAGATCACTCGAAGAGAACGACCAGACCGCCTCCACATCCATGTGCTGCGCCAGTGTCGGGGCCAATTCGGCGTGCCGGCCGGTCAGGATGTTGACCACGCCGCCCGGCACATCCGACGTGTCCAGCACCTGATAGAAATCCGTCGCCGCCAGCGGGAACGGCTCGGACGCCACCAGTACCACCCGGTTGCCCATCGCAATCGCCGGGGCCATCACCGACACAAGGCCCAGAAGCGGGTGATCATCCGGGCAGAATGCCCCGATCACACCACAGGGTTCCCGCATGGCCAACGCGACCCCGCGCAACGGCACCTGCGCCACGCGCCCGTCGAACTTGTCGGCCCATGCAGCATGGGTGAAGAGCCGGTTCACCGCGACATCCACCTCTTTCGCGCCGGTCTTGGCACCTGTCATCTGGTTCAACCGCGCCGCAAACTCGTCTTTCCGCGCGGCGAGGTTCTCCGCGATGTAATACAGGATCTGCGCCCGCAGATGCGCCGTTGTCCCGGCCCAGCCTGCCGCCCCACGCGCCGCCTCAACCGCGTTGCGCACGTCCTTGCGGTTTGCCAAAGGCGCCTGCCCGATCAGCTTGCCCGCCTTGGTGTAGACCTCATAGGCATAGCCGCCATCGGGCCGCGCCTGCTTGCCCCCGACATAAAGCTTGGCCGTCCGGTCCACCGCCTGAGGCTCCGCATCCGGCCCGCTGCTGAACCCGGCAATCTTGCCCAGCGCCTTACCGGTGCCCGAAGGCTTCGTATAGACCATTATCCCTTCCGGCCCACCTTCACGCCCGAACCCGCTTTCACGGATGCCTCCAAAGGGAGCTGCCGCGTCGAACATGTTGGTCCCGTTGATCCAGACAACACCTGCCGCCAGCTTGGGCGCGATGTCCAAGGCGACGTTGATGTTCTCGCTCCACAGCGTCGCCGCAAGCCCGTAGCGCGTGTTGTTCGCCAGATCGACCGCCTCGGACGGCGTGCGGAACGTCGTGCCCACCAGCACCGGCCCAAAGATTTCTTCCTGCATCAGCGGGTCAGCCGTACTCAGCCCGGTGATCAAAGTGGGGGGATAGAAACAGCCCGCTTCCGGCATCTCGCAATTCGCGCGATAGGTCTCACCCGCCGTGTTGCTGTCCACCAGCTTCTGAATCGTCTCCAACTGCTTCGGATCGACAATCGCTCCCACATCGATCGACTTGTCCAAAGGCGATCCGACCCGCAGCTTGTCCATCCGCGCCTTCAGCTTGGCATAGAAACGATCCGCGACACCTTCCTGCACCAGAAGGCGCGACCCTGCACAGCAGACCTGCCCCTGATTGAACCAGATCGCATCGACGAGGCCCTCAACCGCAGAATCCAGATCCGCATCCTCGAACACGATGTACGGCGACTTGCCCCCCAACTCCAAGGTCAGGGCCTTGCCCGACCCTGCCGTCGCCTCACGGATACGACGCCCCACGGCGGTCGATCCGGTAAACGCCACCTTGTCCACATCCGGGTGCGTTACGATCATCTCACCCACCGCTCCGTCTCCGGTGACGATGTTCACCACACCTTTTGGCAACCCGGCCTGACGGCACACATCCGCAAACAAAAGCGCGGTCAGTGACGTGTATTCCGCAGGCTTAAGAACAACCGTGTTCCCAGC
The DNA here is from genome assembly GCF_017643905.1 of Marivita sp. Taxonomy (GTDB): domain Bacteria; phylum Pseudomonadota; class Alphaproteobacteria; order Rhodobacterales; family Rhodobacteraceae; genus Marivita. The sequence continues at coordinate 15,496 of NZ_JAEPMO010000013.1, forward strand.
CGCCAAAGCAGGCGCAACCTTCCACGCCAGCATGAGCAAAGGAAAGTTCCACGGAATCACCTGACCACAGACGCCATGCGCCTCGCGCCCGGCAAATTCGCTGTCAAACAACTGCGCTTGCCCGGCGTGATAATAGAAATGCCGCTGCGCCAAAGGCACGTCGATGTCCCGGCTTTCGCGGATCGGCTTGCCGTTGTCCAAGGTCTCAAGCACCGCAAACAACCGCGCATGTTTCTGCATCAGCCGCGCCAGCGCATAAAGATACCGCGCCCGCCCCGCGCCGCCCAACTTGGCCCAAGCTTTCTGGGCCTTGCGCGCAGCTGCGACCGCTGAATCCACATCCGCCTGCGTGCCCTGCGTCAAATGGGCCAGCACCTCGCCAGTGGCCGGATTGCCGCTCTCGAACACCTCACCAGGGTCTGTCATCGCGCCATTGATGAAATGGCCGAACCGGTCCCCCTGATCGACCAGCCACGCCAGCGCGTCGCCTGCCGATTCCGGCGCAGTCCCATAGTCCATACTCTCGAAAATCTCTTGTACGGTCATTGGAAGGTGCCTTTCACAAGCAGGAAAACAACGTAGGCCAGCCAAAGGAGCGCCGCTCCACGGATGACCCATTCAACTCGGCGCGTCCGGTCGTGCAAATGCGCGAACCGCTGCAAGCCTTCAGGTGGATCGGCTGGCGGGTCAAAGGCCGGTTCCGGCCCCAGCATCCGCTGCATCAGCGTTGGCAAGTCGCGCACCGCGCGTTTCAGTTTGCGCCGCCGCCAGTTCTGCGCCCCCAGCCACATCAGCGCCGAGAGGCCGAACAGCAGTACCATCGGGTTATTGCCCATCGTTTCGCCTCACCCGGCCGCGTGCCGCCACGAGGCCGAATAGGCACCCGTCAGATGATGTTCCAACTGCCGTTCGATATCGCCAAGAAGCGACGACGCGCCAAAGCGGAACAGATCGTTCTGCACCCAGCGGTCACCCAGCTCTTCCTTCATCAGCGCAAGGTACACCAGCGCATCCTTCGCCTTGGAAATCCCGCCCGCAGGCTTGTAGCCCACGCGGTAACCGGTCTCTTCGAAATAATCCCGGATCGCCCGGATCATCACCAGCGACACCGGCAGCGTGGCGTTGACGCTTTCCTTGCCGGTCGAGGTCTTGATGAAATCCGCCCCCGCCATCATGCATACGAGCGAGGCGCGCGAGACGTTCTGCAACGTGCCAAGCTCGCCCGTGGCCAGAATGGCCTTCACATGCGCCTCACCACAGGCGGCGCGGAAGGCGCGCATCTCGTCATAAAGCGCCTGCCAATTGCCCGTCAGCACATGCCGACGCGAGATCACGATGTCGATCTCGGCAGCACCCGCTTTCACGCTCTCTTCGATCTCCGCCACCCGCAGGTGGAACGGCGACAGGCCCGCCGGAAACCCCGTGCTGACCGCAGCAACGGGAATCCCTGTTCCCGCCAGTGCCTCCACCGCTGCCTCGACCATGTCGTGATAGACGCAGACCGCACCGACCTTGAGCCCATCCATGCCCAGCGCCGCCAGCAGATCCGCCCGCACCGGCTGCCGCGCCTTGGCGCAAAGCCGCGCCACACGTCCCACCGTGTCATCCCCCGCCAGAGTGGTCAGGTCGATACAGGTGATCGCCCGGCACAGCCACGCCGCCTGATAGTCCTTCTTGACCGACCGCCGCCCCGGCAGCGTCGCCGCCCGCCGCTCAATCGCCGAGCGGTTTGCGGTCGCGCGCATCACCCAGTCCAGATCCAGCGCCATCCCCGGATTGCGCGGCTCAAGCGTCTGCGGCAAATGCACCGTCTCACGTGTCGTAGTCTGCATGGATCACTCACTCCTTGAACGCGAATGCTGACACGGCCACACGGCGCAGACAAGACACGACGCCGCGTAGCGCGCCCTAGCGGATCAGGTTCGAGAGCCACCTCTTCAGCGCATTCTTCTGTGGCCGCAGGATTGGCAAGTGCAGGATGCGCGGCTTCGGCTGGTCCGACCAGATCAACTCCGACGCCTCGAAGATCCGTTTGTTGAATTGCGGCGGGAACACATAGAACCGCAGATCGGACTTCCACAACGTCTCGCGGAACGTCGGCTGGTCGATCTTGAACCCTGCCGCATCATAGGCCGCCTGCCAGTCATCGAAGAACGCATCAGTCGCGGCATCCTTGCGATATAAAAGCACCCCGCAATTGATCTCGGGAAAAGTCTCCGGCACCTCGGTCTGCCACACCCGCTTGTGCCGGGGCCGATGCCACAGCATCACGTGCGCCCCGCACAGATCGAACTTCTGCAAGAGGTCAAAAAGCGACGACAGATCCGCCCGGATCATCGTGTCATTGTCCAGATACAGTGTCTCGTCATACGGGCTGAACTTCAGCGCTCCCACCTTGGGCCGGGTCATCTCTGGCGGAATGACAAAGCTCTGGTCAAACCCGCTGGTGTCATCGTCCGCCGCACACCAAATCGCCGCCTGCAGTCCCGGATTGTGCCGTTTCACCGACGCCGCCGACCGCCGCGCGACATCCACATGCGCCTTGCCCCAGGCCACATACATCACGCCGCGTGTGCGGGTTCCGCCTTGCATCGCACCACCTCCAGTTGACACGCCAAGGACTAGTGCCGCCGGGACCCCAAGTAAATGCAACCCGATGGTTTTTTGCTTGACCAGATGCAGCGTTACAGGGATTGCAGGCAGCCATGACCCATGCCCCCCTCATCGAAATTCACACCCGTTCCGAGGGCTTCCTGTCGAAGATCGACATCGAGGACAGCCGCAGTCCCGGAGCCGTGCTGGTCACTGCATCCTTCCACCCCGGTGGCTTCGTACAGTCCCTGTTCGACAGTCTGGACATCGTTTGCCCGACGCATCTGTTGGGCGCGGTCGAAAAACGCCGTGCCGAATATCTCGCAGGCCGGGCCATGGCACGGGCCGCGATGGCGCTTCTGGATCATCCGCTGGCCCGCGTGACCACCGAACCCGGACGCGCGCCACTCTGGCCCAAGGGCCTGTCCGGCTCGATCAGCCATGCGCGAGGCCGCTGCGCCTGTCTGCTGTCCCGTGACACGACCCACAGCTACGGCGTCGACACCGAAGCCATCGCGTCGGGCCGCAGTCTGAACGCGATCCTTTCCGAAACCCTGAACGCCACCGAACGCGACAGGATCACCCAAGGCCCGTTTCCCTCGGCCACCAACGCCACGCTGGCTTTTTCGGCCAAGGAAACGCTGTTCAAGGCGCTCTTCCCACAGGTCGGCCACCATTTCGGTTTCGACGCCGCCGAACTGACCGAAGCCCCCGGCCAGACCAGCCTGACCCTCGCCCTGACCACCGACCTGACGGAAACCCTGCCAACGGGACGCCGCTTCGAGATCCAGCACCGCCTGACGGGCACCCATGTGCTGACATGGCTTTCCGTGCCCATCGCCTGATCTTCTTCTCTTTCCAAATACGCAAACGCACCGCCTGCCAGGATGCAGGCCGCCTGACTGACTCGAATCACTGGAAAAAGAACAAAATAAGAACATAAAGGAGAGATATGTTCGCAGAGCTGTCGATCACCTCCAATTTCACCTTCCTCACCGGGGCCTCTCACCCCGAGGAGTATATGGAGCGTGCCGCCACGCTGGGCCTCTCGGCCATCGCCATCACCGACACCAATTCCGTGGCTGGCATCGTCCGCGCCTGGACGGAAGGGAAAACCCTCCAACGTCTCATCCGCGAACGCACCGACCTTGAATCGCGCAATGGCCCCATCGGCCCGCCTGTGCCCACCCACATCGACCACCGGCGCAGTCACATCCTGACCCATGTGCCCCGGCTTATCCTCGGCGCGAAGGTCGTCACCGACACCGGCTTCACCGCCACCGCATTGGCCAGCACACGGCAAGGCTGGGCGCAGCTCTGCCGCCTGATCACCACCGGCCGCCGCCGCGCCCCCAAGGGTGACTGCCACCTGACACTCGACGATCTGGTCCAATGCACAGGCGGTCTCATCTGGCTCCTGCACCCGCCGACACAGGCGCTGACGGCACAGCGCGGCGCGGGCGACTGGCATTCACAGGCGGAACGGCTGTCGCGCCGCTTCCCCGGACAGACCCATCTCCTGCTCAGCCCGCTCTATGACGGGCAGGACAGCCCCCGCTTCGACCGCATCGCAGCGCTGGCACACAGCTTGGGCCTGCCCACCGTGGCTTCGGCCAATCCGATCATGCATCACGGCCGCCGCCGCAAGCTCGCGGATGTGGTCACCGCCATCCGCCAGGGCTGCCGCGTTGACGAACTGGGCACCAAGGCGCTCGCCAATGGCGAACAGCGCCTGCGGTCCGAGGCCGAAATGCGCCGCCTGCTTGGCCCCCATGCCGATGCGGTGGACCGCGCTGCAGAACTGGCCGAGACCTGCACATTCGACCTTGGCCAACTGCGCTACGAATACCCCAGCGAAATCACCGGGTCAGAGACCGCCGCCCAGCGCCTGTCCCGCCTCGCGCACGAAGGGCTGAAATGGCGCTACCCGCATGGCGCGCCCGACAAGGTGAAAAAGCTGCTCGCCCATGAACTCACCCTGATCGGCAAGCTGAAATACGAACCTTACTTTCTCACCGTGCGCGACATCGTCGCCTTCGCCCGCGACCGGGGCATTCTCTGTCAGGGGCGCGGGTCCGCCGCCAACTCGGTGGTCTGCTACTGCCTCGGCGTGACCTCGGTCTCTCCCGAAATCGGCACGATGGTGTTCGAACGCTTCGTGTCCGAGGCCCGCGACGAACCGCCCGATATCGACGTCGATTTCGAACATGAACGCCGCGAAGAGGTGATCCAGCACATCTACGACCGATATGGTCGTCACCGCGCCGGCCTCTGTGCCACCGTGATCCACTACCGCGGCAAACGCGCCATCCGTGAAGTCGGTGCTGCCATGGGCCTCAGCCAAGACACCATCGGCGCGCTCTCTTCCCAGCTCTGGGGCTTCTTCTCGACCAATGGCCTCGAAGAGCATCGGATGCGCGAAATCGGCCTCGACCCGAACGACCACCGCCTCAAGCTGACGATGGAGCTGATCTTCGAGATCATCGGCTTTCCCCGTCACCTCAGCCAGCATGTCGGCGGCTTCATCATCACCGAAGGGCGGCTCGACGAACTGGTCCCCATCGAAAACGCCACGATGGAGGACCGCACCGTCATCTGCTGGGACAAGGACGATATCGACGCTCTGGGTATCCTCAAGGTCGATGTGCTGGCCCTCGGCATGCTGTCCTGTATCCGCAAGAGCTTTGATCTTCTGAAACTGCATCACGGCCAGAACTACAACCTCGCCACCCTGCCGCCCGAAGACCCGGCGGTCTACGACATGCTCTGCAAAGCCGACAGCGTTGGTGTCTTTCAGGTCGAATCCCGCGCGCAGATGAACTTCCTGCCCCGAATGAAACCGCGCACCTTCTACGATCTGGTGATCGAGGTCGCGATCATCCGTCCCGGTCCGATCCAGGGCGACATGGTTCACCCCTACATCCGCCGCCGGAATGGCGAAGAAGAGGTCAGCTTTCCCTCGGACGAGTTGGGGGCGGTGCTGGGCAAAACTCTTGGCGTGCCGCTCTTTCAGGAGCAGGCGATGCAGATCGCCATTGTCGGCGCGGGCTTCACCCCCGAACAGGCCGACCGCCTGCGCCGGTCTCTCGCCACCTTCAAGAAACACGGCAACGTGTCAGAGTTCCGCACCCTCTTCATGCGCGGCATGCGCAACAAGGGCTATGACGATGATTTCGCCGAACGCTGTTTCTCGCAGATCGAAGGCTTCGGATCTTACGGCTTTCCCGAAAGCCACGCCGCCAGCTTTGCCCTGCTGGTCTATGCCAGTGCATGGATCAAACACCACCACCCCGGCATCTTCGCCTGCGCGCTGCTGAACTCCCAGCCCATGGGGTTTTACGCCCCGGCCCAGATCGTCCGCGATGCGCGCGAACATGGCGTGACCGTCCTGCCTGTCTGCATCAATGCCAGCTTCTGGGACAACGTGATGGAACCCGACGCCAAGGGTGGCCTCGCCCTGCGGCTGGGCTTCCGACAGATCAAAGGGTTGAACGAGGAAGACGCGTCATGGATCGCCGCCGGACGCGGCAATGGCTACCAGAGCATCGGTGACCTCTGGCGTCGCGCCGGGCTTGACCCCGCGACCATCGCCCGTCTGGCCGAGGCCGACACCTTCCGCGAGATCGGCCTCACCCGCAGGCAAGCCCTGTGGGAGGCCAAGGCGCTGACCACCCGCAAGACCCTGCCGCTGTTTGACGGCGACATCGACGGCGAGGCGATCATTGAACCCGCAGCCCACCTGCCCGCCATGACCGAGGGCGAACAGGTGGTCGAGGATTACGTCGCCCTGCGCCTCACCCTACGCCGCCACCCGGTGGCGCTCCTGCGGCACATCCTGACGCCCGATCCGTCCCGTACGGTTCAACCTTACGTTTCGACACCCAAACCGTACAAACCACCGATGCCGCTGCCCTTCACCCGCGCGAACCCGGATTGATTGCCGCGAGCAGTCAAGTCATTGTCGCCCCCAAAAAGGGAACCCAAAATGATCGCCATCATCTTCGAAGTCATGCCCGCCGAGGGCCAGAAAGACACCTATCTCGACATCGCAGCCACCATGCGACCGATGGTGGAACAGGTCGAAGGCTTCATCTCGGTCGAACGCTTTCAAAGCCTGACGAACCCGGACAAGCTTCTGTCCATCAGCTTCTTTGAGGATGAAGACGCGGTGCACCGCTGGCGCAAACTGGCCGCGCACCGCAATGCCCAATCCAACGGCCGCAATGGTATATTCTCGGACTACCGCCTGCGCGTCTGCCACGTGATGCGCGACTACGGCATGTTCGACCGCGATCAGGCCCCCGAGGACAGCGTCAAGGCGCATGGCTGACGGCTTCTTCTTTTTGCAAATATGCAAATGCAACATTGCAAACCGCACCGCACCCGAAAAACGCGTCACACCCCCATAGGCCCGAGGCTGCAGGCCGAGACAAAAAGAATGGGCGCCCGAAGGCGCCCATGCAATTCGAATAACAGGTAAACTCAGATCCCGACGTCGATCATCGCTTTTGCAAGGATCGGCACCGACTCCTTGTTGAGACCCGCGATGTTCAGACGGGAATCTCCGACAAGATAAATCGCATGCTCCTCGCGCAGCCGCTCTACCTGTTCGGGTGTCGCCCCGAGCCGCGAGAACATGCCCCGGTGCTGGGCGATGAATCCGAACCGGTCAGAGCCCGACAGGCGCTGCAGCTCAGCGGCGAGTTGTTCGCGCAGGCCAAGCATGCCGTTCCGCATCTCTTCCAGTTCTGCAGCCCATTCCGCGCGCAGCGCATCGTCGGTCAGCACCATCGTAACCAGACGCGCGCCATGATCCGGCGGGAAAGAATAGTTCTGACGATTCAGATAGGCCAAAGTGCCCTGATTCAGCTTATGCGCCGACGGATTGGCCGCGACGGCCATGAGCAGACCAGTGCGTTCCCGGTAGATACCGAAGTTCTTGGAACAGCTTGCTGCGATGATGGTCTCCGGCACCGACGCCGCGATCAGGCGGGTCGCTGCTGCGTCTTCCTCGAGCCCGTCCCCAAAGCCCTGATAGGCGATGTCGACCATCGGCGTCGCACCCGTCTTGATCAGCAGATCAACCAGCGCCTTCCATTCCGACATGTTGAGGTTCGCACCGGTCGGGTTGTGGCAGCAGCCGTGCACAAGGATGATGTCGCCCGGACCAGCCTTGGCGAGGTCTTCCATCATGCCGTTGAAATCCACACCGCGCGACTCCTCATCGAAATAACGATAGGGCACCATGGTCATGCCCATGTGCTTGAGGATCGACAGGTGGTTCGGCCAGGTCGGATCGCTGACGAAGACCTTGGCCTCCGGGTTCGCCATCTTCACCATGTCAAAGCCCTGACGGACGGCACCCGTGCCACCGGGCGTTGCCACAGCCGCCACGTTGGCGCGCGGCACGGCATCGCCCAGAACCATCGCGATCATCGCATCTGCGAAGGCCGGATCACCCGCAAGACCGGTATAGGCCTTGGTGGTTTCGGCCTCCCACAGCTGCTGCTCGGCGTTCTTGATTGCGCGCATGATCGGCGTGTTGCCGGACGCATCCTTGTAGACACCAACGCCCAGGTCGATTTTCCCATCGCGCGGATCGTCGCGATAGGTCTGCATCAGGGCAAGGATTTTGTCAGCAGGTTGTTCCTTGAGGGTCTCGAACATCAATTGTCTCCAGTGGCAACGGGAACCGTGGGGAACATCCCCCATTCGGACCACGAGCCGTCGTAAAGGGAATGGTCGTCTTTGCCCATGCGCGCCATTGCAAGCGACAGGATCGCCGCGGTGACGCCAGAGCCGCATGTGGTGATGGCTGGTTTCGACAGGTCCACACCCGCCGCTTCAAAAATCGCGCGGGTTTCCTCGGGCGTTTTCATCGTCTGATCGGCGTTGAGCAGGCTTGCATAGTGGACGTTTTTCGAACCGGGAATATGGCCGCCGCGCATGCCGGGGCGTGGCTCGGGTTCTTCACCCCGGAACCGTCCGGGCGAGCGTGCGTCGATGATCTCCTGATCGCGCAGCTTGGAGGCAGCAGAGACCTGCGTCACGTCCTTGACCAGATGCGCCTGACGCCGCACCGTCATGTGGCGGTCGCGGATGATCGGAGGCATGTCTTCAAGCTCGCGACCTTCGGCGACCCATTTCGGCAAGCCGCCATCGAGGACCGCGATATCGTTCTGGCCCATCAGCTTGAACAGCCACCAGACACGCGCAGCAGAAAACAGGCCCGCGCCGTCATAAACCACCACCTGATGGCCATCGCCGACACCCATCGCCCGCATCCGCGACATGAACTTTTCGATCGGCGGCGCCATATGCGGCAGGTCAGAGCGGCTGTCAGAGATCTCGTCGATGTCGAAGAACCGTGCGCCGGGGATGTGGCCCTGGGCATATTCGGCCTTTGCGTCCCGTTCGCTTCCCGGCATGTACATCGACGCGTCCAGAATGCGCAGATCGGGGTCGCGCATATGCGAGGCAAGCCAGTCTGTCGAGACCAGCGTTTTCGGGTCGTCCTGTGCCATGTCTGTCGCCGCTTCTTAATGTGATCGGTTCTGCATAGAACTCACCGCCCTGACTCGCAAGGGAGAGGACTGGATCGACGCGGATGTGACTTTCGACTCTAGCGCGACGCCCGATTGCGCAGCGCACCGTATACCACAAGCAGGATCGCACCACCGACTCCGCCAATCACAAGCAAATCGACAAATACATCGAGTTCAAGACTGGGCGCAGGGTCGGTATGCTCTGAATTGTTGGACGAGGCCCCCCGTCTGATTGCCTGATAACCGGCTGCGCCACCCGCCAGGCCGACCAGCGCATTAACCAGTGCTCCATAGTCTATATGCTTGAACATCGCTCCGGCGATCACCCCAACCAACAGGCCGGACATCATCGATATAAAAAGTTCCAAAGATCAGCGCCTCCCTCACACCCCGCATGTGCGAGAGAGCGTGGCTGAAACCTGGTTCGGATTTCAGCGAAAAAGCTGTGTGAAATTCCCCGTCAGCCGGCCGTCTTGAGCAGACGTTGCTTCTGACGGCTCCAATCCCGCTTGGCTTCGGTTTCGCGCTTGTCGTGGTTTTTCTTACCCTTGGCGATGCCGAGCTTCATCTTCACCTTGCCCTTGTCGTTGAAGTAAAGCACCAGCGGCACAATCGTCATGCCCTTGCGCTGAGTCTCGTTCCAGAGGCGTGACAATTCCTTGCGCGACACCAAAAGCTTGCGGCGGCGGCGTTCCTCATGCGGGAACATCGCGCGGTTGTAAGGCGCGATATACGAGTTCACGAGCCACAGTTCGCCCTCTTCGACCGCCGCGTAGCATTCCGTGATGTTCGCGCTGTTCTCGCGCAGGGACTTCACCTCGGAGCCTTGCAGAACAATGCCCGCCTCCAGATCATCCTCGATGGCATAGTCGAACCGCGCGCGACGGTTGTCGGCGATCACCTTGTAGTTCGGATTGTCCTTTGGCTTGGCCATCGCTGCGGTCTCCTTTGCCCGCGAGAGGGGTAGATATATGATGTCGCGCGGGTTTTGAAACCGCTTTTGCGATGCGGACACGGAAAAGGGCGGACCAGATGGCCCGCCCTTTCGCATTTCAGGTCCATTGAACGGTTCAGGAGAACTTCTTGATCTCGCCGGACTTCAGACGCGACCAGTAGCTGTTCAGCTCGCGCTTCACGATGGGCATCAGGACGTAAAGACCGATGATGTTCACCACCGCCATGGCAAAGATCGCGGCATCCGAGAAGTCGATGACCGGGCCAAGGCTGGCTGCTGCGCCAATGACAACGAAGAGGCAGAAGATCACCTTGAAGGTCAGTTCCTGACCCTTGCCTTCACCGAACAGGTAGGTCCACGCCTTCAGCCCGTAATAGGACCACGAGATCATGGTGGAGAAGGCAAAGAGGATCACCGCCAGCGCGAGGATATACTTGAAGCCTCCGATGGACGACGAGAACGCCGCAGAGGTCAGCGCCACGCCGGATGTGTCGCCCACGGTGCGGATCGCGGTGCCCGCTTCATTGAGCACGTAAAGGCCAGTGTTCGGATCCGAGATCAACTGACCGGTGATGATGATCACAAGTGCCGTCATGGTGCAGACGATCACCGTATCGATCAGCGGCTCCAGCAGAGACACGAACCCTTCGGTGATGGGCTCCTTGGTGCGCACCGCAGAGTGTGCAATCGCGGCCGAGCCCACGCCCGCCTCGTTCGAGAACGCGGCGCGACGGAAGCCCTGGATCAATGCACCGACAAGCCCGCCAGCCACACCAAGCCCGGTAAACGCCCCGGCAAAGATCTGGCCAAGGGCCCAGCCGATCTTGTCGTAGTTCATGAGGATAATGATCAGCGCGGTGCCGACATAAATGATCCCCATGAAGGGCACGACCTTTTCGGTCACGCGGGCAATGGATTTCAGACCACCCACGATCACCGCGAACACGATCCCGGCAAAGATAACGCCAGTGATCCAACCGGGGTATTCGCCAAACACATTGGTCAGCTGCGCATGGGCCTGATTGGCCTGGAACATGTTACCGCCGCCGAGCGCCCCGAGAATACAGAAGATCGAGAACATCACCGCAAGGAACTTGCCGCCACCGACGCCGCGTTCGGCGAACCCTTTGGTCAGGTAGTACATCGGACCACCGGACACCGTACCGTTCGGGTATTCGTTACGGTACTTCACGCCCAGCGTACACTCGGTGAACTTGGACGCCATACCCAGAAGACCGGCAAGGATCATCCAGAACGTGGCACCTGGCCCACCGATGCCGATGGCCACCGCCACACCGGCGATATTGCCAAGGCCGACAGTGCCGGATAGCGCGGTTGCCAGCGCCTGAAAGTGGCTGACCTCACCCGCATCGTTCGGGTCCGAATAATCGCCTTTGACCAGCGCGATGGCGTGGCCGAAGGCGCGGAACTGGATCAACCCGAAATAGACGGTGAACACGGTTGCAGCGACCACCAGCCAGCCGACGATCCATGGAAAGTTGGTGCCGGGAAAGTTGCTAAAGATCAGGTTGACGAACCAACCTGTGGAGCTGGCGAAGATGCCGTTGATGGTTTCGTCGATGGATTGTGCCGATGCCGAAAGGGCTGCGACCATGGTGAAACAGACGGCCAGAACCGCCGTTGGAACAAGACGTGTCATCTTTTGGATTTCCTCTGCGGTTATGGAACGATTGTGCAGGGCACCGGAGCGACCTGAACCAGAGAGCCGGCAACCGAGCCGAACACGCGGCTGGACAGTCCGCCATCGCCATCACGGCCGATGACCATCTGCGTGGCGCCTTCCTTCTTGGCGACTTCGCACAACGTTTTGGCGACGTGGCCGTATTTGATCTGGGTTTCCACAGGGACACCTGCGGCTGCGATCATGGCTTTCAGAGGCGCCATCAGCGCCTTTTCCGCGCGATCCAGCTCTTCTTTTCGGCGCGCATGGCGCTCTTCAATCTCTTCTGGTGTCAGGAACGAGTAAGGCGACCATTCCAGAACATGAACGATCAGGATGCTGCCCCCTTGGGCCTGGGCCCGTGATACGGCGAAATCGAGAGCACGTTTTGCAACATCGCTCCCGTCGTATCCCACGACGAATTTCTCAGACATAATGTCCCCCTTTGGAGTGTTCCCGGTCTAACTGCCGGTGCCGACACTCTACCATTAAATGAAAAGCCCATTTGCCTCTTTTTCTGCTCAAGATCGCCCAAACGCCGCAAAAATCTTTCTTTTAGAGAGTGTTTTGCGCAACATTGTCCTGTATCGAAGTGCTTTTGAACAAGGCGCAACCAAAAATAGAGTTTGCGCCAAGGCATCTTTCAGAAATCGGTGTGCAATGCTGTCGCAGGAGCAGGGAAACCTGCATCTGCGCCCTATCTTTCACAGTAACAGACAAAATTACCTTAAAGGATGGCCTTTCATGGACACTCTCATCCTCTCGCGCATTCAGTTTGGTGCGAATATCTCGTTTCACATCCTGTTCCCGACGATCACGATCGCATTGGGCTGGGTACTGCTTTTCTTCAAACTGCGTTTTGCCGGAACAGGTGACCAGAAATGGGTTGAGGCCTATCGCTTCTGGGTCAAGGTCTTTGCCCTCAGCTTTGCAATGGGTGTGGTGTCCGGCATCACCATGTCGTTCCAGTTCGGCACCAACTGGCCGGGCTTCATGGAAAGCGTCGGCAATATCGCAGGCCCACTGCTGGCCTATGAGGTTATGACCGCCTTCTTCCTTGAGGCGGTATTCCTCGGGATCATGCTATTCGGAATGTCGAAGGTGCCAAGCTGGCTACATACACTGTCGACGTTTCTGGTGGCGTTCGGCACGACGATGTCAGCGTTTTGGATTCTCGTCCTAAACAGCTGGATGCACACACCCGCCGGGTTCGAGATGCGCGATGGCGTGGCCTTTGCGACCGACTGGTGGGCCATCATCTTCAACCCGTCCATGCCATACCGCTTGGTCCATATGCTGCTGGCCTCTGGCCTGACCGTGGCCTTCCTTCTGGCGGGTCTGAGCGCGTTCCGTTGGTTGATCGGGGATCGGTCGAACGGCGTCCGCGCGACGCTCAAGACCGGCATGACCATCGGTGCGGTGCTGATCCCGCTGCAAATCCTGGCAGGTGACTTCCACGGCCTGAACGCGCTGGAGCATCAGCCCCAGAAAGTGGCCGCGATGGAAGGCAACTGGGAAACCGGGCCGAACGTGCCGCTGGTTCTGTTTGCCATCCCGAACGAGGAAACCCGTTCCAACGATTTCGAGATCGGCATCCCGAACGGCGCCTCGCTGATCCTCAAACACTCGATTGATGGCGTCGTGCCTGGGCTCAATGACTTCGTGGCAGAGGATGGTACCGTACTGCACCCGCCCGTGGCACCCGTGTTCTTCAGCTTCCGCATTATGGTGGCGACCGGCATGGCGATGCTGCTGCTCAGCTGGTCTGCCGTGTTCTTCATGGCCCGCAAGAAGCGCGGTGTCGAAGGTCTGCCCAAGCCGCTGCTTTGGGCGATGGTGCCGATGGCCTTTTCCGGCTGGGTGGCAACGCTTGCCGGCTGGTACACAACCGAGATCGGTCGTCAGCCATGGCTGGTGCAGGGCGTGCTTACTACGGAAGCCGCTGTGGCTGATGTACCGGCTCCGCTGGTCGCCTCGACCCTGATCGTCTACCTCGCGATCTACGCAGCATTGCTTGCGGCTTATATCGGCGTGCTCTTCTACCTTGCCCGCAAGGCCGCCAAGGGCGAACCGCTTGGAACGCGCATACCAGCGTCAGGCGAAGCCCAAGTCACTGTTGCGGCGGAGTAAGCCATGGACCTTTTCGGAGACCCGGCCACTTGGCTGCCCCTCGCCTTCGCCGCCCTGCTTGGGCTGTCGATCCTCATCTACGTCGTGCTGGACGGGTTTGACCTTGGCGTTGGGGTTCTGTTCCCCTTCGCCGACAAGGATGAAAAGGATCGCATGATCGCATCCATCGGCCCATTCTGGGATGCGAATGAAACATGGCTGGTTCTGGCCATCGGCATCCTGCTGGTGGCGTTTCCATCCGCCCATGGCACCATTCTGACCGCACTGTATCTGCCCGTCGCGGTGATGCTGGTCGGGCTCATCCTGCGCGGTGTCTCGTTTGAATTCCGTGTCAAAGCTCCGTCGCATCACAAGAAGGCTTGGGATTGGGCGTTCTATATCGGGTCAATGATGACCTCGCTCAGCCAGGGTTACATGCTGGGCATGTACATCATGGGGCTGGAGGTGACCGCCTTTACGCTGGCTTTCTCGGCGGTGACGGCCGTGTTCCTCACGGTCGCCTACAGCTTCATCGGCGCGACATGGCTGATCCTGAAGACCGAAGGCGCTTTACAGCTCAAGGCAGTGCAATGGTCCAAAGGCGGGATTTGGGGGGTTGTGCTTGGTATGGGCGCGGTCTCGCTGGCCTCACCTTTTGTCAGCCCGCGCATCTTCGACAAATGGTTCTCCATGCCGGAGTTCTTTTTGCTCCTGCCTCTGCCGCTGATGTCGGGTGCGCTGATCGTGCTTCTGTGGCTGGCGCTGCGCCGCCTGCCCACCAGCGATGACAGCTTTGCGTGGTTCCCCTTCGCGGCAACCATCGTGCTTTTCGTGCTGGGCTTTTTCGGGATGGCCTATTCGTTCTACCCGTTCATCGTGCCCGACCAGTTGACCATCTACGATGCAGCCAGTGCCCCCGAAAGCCTGTTCATCATCCTGATTGGCACGCTCTTCGTGCTACCGATGATCATGGGATACTCCGCGTTGGCCTATGCGGTGTTCCGGGGCAAGGCTACCACGCTCAGCTACGACTAGGGATGCGTTCGCGGCCTGCATCGGTCAATCGGAACACCTCATCCCCCTCGAACACCGCAACGGTCAGCGGGCGCCCATAACCGGCGCCCGTGTCGAGGTTGATCCGGTTCGCATAGCGCTCCGGCGCATCAACGGGGGTATGGCCGTGCACAACGATGGACCCGTGGTTGCGCTTGTCGCTGTGAAACTCCTGCCGGATCCAAAGCAGGTCGTTTTCGACCTGCTGATCCAGCGGAACACCGGGGCGAATGCCCGCATGGGCGAAGAACAACCCGTCTTCGTGATGGGACGTTTTCAACGCCCGCAGGAACGCTTTGTGCGTGTCCGGCACCTCTGCGTGCAAGAGATCGGCCAGATCGGCCTTACGGATGCGGTCCGGCAGGTAGACGCCATAGGACGCGATGGTTTCCGTGCCGCCAATGGCCGGGTGAAACCAGTGATATCCCACAAGAAGATGCGGATCAAAACGTGGACCATCAGGGGCGAGATACCACTCAAAGAACCGGTCATGGTTGCCCTTGAGGCACACCCAATCCAGCCCTGTGGACTGCCCCTGAATAAGTGTATCGATCACGCCTTTGCTGTCAGGGCCGCGATCCACATAATCGCCGAGAAAGACCACGCGTGCGTTGGCGCCACCGTCAGCGTCGATCATCGCCAACGCGTCTTCGAGCATGCCAAGCTGGCCGTGAATATCACCGATCGCGTATATGGTGCGTGTCATGTCCGGTGTGTGGCATGAGGTTGGGAGCGGCGCAATCAGAACCGCCCCCGAAAAGCTTGGATACCGGCGTTAGGCAACATCAAACTGTAGCGGCTTGACCTGCTTGAAAAGCCCGGTCGCCTTGAGCTTGTCCACCACCTTGGTCGGCACCGGTTCATCAACATACAGCAGCGCAATCGCCTCACCTTTGGCGGCAGACCGCCCCAGAGTGAAGTTCGCGATATTGACGTTGTTTTCGCCCATGGTTGTGCCCAGCGTCCCGATGATGCCCGGCACGTCTTCGTTGGTGGTATAGACCATGTGTGCCCCGATCTCGGCGTCGATATTGATGCCCTTGATCTGGATGAAACGCGGTTTGCCGTCACTGAACACAGTGCCCGCGATCGAGCGTTCGCGCTCTGACGTGACGACGGTCACCTTGACGTAGCCGTCAAACGCACCGGATTTCGCCTGATTGGTCGTGCTGATCTTGATGCCCCGCTCCTTGGCGATGAGCGGAGCGCTGACCATGTTCACGTCCGGGTTCACGCGCTTCATGATCCCGGCAATCGCAGAACAGTTCAGCGCCTCGAGATTCATCTCGGCGACCGACCCGTCATAGAGGATGTTGATCGCCTTGATCGGCTCGTCGGTCATCTGGCCGATAAAGCTGCCCAGATGATCCGCCAGCTTGATCCACGGGCCCATGATCTTGGCTTCCTCAGCCGTCACCGACGGCATGTTCAGCGCGTTTTCAACTGCACCGGTCAGCAGGTAGTTGGCCATCTGCTCGGCGACCTGCAGCGCCACGTTTTCCTGCGCTTCGGTTGTGGCCGCGCCAAGGTGCGGGGTGCAGACCACGTTCGGCAGGTTGAAGAGCGGGTTGTCGGTGGCGGGTTCTTCGCTGAACACGTCGAACGCGGCACCAGCCACATGGCCGGATTTCAACAGATCGGCCAGCGCCTCTTCATCTACCAGACCGCCACGGGCACAGTTGATGATCCGCACGCCCTTCTTGGTCTTCTCAAGGTTCTCGCGGCTCAGAATGTTGCGGGTCTGATCCGTCAGCGGAACGTGCAGCGTGATGAAATCGGCACGCTTGAGCAGGTCGTCCAGTTCAACCTTTTCCACCTGCATCTGCTTGGCCTTGTCTTCACCAAGGAAGGGATCATAGGCGATGACCTTCATCTTCAGACCACGCGCCCGGTCGCAAACGATGCCGCCGATATTGCCTGCACCGATCACACCCAGCGTTTTGCCGGTAAGTTCGACACCCATGAATTTCGACTTTTCCCACTTGCCTGCATGTGTCGAAGCAGACGCTTCCGGGATTTGACGCGCACAGGCGAACATCATCGCAATTGCGTGTTCGGCGGTGGTGATCATGTTGCCAAAGGGCGTGTTCATGACGATCACGCCTTTTTTCGAGGCGGCGTCCTTGTCGATATTGTCGGTGCCGATGCCGGCACGACCGATAACTTTGAGGTTGGTCGCGTTTTCAAGGATCGTCGGCGTGACCTTGGTGGCCGAGCGGATCGCAAGGCCGTCATACTGGCCGATAATCTCGGCAAGCTTTTCCTTGTCCTTGCCAAGTTTGGGCTGGAAGTCGACATCAATGCCGCGGTCCTTGAAGATCTGGACGGCTGCATCGGAAAGTTCGTCAGAGATGAGTACACGGGGAGCCATGTCAGTGGTCCTTTGAAAATATGGGAAGAGTGGCGGGCAAATGCCCGCCTTACGCATCTTGGGAAGGTCGGGCTTCAGCCCGGCACGTGTCAGGCCGCTTGGGCGAGCGCCTCGATCTCGGCGTGGAACGCCCAGTCGAGCCACGGCAGCATCGCTTCGATGTCTGCCGTTTCGACCGTGCCACCACACCAGACCCGCAGACCTGCAGGCGCGTCACGATATGCCCCGATGTCCAGCGCGACGCCTTCGGCTTCAAGCCGCTTGGCGACCGCCTTGGCAAATGCCGCACCATCGGTGATCCGGTTATCGGTGAATTTCAGGCAGACCGAGGTGTTCGACCGTGTGGCCGGGTCTTCGGCAAGGTTGGCGATCCAGTCGTTGGCCTCGCAGAAATCCCAGACAGCCTTGGCGTTGGCATCCGCCCGCGCCATCAGCCCCTTGAGGCCGCCAACCGAACGCGCCCAATCGAGCGCCAGCAGGTAATCCTCGACCGCCAGCATGGAGGGCGTGTTGATGGTCTCACCAACAAAGATGCCTTCGATCAGCTTACCACCCTTGGTCATGCGGAAGATCTTGGGCAGCGGCCATGCCGGTTTGTAGGATTCGAGCCGTTCGACCGCACGCGGGGACAGGATCAGCATCCCGTGCGCCGCCTCGCCGCCCAGCACCTTCTGCCAGGAGAAGGTCGTCACATCGAGCTTGTCCCACGGCAGGTCCATCGCGAAGGCGGCCGAGGTGGCGTCACAGATCGTCAGGCCCGCGCGGTCCGCCGGGATCGCGTCGCCGTTGGGCATCCGCACGCCGGAGGTGGTGCCGTTCCAGGTGAACACGACATCGGTGTCATAATCGACCGTCGCCATGTCGACGATCTGACCATAGTCAGCGGTTTTCACCTCAGCGTCGATCTTGAGCTGTTTCACAACGTCAGTGACCCAGCCAGCGCCAAAGGATTCCCAGGCGACCATGGTGGCCTTGCGAGCGCCGAGCAGCGACCACATCGCCATTTCAACCGCGCCGGTATCGGACGCGGGAACAATGCCGATCTTGTAGTCAGCGGGCACGCCAAGCAGCGCGCGTGTCTCTTCGATCGCGGCGTTCAGCTTGACCTTGCCGACACCAGCGCGGTGCGAGCGACCCAGCGGCGCGTCGGCGAGATTTTCCAGTTTGTAAACGGGGGGTTTGGCACAGGGGCCAGAGGAGAACCGCGGATTGACCGGCCGCGATGCCGGTTGTGCAATAGCCATTTTAGCTACCCTTCCAGATAAGCGCCCCTCGTTGGGGAGGGGTGTCCCGCTGCTGCGTTTATGCGTGCGGCGTCAGCCAAGCAAGTCGGAAAATGCGACCAATGCGGCGCATTTGGCATTTCCTTTGCGGCGTCTGTTGCGGATCGGAAACTTTGATCAGTTCGCCATAGGTCGCGACGGCTGGTGGCGCAGACCGGGCGAATTTGGATAGAGAAGTAGAGGTCTGTGCCGTACTTCTGACTGGTCTTTTTTCCGGACCGTCGGTACATCGCCGCCTACCCTGCCTGGAGTCTCTTTATGTTCACAGCCACGTTGATTGCCCGTCCGGGAGCCCTTGATTCCGCGCTTGCCGAAGCGCTGCGCAACGCATGGGGCGGCGGTGATCTGGTCTGGCTGTCCCCGGACGAAGCGGCGGAATTTGACATGCCCTCTGTGCCCGACACCGCCGAGTCCAGTTGGACGGCGCTTCAGGATCAGGGCGTCGATCTGGCGATTCAGCACAGCGCGAATCGGCGCAAGAAGATGCTGCTGGCCGACATGGACAGCACCATGATCCAGCAGGAATGCATCGACGAACTGGCCGAGGTGGCGGGCGTCGGTGCACATGTGAAAGCGATCACCACGCGGGCCATGAATGGGGAATTGGATTTCGAAGGTGCGTTGATCGAACGGGTCGCACTTCTCAAAGGGCTGCCCGAGTCGGTGATCGACGACGTTCTTGCCACTCGCATCACCCTCATGCCCGGTGGCCCTGTCTTGCTGGCCACCATGAAGGCGCAAGGGGCGCATGCCGCGCTGGTGTCAGGCGGGTTTACTGCGTTCACCTCGCGGGTGGCCGCAACGCTTGGCTTTGACGAAAACCGCGCCAACACACTGCTTGTCGAAAACGGCACGCTGACCGGTGATGTATCGCGTCCGATCCTTGGCCGCGAAGCCAAAGTGACGGCACTTGAAGAGATCACAGCGCGACTTGGGATCACCGAGGCCGACGTGCTGGCCGTGGGCGACGGGGCCAATGACCTCGGCATGTTGCAACGGGCCGGTGCCGGGGTTGCGCTGCACGCCAAGCCCAGCGTGCAGGCACAAGCCAAGCTGCGCATCAACCACGGTGATCTGACAGCCCTGCTGTTCCTGCAGGGCTACAGCCGCGCCGAGTTCGTTACGCCAGAAGCCCCGGCGCTGGCCTGATCTCACCGGTCACCAGACCGTCCCAGTTGTGAACGGTCGGAGTCAGGAAGGCTTTGACTTCGGGATTGTCGGCGTCGAGCACATCCAGCTTCACGAGGATCGCAGCAATCGCACATTCCGCGGCACGGGTCGCACCATCTGCCGCCTTGACCGCAACACCCAAGCCACGGGTCGGCAGGATGGCGATGAAGTACCCCTCGGCACCCGTCTTGAGAGCAACCGGCTCTTTGGCAACCCGCATCAGCCGCGTACAGGCCCGGCCTTCGCCAGCGACAAGTTCTGGATGGGTGTGCATCGCCTCGACCAGCCGCGCCCCAGCGGTGCTCATGGTGTCTGAGCGCTGCGAGGCGGTTGCAAACCATGCCATCGCACGGGCCATACCGTGCATCGTGGTGGCAAAGTTTGGCGCGGAACAGCCGTCGATCCCGAACCCCGGGCTTGTTTGATCCGTGACCGTCTCGAACGCCTCAAGGCAGGCTTTCTGAACCGCATGTTCAGGGTCGACATAGTGCGGACCCGCGCCAAGATGCTGGGTCAGGGTCAGGAAGCCCGCGTGTTTGCCGGAACAGTTGTTGTGTACGCGGCAGGGCGACTCGTGCGCGCGGATCATTTCGATCTTGAGATCGGTGTCGCGACTGACCTGCGGCCCACAGCACAGCGCATCGTCGGACAGACCCAGATCGGCCAACCAGCGATTCACCCGGTCCACATGGATCTTCGCCCCCTGATGCGACGCACAGGCCAAAGCCAGCTGTTCGGTCGTCAGACCCCGCGCATCGGCTGCGCCAGATGTCAGCAGAGGCAGCGCCTGGATCATCTTCGACGAACTGCGCGGCAGCACAACGGCGTCAGGATCCCCCCAGGCAGAAACGATCTGCCCCGATCCGTCACAAATCACCGCGTGACCGCTATGGTGGCTTTCGAGAAACGGTCCGCGCCAGACCTCGGCCAAAGCAGCAGGCTGTGCCATAGGTTGCTCCTGTAGGGTTGGGCAAAAAACTGCCAATTGGGCTTTAAAGATCCCCATAAATCAGGCTATTCTCACGCCGTCGAGGGCAAAGTTGCAGTGACATAAGGGGGGTTAACCCCATACTGTGGCAAACAAACGAGTTGAGGCTAAGGACAGTCTGGAGGCTGGACGCATGAATTCATGGATTGGCGGGGCAGTGATCGGTGCGGTGGCGCTGGTGACGGCAGGTATGGGCGCGGCGCAGGAAACAAGCACGAACCGCGTGAATGCCATCACCGACTGGAGCGTGTTCGAAGGACAGGATCCGCGCGAATGCTGGGCGGTGACGACTTACAAGGAAAGCGTGAACACCAAAGACGGACGCGTCGTGGCCGTGACGCGCGGCGAAATCCTGTTGATGGTGTTCTACCGTCCGGGTGCCGAAGTGCAGGGCCAGGTGGCCTTTACCGGCGGCTATCCGTTCGCGCCGGGATCGACGGTCAATGTCAACATCAGCGGCACCGAGTTCGAGTTTTTCACTGAAGGCGAATGGGCATGGCCCGCCACACCGCAGGACGATTCCAAGATCGTCACCGCGATGAAACGCGGGGCTGATGCGGTGATTACGGCGCGTTCGGCACGGGGCACCACGACCAAGGACACGTTCTCGCTTTTGGGGTTCACCGCTGCGGTCGAAGACGCGGAAAAGCGCTGTTCCGGCGGGTAAGCCATCGGCGAGGCAGAGCGATCTGTCTTGGCCCTTTCATATCGATGTCGGTATTTTGGCAGGTCGGACAGGTGTGTCCGGCCCTTTTCTGTCATGGCTGAAATTTGGTCCTTGCAACAAAACTACATTTCTAGTTTTATAGTTTCATGAATCAGATCCAACTTCACGCGCGCGCATTGTCGGCCCTGGGCCATGAAGCCCGGCTTCAGATTTTCCGCGTTCTGGTCAAGGCCGGGCATTCAGGCCTGACTGTAAGCCAGATCGCCGAACACCTTGGCCTGCCTGCCTCGACCCAGGCACATCATCTCAAGATGCTGGTCGACGCCGGATTGGTCGCACAGACGCGACAGGGACGCGAAGTGATCAACACGGTCGATTTCGACAGGATGAACAAGGTGATTGGCTTCCTGTCGGACGAATGCTGCACGGGGTTTGGCGCAAACGCCGACACCGACGCCGCGTAAACAAGGACATACAGAATGGCCGACCTCACATCGAACGCCCCGCCGAACCAGACCTGGATCGCGATCAAGAAACAGAAGGTGTGGATCACCTCTGCTATCCTCTTCATGCTGGTCGCCCTGATATCGCCCTCTCAGGCCCAGGAAAGCCTTGGATTTGTGGTTCAGGCACTTGTGAAAACCGGCCCCTACCTTCTGTTGTCCATCGGCATAGCCGCATGGGCAGTTGCGACCGGGGCCGACAACCTGATCGCCCGCGCCTTTACCGGATCGCCCGCGCTGATGATCTTTCTGGCCGCGCTGGCGGGTGGTCTGTCGCCCTTCTGTTCCTGCGGCGTCATTCCATTGATCGCCGCACTTTTGACGATGGGCGTGCCCTTGTCGGCAGTGATGGCCTTCTGGCTGGCGTCGCCGGTGATGGACCCATCGATGTTCCTGCTGACCTCTGGGGTGCTTGGGTTTGAATTTGCGGTGGCCAAGACGCTGGCGGCGATTGGCCTTGGCGTGGCGGGTGGCTTCATCGTGTACTTTCTGGCTGGCAGCTATGTCCTGCATGACGCCCTACGCGAAGGTGTGGGCAATGGCGGCTGCGGATCGGCCAAGATCCGAAACCCCAAGCCCGTCGTCTGGCGCTTTTGGGACCACGCCGACCGGGTTGAGAAGTTCGGCAAGGAGGCGCTGAAAACCACGCTGTTCCTCGCGCAATGGCTGACACTGGCATTTCTGCTGGAAAGCCTGATGCTGGCCTATATCCCGGCAGAAACCATCACCTCTGTTCTTGGCGGCACCGGCATTGGCCCCATCGCCATCGCAACGGTCGTGGGTGTGCCCGCCTATCTGAACGGCTATGCAGCCCTGCCGCTGATCAGCGGACTGATGGAGCAGGGCATGGCGCAGGGCGCGGGCCTTGCCTTCCTTGTGGCCGGGGGCGTGACATCCCTGCCCGCCGCCATTGCGGTTTGGGCCTTGGTCAAACCCCGGGTGTTCACGCTTTACATCGCCATCTCGCTGGGCGGCGCGTTCCTGATCGGGATGGCCTATCAGGGCTGGACGATGATCTAGGCACAGGGAAGCGTCTTCGAAGACTCTTCCCAAGGCTCTTACAAGAGCCTTTCCCCCGCATTCCCCTTTGGCAAAGCCCAAAGAATCCTATATGTGGCCCATCTCTTTTCGAGAAAGGCTGCCCCCATGACCGGCTCTGCACCGATCACGCAAGACGTTCTGACCATCCCCCGCAAACTGCCGGAGGGCGGCAAGACGAATATTGTCGGCCTGACCCGCGACAAGCTACGCGACGCCTTGATCGCCATGGGCACACCGGAAAAGCAGGCCAAGATGCGGACGGGTCAGATCTGGCAATGGGTCTACCAGTGGGGCGTGCGCGATTTCCACGCCATGACCAACCTCGCCAAAGCCTATCGCGCTGATCTTGACGCGCATTTCGAAATCGCTCTGCCCGAGATCGTGTCGAAACAGGTCTCGGCGGATGGCACCCGCAAATACCTCGTCCGCATCGCAGGCGGGCATGAAGTCGAGGTGGTCTACATCCCCGAAACCGACCGAGGCACGCTCTGCATCTCGTCCCAAGTGGGCTGCACGCTCACCTGTTCCTTCTGCCACACCGGCACGCAGAAACTGGTCCGCAACCTGACCGCCGGGGAAATCATCGGGCAGGTCATGCTCGCGCGCGACGATCTGGGCGAATGGCCTGAACCCGGTGTCGGCACAGGTGAAAACGGCCCGCGCCTGTTGTCCAACATCGTGCTGATGGGCATGGGGGAACCGCTCTACAATTTCGACAACGTGCGCGACGCGATGAAGATCGCGATGGATGGCGAAGGCATCGCCCTTAGCCGTCGCCGTATCACGCTGTCCACGTCTGGCGTTGTGCCGGAAATCGCCAAGACAGCCGAGGAAATCGGCTGCCTTCTCGCTGTCAGCTTCCACGCGACCACGGACGCCGTGCGCGACATGCTGGTGCCGATCAACAAGCGCTGGAACATCGAAACACTGCTGGACGCGCTGCGGGAATACCCGAAAAAATCCAACTCCGAACGGATCACGTTTGAATACGTAATGCTCAAGGACGTGAACGACAGCGATGCTGACGCCCGCCGTCTGGTCAAACTGATCTCGGGCATCCCGGCCAAGATCAACCTGATCCCGTTCAACGAATGGCCGGGCGCGCCTTACCAGCGGTCTGACTGGTCACGCATCGAATCCTTTGCCGACATCATCTACAAGGCCGGCTACGCGTCCCCGATCCGCACGCCGCGCGGCGAAGACATCATGGCAGCCTGCGGTCAGTTGAAGTCGGCCACCGAACGCGAGCGCAAGTCCAAGGCGCAGATCGCGGCGGAAAGCGGGATTTCCTAACCCAAGAGGCAGTGCATCTGTGTTGGGCACGTCCGGCGGTAACCGGGCAATTGGTCATTTGGCCAACAAAACAGCCGGTTTTCCTGATTTTTGAACCAAGACCCCATCATTCGCCTTGATTGCCCAAGGCTCGTTCCTCTATGAAGGAATAATCCTGATTTTTTTAATTAGGTATTAGCTCACCGCGTCCAAACCCGATGCAACAAGGCTCGCCCATGCACCACACTCACATTCTTCTGCCGGACGATGACCTGCGTTCCGCCGAAATCCGCGTGATTGCGCTTCTTCGTGCATGGAACACCAATTTCGATGCGCAAACTGAGATGTGGGATGATCTGAAAACCTCGATGGGAGAGGCCCGCGCGAGATCCTGTCTGCAAGCCTTCGAACAGATGCTTCAGTTGCTGGCGAAACACGGCTGGCGTCCCCTGACGATCATGCCCATGGAGACCAAGGGTATGTCGCCCGACGAAGCCGCCTTGGTGCGTTTCGTGATGGCGTCAACGGAACAAAGGCGCGACGCTGCGTTGGCAGAGGCTGGGTTTCTCGTAGCCCCCAATGCTCTTCTTCCGCTGCTCTGCGCGGCGTCGCGGTTTGGCCTGCCGCTCTTGTGCGAAGAATGCCGGGCGCGGATTTTTGCACCGGCTGCAAAAAGCCCGTTGAACTAGGCGTCCAGCTCCTGCCGCATGATTTCTTGACCTGCCCCCTTGACCTTCCAGCGACTGGAAGCCCTATCTGATCCTTGAACCACAAGGATTCCCACATGACCACTCTCCGCTTTTCCGTCGACAACATGAGCTGCGCAGGCTGTGCAGGCCGCGCCGAACGCGCATTGGCAGCCTCCCCCGGCGTGTCTGAGGCGTCCGTCAACATCGCCAACCACATGGCGCAAGTTACAGGAACCGCTTCGCCCGAAACATTGCGCGCCGCACTCAAAACGGCGGGCTACCCTGCACGCGAAGCCACCCACCGCCTGTCCATCGAAGGCATGACCTGCGCCTCCTGCACAGGCCGCGTTGAACGCGCGCTCGAGGCGATGCCCGGTGTCTTGTCCGCAAATGTGAACCTCGCCACGCAGACTGCGAGCGTCCGTGTTCTTGATGGCGCAGTAACCATCGACGCGCTGGCCCAAACGGTGACGGACGCAGGCTATCCGGCCAAAGCGGTCGACAACGACACCCAGTCGGAACCACCTTCCGAAATCGAACCGTTGCGCCGCGACACGATAATCGCCGCAGCACTCACGCTGCCTGTTTTTCTGACGGAAATGGGTGGCCACCTCTACCCGCCGCTGCATCACGTGATCATGGGCAGCATCGGGATGCAGACCTTTTGGGTGCTGCAATTCCTTCTGATCACACTGGTTCTTGCATGGCCGGGGCGTCGGTTCTTTCGTATCGGATTGCCGCTCCTGGCCAAAGGCAGCCCGGACATGAACAGCCTCGTGGCCCTTGGGACGCTCGCGGCGTGGAGCTATTCAACCATTGCCACGTTTGCCCCGGCGCTCCTGCCCGATGGCACCCGTGCCGTGTATTTCGAAGCCGCCGGCGTGATTGTCACACTGATCCTTGCTGGCCGCTGGATGGAAGCCCGCGCCAAAGGGCGCACCGGCGCTGCCATTCGGCACCTGATCGGGTTGCGTCCCGACACTGTTCTGCTGTCACGGGATGGGGTCTTTACCGAAGTTCCCCTGTCCGAGATTTCCGTCGGCGATGAGATCAAAGTGCTGCCCGGCGGACGCATCGCGGTCGATGGCGTCGTGATCGAGGGCGATTCCTATGTCGATGAATCGATGATCACAGGCGAACCGGTACCCGTCGCAAAAACAACAGATGACAGCGTAACCGGGGGCACGATCAACGGACGCAAGGCGCTCATCTACCGCGCGACGGCGGTCGGCGCGAACACGGTGCTGGCCCGCATCATCGACATGGTCCAGACCGCTCAGGGCGCGAAACTGCCGATACAGGCGCTGGCTGACAAGGTGGTGCGAATTTTCGTCCCCGTCGTACTGGGCATCGCGGCGATCACCGTGGCCATCTGGCTGGCCTTCGGTCCGCAGCCGTCGCTAGGATACGCAATGGTGGCCGGAGTCGCCGTGCTCATCATTGCCTGCCCCTGCGCCATGGGGCTCGCGACCCCAACCTCCATTATGGTGGGCACAGGACGTGCTGCCGAACTGGGCGTGCTCTTCCGCAAGGGAGATGCGCTGCAACGGCTCGACAGCGCCAAGGTCGTGGCCTTCGACAAGACCGGCACCCTGACCGAAGGGCGCCCGACTCTCGCCGATCAGTATACTGCCCCCGGTTGCGATTCGGCAGAGATGCTCCGGCTGGCCGCCGCGGTGGAACAGGGATCGGACCACCCCATTGCGCGCGCTATCCTGTCGGCTGCGCCCACCGATCTTCCCGATGTCACGGACAGCGAGACGATCCCCGGATCGGGTCTCATCGCATCGGTGAGTGGGCAGACTGTGCACGTAGGGTCAGAGCAGCACCTGTTGGATCACGGCGTGAACACCGCGCCTCTCAAGGACAGCATCGCGCGGTTCGCCGAGCAAGGCCAAAGCCTTGTCTGCCTTGCCCGTGACGGACAAGCCCTCGCCGTCTTCGCTGTGGCCGACCAGATCAAACCCAGCGCAAGACCTGCCATAGACGCACTGCACGCTGCAGGTCTCAAGGTCGCGATGATCTCGGGCGACAACGCGGCGGCAGCCAATGCCATTGCGCGCCAGCTGGGCATTGACCACGTCACAGCGGGCGTCCGCCCCGATGGCAAGGTCGATGCGATTAAGGCCCTGCGCGACCAGTTCGGCACCGTGGCCTTTGTCGGCGACGGGATCAACGACGCCCCCGCCCTTGCCGAAGCCGACATCGGGCTCGCCATAGGCACCGGCACCGATGTGGCCATCGAAGCGGCCGACATTGTTCTGTCCTCCGGTCGGGTGTCCGGCGTCGTGAACGCGGTCGACGTGTCAAAGCACACGATGCGCAACATTCGGCAGAACCTCTTCTGGGCCTTTGCCTACAACACCGCGCTGATCCCGGTCGCAGCCGGTCTGCTTTACCCAGCCTTTGGCATCCTGCTCTCGCCGATGCTGGGCGCGGGCGCGATGGCGCTGAGTTCCGTGTTTGTCCTGACCAACGCCCTGCGCCTGCGCAAGATCGCGCCGGTTCAGGAAGACATCTCGACACCCCGCTATACGGAGGCCCCGGCATGAACATCGGAGACGTCGCTCAGAAAGCCGGCCTGCCGCCCAAAACCATTCGGTACTACGAAGACATCGGCCTGATCACGCCCCTGCGCGACACCAACGGCTACCGTGTGTTCCGCGAAAGCGACCTGCACAAACTGGCCTTTCTGGGTCGCGCCCGCGCCTTGGGTTTCACCATCGAGGATTGCCGGACCCTACTGGCTCTCTACGAAGACGACACCCGTGCCAGCGCGGATGTGAAGGACCTCGCCCAAGCGCATCTGGCCAAGATCGAAGACAAGATCGCGCAACTAGAATCGATGCGCCGCACATTGTCCGACCTTGTGAAAAGCTGTGCCGGGGACAATCGCCCCGATTGCCCGATCCTCAGCGATCTGGCGACGGGACAGCATTGATCCGCCTGCTTTTTCTCTTTCCAAATACGCATGCAAGGCCGACACTGTCCGAAACATCCGGACACCGCGCACCGCTGCCACTGGCGGCTTTCCGTGAACGGAAAGCTGCGATGCGTCGACGCATCGCCTGCCCTGCCCTAGCCGATCTCGATGGAGGTCACCTGTCGATACGGGGCATCCGGGGAACACAGGATAGACCCGAACGCAGGCTCATTCACCGCGTTCGGAAAATCCTGCGCTTCAAGGCAAAGCCCGGCAAACCGACCATGCGCCGCACCGGGGCCTTTGGGCAGGGCAGGGGTAAGCGTGTTCGACGTGTAGACCTGCAATCCGGGTCGGTCGGTCCACAGGCGCAGTCCAAGACCATTCGGCGCCACCACTCTGGCTGCCGGACCCGCGCCCTTGGTCAGAATTAGATTCCCGTCCCAACCCTCACCGTCACCAAGGCGGACAGGTGTTCGGAAATCGAAATCCGTGCCCTGCACCGGGTCGATCCGGCCAACAGGCACAAGATCCGGGCCATTGGGCGTATATCGATCCGCGGCGACCGTCAGGGAATGATCCGCCACTGTCCCCTGCCCCGTCAGGTTGAAGTAGAGATGCTGCGCAAGGTTGATCGGCGTCACCCGGTCGGGCAGAGCGTCCATCTCCCAGGTCAGACGCCCACCCTCCAACCGTATGACAACGCGGAAGTCCACTTTTCCGGGATAGCCCTGATCGCCGTCGTCCGACACCAAGCGCAGCTCCACGGCACGATCGCCATCTGGTGACATCTGCCAGTTGCGTTTGCCGATTCCGCCCGGTCCACCATGCAGGTGATGCGGCGGGTTATTGACCGGCAGGGCATATGCCACACCGTCCATCACGAACCGCGCCTGCGCGATCCGGTTCGCCACGCGGCCGCAGATCACCCCCATCCAGGCCGGGTTCTGACGGTAATGCTCCGGCTCTGCGTAACCAAGCACAACGGGAATGCCCCTGACTTGCCAGTCCATTATGGCGCAGCCCAGAGACAAGATCTTTATCTCGGTATCGCCGTCCCGCAGCACATGTGTCGTAATCTGGTCCATTGGGCTCTCCTCAGGCGCACCTGACCGAAGCGACCGAGCAGCGTCAACCCGTACCTGCAGTGACTCACTTCGCGCGGGGCAGGCTCAGCACCGCCCACACCCGGCGATCCAGGATCACGCGACCCAGCGCAATCAGGGCCAATCCCGAAAGCAGCCATTTTGAGACGGTCTCCATGGTGCCGTCGATTTGCACCGCATGCACGACTGTGCCGATCACGATCACGCAGGCCAAGGCGCTGTGCAACACACGCCACAGTCGCAACCGCGCCGCGAACCTGCGACGCAGCAGGCCAAGCAGGGCCGCCGCAAACACCGCCCACATGGCGATCACGCCCCATGCCGAAAACGGTGTCGGTGAAACGAACAGCAGCGCGTCGACCACATCGGGAGGGCTGGTGACCCAAAGTCCTGCAACATGTACAACGACAGCGAGAACCAGAAAGGCGCCGATGACGCGATGCAGGCTGCGCCCCCGCATGCCCCTCAGACCGGGCAGATGACCGCCGACCAGCAAAGGTTGCACAAGCAGCAAGGCCATCCCGGCCACCCCGGCAAACCCCGCCACGATGTAGTCGACCTTGAACAAGGCAATTCAGGCTGTGACGGGTGTGTATAGCGGCTGATTGCGGGGAGCTTTGGTTTCCAAATTTTGGATTGCGTTGAGAATAGCAGCGAGCAGATAGACCAAAAGAGACCTGAGATACCTCAG
>NZ_JAEPMO010000218.1 GCF_017643905.1 Marivita sp.
GCCACTCGATGGCTTCAGCCCGCAACGTCGCGTCATCGATCTCGACCCCATTGGCGTCGCAATAGCCCCGGATCATGGCAAGGTAGTCGTCCTGATTGCACGGGTGGAACCCAAGCCACAACCCAAAGCGGTCCGACAAGGACACCTTCTCCTCGACCGCCTCGGACGGATTGATTGCGGAAGACCGTTCATTCTCGATCATGTCGCGCGGCATCAGATGACGTCGGTTCGACGTGGCATAGAACACCACATTGTCCGGACGCCCTTCGACGCCACCATCCAGCACCGCTTTCAGCGACTTGTAGTGCTGGTCGTCATGGCTAAAGCTCAGATCGTCGCAGAACAGCAGAAAGCGGTGATCCGCGACCCTGAGCAGGTTCAAGAGCCGCGCCACGCTGGGCAAGTCCTCGCGCTGCAACTCAACCAGCTTCACCGGCAAACCTTCGTCCAGCACCGCCGCGTGAATGGCTTTCACAAGGCTCGACTTCCCCATCCCCCGCGCACCCCAAAGCAGCGCATTGTTTGCAGGCAGACCGCGCGCAAACTGCCGGGTGTTGGCCAGCAACGTATCGCGGCTGCGATCGACACCCACCAAAAGCTCCACCGGAACGCGGCTGACCTTGGGCACGTGTTGCAGGTGGTCGGGGTCCACATGCCAGACAAAGGCATCCGCAGCGTCATAATCCGGGGCCGGCTGCGGCGCGGGGGCAAGACGCTCCAGCGCGGCGGCGATCCGCTCCATTGGGTCGGTCACTTCTTCGCGTCCTCGTCGAATTCGCGCATCAGCGGGTCGTCATCCATGCCCTCAGCGGGATCATCCTCGAACCAGAGCCCCTGTGCCCGCAGTTCCTTTTCGCGCTTCTTCTCAACGCGGCGGACCAAAATGATCGACACCTCATAAAGTCCGTAAACGACGGTAAACAGGATCAGCTGTGTCACAACATCAGGCGGGGTTACCAACGCGGCCAGCACCAGAATACCGACCATCGCGTATTTGCGCACGGCAGCCAGACCATCGGCCGACACAAGACCCGCCTTGCCCATCAGCGTCAGCAACACCGGCAACTGAAAACACAGTCCGAATGCCATGATGAACACCAGGGATGTCTGAAGGCTTTCGTTCACTTTCCCGAAAAAGGTGATCTTCAGACCTTCATTGGTTGCAGGCACCACGGCCGTCGGGTCCACATCTACGGACTCGGACAAGAGGTTGGCGAACAGCGATGGCGCGTCGGTAAAGCCAAGGAAAAAGGCCATCGCCAGCGGTGTCACGACGAAATGGGCAAAAGCGGCGCCCAGCATGAACATCACGGGCGAAGCGATGATGAACGGCAGGAAGGCCGATTTCTCGGACTTGTACAGCCCCGGCGCAACGAAGCGCCACATCTGGTGCGCGATCACCGGGAAAGCCAGCGCAAAGCCGAACACCATGCCGATGCGGAAAAGCACAAACAGGTATTCCTGCGGGCTTGTGTATTGCAGCGTCGGGGCTGGATCCCCAAGCGCGCGGAGCGTGTCTTCGATCGGCACGAGCAGGAAGCGCAGCACATGTTCAGCCAGAAAATCGCCCTGAATCGGGATGAAAAGAACACAGATCCCGACAAACAGGGCCAGCACTGACCGGATCAACCGGGTGCGCAGTTCCGCCAAGTGTTCGATCAGCGGTGCGCTGCTGTCCTCGATGTCATCGTCGCGGGCACTCATCTCATGCGTCCTTTTCCGGCGCAGCGTCGGCTTTCAATGCCGCTTCCATTTCTTCGGCCTTTTTCAGCGCCTCTTCCGCCTCGCGTTTCTTGCGATCGGCAGCGGCACGTGCAGCGCTGGCTTCGATCTTTTTCTTGGCGGCCTCGCGTTCCGCAGACAGTTTCCCGGTGTTGCTGGCGGGATCGACATTGGTCATCGACTTTGCCGCATCCTTGACGCCGTCCATCGCGCTGCCCAGCGGATTGGTGGCCGATTTGAACGTCTTTTGCACATCGCGCACACCGGATTCGTCGGCCGCGTCGTTCATCGCGCGGCTGAACTCGCGCGCCATCCCACGGGCCTTGCCCATGAAATTGCCCACCTTCCGGAAGAGCACCGGCAAATCCTTGGGGCCGACAACGATCAACGCCACCACCCCGATCACCAAAAGCTCGGCAAAGCCAAGATCGAACATAATCGTTAGACCTTGTCCTTGTCTTGCTCACCTTCGGGCGTCACGTTCTTGGCGCTTTCGGCTTTCTGCTCTTCAAGCTCCTGCTTGCCCTCGTCTACGCCTTTCTTGAAGGCGGTGATGCCTTTGCCGACTTCGCCCATCAGCGACGAAATCTTGCCACGGCCGAACAGCACCAGCACCACAACGGCGATGAGCAAAAGGCCCGGCAGACCGATATTTCCGATACCCATGAAGTCTCTCCTTACCGGCAGGCAGATGCCTGCGTTGCATTCCATTCCCGTTATGTAATGGCTCGCGCCGCCCTGCGAAAGGACGAAAACACGCCATTTCGGGGTGTTTTTGTCAAGAGCTTGTCAGTTGACAGGTTTTTGTCAGTATTCATGCACCGCAGCACGGAGAATCACATGAAACGCAGCGACCGGCTTTATGCCTTGATGCAACGACTCAAAGACGGTCGCCTGCACACAGCCGAGGCGATGGCACAGGATCTGGGTGTGTCGGTGCGCACGATTTACCGTGACATGGACACACTTGCCGCGTCCGGAGTGCCGGTCGAGGGCGCGCGCGGATCAGGCTACACCGCGCAGGCAATGATCACCCTGCCCCCGCTCAACCTTACCCAGACCGAACTTGAGGCGCTGCATATCGGATTGGCAGCCGTGGGCTCTGCCGATAGCGAAGACCTCGCGACGGCAGCGCAAGCGCTTGCCGACAAGATCGACGCGGTGCTGCCCGAGGACGTAGGCACCCCAGGTGGGAAATTCGGCTTTGCCACCTATCCCTTTGCCGAGGCAGCGCAGGGCTTTCGCCACATGCCCGCCTTCCGCAAGGCGATCCGCTCCCGTCAGAAGCTGCGATTGCGGCTCGAGAACGACGATCAGTTCCACACCGTGCGCCCGTTGCATCTGGACTACTGGGGTCGCATCTGGACCTGCGTCGTCTGGGATGAAACGGAGGCAGGGTTTGCCACCTTTCGCATGGACCGGGTGACCGACCTGACCCCATTGCCGGGGTTGTTCGTCGATGAGGCGGGCAAAACGCTCAAGGATTTTCATGCCTTGCAGTCTTGAGCGCAGAATGCTGCACTCTCCAAGGACGCGGAACACCGCGCCGACGGGAGGTCATCATGGGTTTGCGCTTCTTTTCCGATAAAAATCGGCCAGTGCATCTTGGACCGTTTCCGCTGGAACGCGCCGCGAGCGGCCCTATGCCAGACTTGGCGGCAATCCCGCCACACCCCGGCCTCAGCTTCCACCGCCCCGAGGACCCCGCCTCCATCGTCAACGCGATGGGCGAGTATCAGGCGATGATGGACGCGATCCGCGATGGGTTCGTGAACAAAGCAAAATCCGTTATACCAAACGACACAAGAGAACGCGCCAACCATCTGAAAGCGTTTGGGTATTTTTCTGACGCCACAATGGTTGGGATCGGGCCGCTTCTGCCCGCAGCAATGCTGTCCAATCCCCGCCTGAACCCGGATATCGAACGGTTGGCCAACGATCTGAGGACCAAACAGACCAAGACGCTGGCCTCGGGCATCGACATGATCATGGCCGACCTGAAGGAGTCGATGGAAGCCCCGCCCAGCACCATCGAAGGCCACCACACAGCACTGGTGTTCCTCTACGAAATCCCCCGAGACCCAAAGCAGGGCGAAACGGGGACGGAGTGGATCAACAACGCCCAAGACCACCGCGCCTGCCTGCGCGCGACCGAGACCGCGGTGGTGATCGCCAATTACATCCGCCTGTTGGGTTGGGACGCCAAGGCGCATACCGCCTCAAGTACCGATGTGGACCTCAACATATGTACCGTTGCCGCCGGATTGGCCGCGCCAACGAACGGGCGCTTGGAAAACCCATGGCTTGGCCCTCGCTTCGGCGTCGCGGTGGTCACAACCACGCTGGAGCTTGCACATGACGCGCCGCTCGCCATCGAGCAACCAACATCCCTGACCCAAGGGCTGGCGTGGAAGCTGGGCACCACGTCGGCGCGGTCAGGTCTGAACACCAATCCGTTCGACAGCCGTCGCTATGTTGATGGCCCGCACCCGTTCGAGACCCTGAAGCGGGTCGACACGCCCACCACCTATATCGACGAACCCAATGTGCCTCGCGTTCCCAAGCGGACCGACATGTTCGCCCGTGCGCAGTTCGGCGACATGGGCAAGAAACTTCAAGACGGTGCCAAGGGCGGCTACTACGCCCGCAAAGCCGCGCCGTCATCGGCTCAACGGCGAATGCTGGGTGCTTTCGTCTTGCTGCAAGACGGGCCACCGGCCACCGAAAAGGTCACACCAGACCCCAAGCGTCATGCCGAGGCAATCAAGGCCACGGGATATTGGCTGGGCGTCGATGCGCTTGGCATAAGTCGTTGTCCGGACTGGACATGGTATAGCCACGACGCGCGTGGGGAGCCAATCGAGCCGCCCCATGATCAGGCGATCAGCATCATAATCGACCAGGGCTACGAGACCATGGACGGTGCATCCGGCGACGACTGGATCAGCGTGGCCCAATCCATGCGCGCATACCTTCGGTTCTCGCTATTGGGCGGAGTTTTGGCCAAGCAAATCCGCAATCTTGGGTATTCCGCCAAGGCGCATACCGTGCTTGATGGCGAAGTGCTGCAACCGCCGCTTCTGCTGCTCTCCGGTCTCGGCGAGGTCAGCCGTATTGGTGAGGTGATCCTCAACCCGTTCCTTGGCCCCCGGCTGAAATCCGGGGTTGTGACCACCGACATGCCGCTGGCGCATGACAAGCCCATCGACTTCGGCCTGCAAACTTTCTGCGAAAGTTGCAACAAATGCGCCCGCGAATGCCCATCCGGCGCAATCACCGCCGGGCCCAAGCTCATGTTCAACGGCCACGAGATTTGGAAATCCGACAGCCAGAAATGCGCCACCTACCGCATCACCACCGACGGCGGTGCGATGTGCGGACGCTGCATGAAGACCTGCCCATGGAACCTCGAAGGCTTGTTCGCTGAAAAGCCGTTCCGCTGGGCGGCGATGAATGTGCCCAAAGCAGCACCCTTGCTCGCCAAGCTGGACGATGCCGCAGGA
>NZ_JAEPMO010000073.1 GCF_017643905.1 Marivita sp.
CGCATAAAGCGTGCCGTCATGCGAAAGGCCACCGGCCATGGCCGGAAGGATGTCTGCGGCATCGTATTCTGCCGACAGATCGTCCAGCGGAACAAGCCAGCCGTTGGCACCCCAGATCGGGGTTTCGTACATGCCGATGGTCATGATGTCGAACTGACCACCCTTGGTGGTGATGTCCGTGGTCACACGCTGACGCAGCACGTTTTCTTCCAGCGTCACCCACTCGACTTCGTGGCCGGTCTTGGCCGTGAAGTCATCGGTATAACCCTGCATGCGGATCATGTCGCCGTTGTTGACTGTTGCGATGGTGATGGTCTCTGCCTGTGCGGCTCCGACCATGATGAGCGACAACGCTGTCGCCGCACGAAGTGCGTTACTCAGGTGCATCCGAATCCTCCCTGGTTTTTGGATTACCTGGGGGCACTCAACACCAATTCATTTACTCGCGTCAATCAAAATTTTACCCGCGTAAATTTTACTACGCGGACTCCCGCATGATCAACCGTGCCGGAAACAGGCTTTCTGCCCTGTTTTCAAAGCGCCCGCCGCTTTCGATCAGACGAAACAGAGTCTCAACCGAGTGGTCCGAAACCGCGTTGTAATCATGCGCTGCGGTGGTCAGGGAAGGGCAGGTAAACCGCGAGAACGGGTGATCGTCATGTGACGCGACTCGCAATTCGCACCCCGGAGCGCGCCCGACCCGCACCCCGCTTTCGTAACACGCTGCCAGAAACCCGATGGCCAGACGGTCGTTGCTGCACAGCACCGTATTGGTGGGCAGCGACTTTTCCGACAACACCTTCAAACCACCCTGACGCCCGATCTCTTCGAACCCCCATCCCGTGCCGTCGATCTTGATCACATGCGGCTCAAGCCCAAGCCGCTCCATCATCGACAGATAGGCGATCCGGCGTTTGTTGGCGTTCGGGTTGGCGGGTGTCCGCATCTCGAAGAAACAGGGCGACTGGCCAGTGCGGCTCAGATATTCCACGGTCTGCGACACGAAACTGTGGTTGTCCGAACCGACAAACGCCTCACCCATCCCTTCGATATTACTGTCAAAAAGCACGGTGGGCACGTGTTTGCAGAAGGTCTCGATGGCCGATTTGTCGGACTGCCGTCCAAGCGGGGCAAGCAGCACACCCGCCGGTTTCATCGACCGCAAACTGTCCAGAATGTCGTTCTCATGCGCCTGATCGCCATGGGAACTGAACAGCGACGGCGTGAACCCCGCCTCGATGCAGCGCCCCTCGATCATCCGCACGATTTCGCCAAAAAACGGGTCCGCCAGATAGGGCACCACGATGCCGATATTCTTGGTCAGCTTCCGGTTCTGGTTCATCGCATAGATGTTGGGCCGGTAATCGTACTTTTCGAGCGCCGCTTCGATCCGCATTCGTGTGGATTTGCGCACGCTGCTGGGGTCGTGGAAATACTTCGACACGGTGGGCCGGGAGATGCCGCTGATGGCGGCGAATTCTTCCATGTTCCGGATCTCGGGTTGTGACATTGTGGGGCCCTGAAGACGTGTCGGAATACTCTATCCAATTTTGACAATTTCTTATCGCGCGCAAAAAATCAACAATGCGTGTAAAGTTTCTGTCCCATGCCGCATAGTGCGTCACGCGGTGCCAAGGATCAGCGCAAAGGCTTAAGGGCTTGGTAAAGCGCACGATACCGCTGCAAGCGGCCGTCGAGGTCCGGGGCCGAAGTTGGATCAAACCAATCCGCGATCTCGGGTTGGTGCCCCAGATCAGTCAGGCTCAACGCACCCATGCCACAGGCCGCCAGCCGGGCGGCCCCCATGGCGGGGCCAGCATCCGATCCAACGGTCCGCCCGATCCGCTGACCCGTCGCATTGGCGATCAGTTGCAACAGGAAGGGCGATTTGCTGCCGCCGCCGATCGCTGCCAGATGCGGAAGACCGGCAACGGTGTCGCCAAAACTGTCCACGGCATCGGCAAAGGTAAAGGCCACCGCCTCAAGCACCGCCCGACACAGTGCCGCGCGATCCGTGCTGTCCTCCAGCCCGAAGAAACCGGCACGGATATGCGGATCACCATGCGGACTGCGTTCGCCCGTCAGATAGGGCAGGAAGGTCGGCACGCGGTTCGGGTCAGCACTCTCGGCCAAGTTCACAACCTCACCCGCACTGATCTGCAACTGTCCCGCCATCCACGCAATCGGCCTCGCCCCATTCAGCATCGCCGCCATCTGATACCAGCGCTCTGGCACCGTATGGGCAAAGGCATGCACGAATTTGGCCGGGTTCGGATGATAGGCATCGCCGGCCACGAACAACTGCCCCGATGTCCCAAGCGAGATGAACCCGCGTCCCGCCTCAGTCGCGCCCAGCGACACTGCCCCGGTTGCGGCATCGCCGCCACCTGCGACGACAGGAATGCCCGCAGGCAACCCGGTCTCGGCCGCAGCAACAGCCGTGATCTGACCCACCACCTCATGCCCGTCAGCCAGACGCGGCAGCCAAGCCATCTCCGTGGCACTTGCCCCGGCCACAGCCGCGCTCCACTCACGCGTGCCCTGATCCAGCCACAAGGTCCCCGCCGCATCCGATCGATCCGTGACAAGCTCACCATGCAGGCGCAGGCCGATGTAATCCTTGGGCAGCAGGATATGCGCAATCCGCGCGTGAACCGCAGGTTCCTTCCGCGCGACCCACATCAGCTTGGGTGCGGTAAAGCCGGGCAGGGGCAACACACCCGCAATCGTTCCGATCTCGGGCAAAGCCGCCTGCAGACGCGCGCAATCTTCGGTCGACCGGCTGTCATTCCAAAGGATCGCCGGGCGCAACACCTGATGCGCGCCGTCTAACAGAACTGCGCCATGCATCTGTCCCGACAGGCCAATCCCTGTCACACCGGCCAGCTGCACCGTTTTGGCAATCCCTGCCAGCGCCGCACAGGTCGCCGCCCACCACGCCTGCGGGTCCTGCTCGGACCACCCCGGATGAGGTGAGGCCACCGTCAGATCGGCCGTGGCCGTTGCGTGAATCGCCGTGCCATCGGTGCAGATCACCTTGACCGCTGACGTGCCTATGTCGATGCCCAAAAACATGGCGCACCATTACGTCAGCGCTAACAACGGCGCAAGCCACCTGATCGCATTGTGGAACTAGCGCAGCCCCGCCTGCCGGGCTAGATAAGACCGAACCAAAGGGAGGTGCACATGAGCAGTCTTGACGCGAAATTCGCACGGCTCGGCGCAGACAACGCGCCGGGACAAGAGGTGCGCCAGAACGCGGACGATCTGAAATCGGTGATGCGCGGCGATATCCTGCCCGGCACTCCGGTCGATTTCTCGCATGGCGATGTCGACGCGTTCGAACCCACCCCCGGCGCACGGGCCGCATGGGAAGCCGGGTTTGAGGAGGGTGGGTCACAGGCCTATACCGAATATCGCGGTGCCGCCGCGATCCGCGCAGACGTGGCAGCGAGCCTTGCCGCCTTTACCGGCGCACCGGTCGATCCGGTGGATGAGCTGATCATCACCCCCGGCACCCAAGGCGCGCTGTTTCTGGCGCTGGGTGCAGTGGTGGACCGGGGCACCAAGGTTGCGATCATGGAGCCGGACTACTTTGCCAACCGCAAACTCGTCGCCTTCTTCGGCGGTGAGATCATGCCGGTCGCCCTCCATTATCACGAAGACGCCCCGCAGCGCGGCCCGGACCTCGGCCAGTTGGAAGCGGCGTTCAAAGCCGGGGCAGAGGTGCTGGTCTTCTCCACCCCCAACAATCCGACAGGCGTCGTCACCTCAGGAGATGCGATTATCGAAATCGCCCGCCTCGCGGCACAGCACAATGTGACCGTGATTGTCGATCAGCTCTATTCCCGCCTGCGCTACAGTGGCGAAAGCTACACCCACATGCGCGCCTGCGCCAAACGACCCGAGAACTTGATCACCATTATGGGGCCGTCCAAGACTGAATCGCTCAGCGGCTTCCGCCTTGGCGTTGCCTTCGGCTCGGCCCCCTTGATCGACCGAATGGAAAAACTGCAGGCCATCGTGTCGCTGCGCGCTGCGGGCTATTCCCAAGCCGCGCTCAAGACATGGTTCCAAGAACCCGAAGGCTGGATGGACACCCGCATTGCACAGCACGAGGCAATCCGTGACGACCTGCTAAAGATCTTCCGCGATGCCGGTTTCCCGACCGCCTGCCCACAGGCGGGCAGCTACCTCTTCCCCGAACTTCCCAAACTGGTGGT
The DNA here is from genome assembly GCF_017643905.1 of Marivita sp. Classification (GTDB taxonomy): domain Bacteria; phylum Pseudomonadota; class Alphaproteobacteria; order Rhodobacterales; family Rhodobacteraceae; genus Marivita. The sequence goes on from NZ_JAEPMO010000073.1 coordinate 4,224, forward strand.
CTCCCCCGAAGATTTCGTCCGTCTCCTGCGGCTTCAGGCCGGGGTCACGGTCACACCGGGGTCGGAATTCTCACCGCACACGCGTTCCAGCGTGCGGTTGAACTTCTCACAGGATCACGCGGCGTCGGTCGCTGCAGCACACAGAATTGTAGATATGGTCGAAAGGTACAGGGCATGAAAATCGGAATAGCAGGACTTGGCGCCATCGGACTGCACGTCGCTCAGGAACTGGATCGCGGCGGCATCCCCGGCTGTGAACTCGCGGGCATCAGCGCCCGCACCGCAGACCGCGCCGCCGAGGCGAATGCGACCCTGTCGAAACCCGCCCCGGTCTATTCCCTGAGCGAGATCGCGGATCATTGCGACATCGTCGTCGAAACCCTGCCGCCGCAATTGTTCATGGAACTGGCCGTGCCCACCGTTGAGGCAGGCAAGGAACTGATCGTCTTGTCGGCCAGCCAGTTGATGGGCCAGCAGGCGCTGTTCGACCGTGCGGCCGAAACCGGAGCGAAGATCCTCATCCCATCAGGCGCAATCCTCGGCCTCGATGCGATCAAGGGGGCTGCGGTCGGCAATCTGGAATCGGTCGTGATCGAGACCCGCAAACCCGTCGCGGGCCTCGCCAAGGCACCTTACGTGATCGACAACAACATCGACCTCAGCAACCTGACGGAACCGAAACTGGTGCTCGGCGGCGCGGTCACAGACGTAGCCAAGGTGTTCCCGGCCAACGTCAACGTCGCGGTCGCGGTCAGCCTTGCGGGCTACGGCACCGACAAGACGCGGATGGAGGTTTGGGCCGACCCGTCGCTTGAAAAGAACCAGCACACCGTCCGCGTGGTGTCGGACTCGTCAGACTTCACCATGACGATCCAGAACCGCCCGACCGAGGAAAACCCCGCCACGGGCAAGATCACAGCCCTCAGCGTGATTGCGATGCTGCGGCAGAAAACGTCGGTGCTTCAGGTCGGAACGTGAGGGATCAGTCGCCCAGACGCACATTGGACGGGGACGCGCCCTGTTCAGCGGCGCTCCACCCCATCTGGTGGAGCGTGTAATCCGCGCCAACGGCGATCACGGCGATGGCGACAAATCCAATTAGCATGGCTTTCACTGCGAACTCTCCTCAGGTGCGGTTGTCTCACGCAGATAGGTCACAAGATCGGCGCGGTCCTGCGCCCCTGTGATCCGCTGCATCGGCATCTTGGTGCCGGGTATGTAATGCTCTGGTCCGATATCGAAAAGAGCATCAATCGTGTCTTCGTCCCAAATGACGTCCGACCCGTTCAGCGCGTCGGAATAGGTGTAATCCTCGACCGTACCCGCCTGCCTGCCGAACAGGTCATACAGGCTCGGCCCGGCACGGCGTGCGCTGCCAGGTGTCAGTGTATGACAGATCGAGCATTTGCGCATGAATTGCCGCTCGCCATTCGGCATCGTTTCAGCTGCCTGCAGGAAAGACGGCGATCCGGTTGCCATCGGATCGGCTTCGCCCATGGCAGCGATGGGCCAGGAATACATGCGCGGGTCCAACCCGCCTGCGTGGATGTTGGTCCCGTCATTGGAAAATGCCAGCGCCCAGACCGGGCCGCGTTCGGTGGCGCGGAAATCGCGAGCGATGCGCCAGTTCGGCGTGTCCACCACCATAATATATCCCTCGCCATCCCCCACGGCGAGCGTCGTGCCATCCGGGCTGGTGGCCATCGACAGGATCGGTCGCCGCTCAAGCGTCAGATCGGCAAGCGTGTCTCCGGTCGCAATATCAATGGCCCGTGTCCCACCATCAACCGCGCCATAGGCGAGCCAGCCCGCGTCTTCGTTCAGCTCAAGCTCGTTTACACCGAACCCGTGTTCGATCACCCGCTGGCGTTCGCTGTTGATGGACAAATCCCACAACCGAATGCTGCCATCGGCCGAGGCGGAATAAAGGTTCAGACCGTCACGGGTAAACGCCACGTCATTCACCGGCCCGCTATGCCCGGTCAGAAACACCGGCGCGCCGCCGTCCACGGGCCAAAGCCCGATGCTCCCGTCCCAACTGGCCGAGGCCACAACCGCCCCATCCGGCGACAGGGCCAATGAGACCACCTTGCCCTTGTGCCCGTCCCGGACCGCGACCTCAGTCCCATCGGCACCCCAGACCCTTAGCGTGAAATCGTCACCCGCAGAGTAAATCCGGCCATCCGGCGCAAAGAGCACGGCGTTGACCGCCGCCTCGTGCCCGTCGAACCACACAGGCGTCTGATCCGACCAAAGCCCCACCGCGTTGTCGAAACTCACGGTGGCGATCTGGTCGGTCTCGGACACGGCGATCCCCATGATGGGGCCGCCATGACCTTGGAGTGTGAAAAAATCACCTGCGGCCCCGGAGGTCGCCCAAAACAGGGCCGCAGAAGTGGCCAAAGCCGTGCGCATGTTACTCGGCGGGGGTGGCGCCGCTGGGCGCCTTGTTTTCCTGCTTCTTCACTTCTTCGACCCACAGGCTGTGGTGCTCTTTGGCCCACTGTTCCTCGACCATGCCGGTGCCCATCGCGTCATAGGCGCCTTCCATGCCGACCGAGCCGATATAGATATGCGCCAGAATGATCGCCATCAGCACAAAGCTGACAATCGCGTGCCAGAGCTGCGCATACTGCATCTCTTCATGCGGGGTCATGGCTTCGGGCAGGATGCCGAAACCCAGCATTTCCGGCAGGCCGGTGGTGTTCAGGATGGCAAAGGTCTTGGCAAACATCGGCAGTTCGAACGGGAACAGCAGCGACAGACCAGAGACCGAGATGGACCCGCCAAGAATGATCACCGACCAGAAGATTAGTTTTTGACCCGCGTTGAACTTCTTGGCCGGGGGATGCCCGCCGCCGAAAAGACCACCGCCCTTGGCCAGCCACTTGAGGTCGGTCTTGTCGGGGAAGTTGTGCACGACCCACATCACGAAGACCATCACCAGCGCCAGCATGAAGGCCCAGGACACGTTGTTATGTATCCATTTCGAGGCCCCCGCGATCAGCGCATAGCTTTCGTGTCCGTTGGTCGGAATCAGGAATTTGCGCCCCATGAGTGACACCAGACCCGTGATGCCCAACAGGATGAACGATCCCGCCAAAAGCCAATGACCGAAGCGTTCGAAGTTCTTGAAGCGCTCGATGCGGCGTCCGGTCTTTTCACCGTCGATCTTGACCCGACCGCGCAGCAGGAAAAACAACACCAGCGCGCCGATCGTGCCAAGAAGCAGATAGCCGCCGTAGGTCAGCAACGGGCCTTCGCGGAACAGCAGCCACCACATGCCGCGGTCCTGGATCAGTACATCGGCTGCCGGTCCGCGCGCCTGCGTGGTGACATCCGCCGCGTTGAACCGCATCCCGCGCCACAGATCGGGATCGGACGCGCCACCAAGGGTGCCCAACTGATCGGTGATGCCAGCGGCAGCCGACGGATCGCCGATGTTTTCGGCCCGGAACGAATTGTCGACAGGCAAGCCTTGCTGGCGACGCATGATGTCTTCCAACGTCGTAGCCCCACCCGTAGCAGAGCGATCGATCTCGGTCTCGGTTGCAACGGAACCGGCCTCTTGTGCGTTGGCCATACCCGGGGTCAGCCACGATGCCAGAACCAGAACGGCCAGTGCGGCCATGATGCAACCAAGGATGTAGTGTCGAATGTCACGCATATCCCTGCGTCCTCCCTAATGGGCGCATGAAACGCCCGGCCTTGCGAAATGCAGTGTTTTTGGGTCAGGTTTGACCGTAATTTTTGACGATGTCGGACCGCAAAACATGGGCGAGCCATACACCTTTGTCAGGATACTAAAGATGATGCCAACAGCAAGTCATTCTGAAAAGAAGACGGACGTAGAATTGACGGTTGATGGCTGAATTTATCACGCTCACCAACGCCGCCATCGCTGCGGCTCTTGCGGCCCTTGGGCTGTTTGCGGCCTACCGCGCGCTTCTGACCTCCCGTACGCCGCAAGGGGCGACGGCATGGATTCTGCTCATCCTGCTTTTGCCCATTTTCGGCACGTTGCTTTACCTTGTGTTCGGCCATGCCGATTACAAAAGCTTTGAGCGCGACCGCCGGAAATCCGACGAAGACATCTTTGATATGGCCTCCGAGGCCAATGTCACACACGAACCGTCGCGGCTCGACACGTTTGCGCGGATTGCGCGCCTGCCGGTGACCGATGGCAACGACATGTCGCTGCTCGTCGATGGGCACGCGACCTATGAGGCCGTGCAAGAGGCGATCCGATCCGCGAAGCACACGCTTTTCGTGCAGTTCTACACGATTGAGGATGACGACATCGGTCGTGTCCTGCGCGACGCGCTGATCGAGCGTGCGAAGGCTGGCGTTTCGATCTGGCTGCTGCATGACGAACTGCCGTTCTTCGGTCTGCCGCGCGGCTTCAAGAGGTCGCTGGAACAAGCAGGCATAAGGCTGGCGCGGCCGAAGGGGCCAAGCCGATTGCTTGGGCCGTTTCAGCTCAACTTCCGCAATCACCGCAAACTTGTTGTGATCGACAACACCGTCGCCTTTACCGGCGGGCTGAACGTGTCGAAAACCTATGTCGGGCGGAACCCGTCCATCGGTCCGTGGCGCGACACCTTTGCGCGTTTTCGCGGCCCCGTCGTGGCGCAGCTTGCGCTGCATTTCTCCTCGGACTGGATGTGGGCCACCGGCGAAGACCTTGGCGACATCGCCGCATCCACGCCGGCACCCGCCGGCCCTCTGAGAGCCGTGGCACTTGCCCCGTCCCCGGCCGAGGAAATCGCCGCGGGCAATCTCTATTTCATCGCGCTGGCCCATGCCGCACAAAGGCGCCTCTGGATCTCGACGCCCTATTTCGTACCGGACCGCGACGTGCTGACCGCGCTGCGCTTTGCCGCCTTGCGGGGAGTCGACGTCAAGATCCTCGTTCCGGGCCGGGCCGATCACTACATCACCTATTTCGCGGCGATGGCCTATTTCGACGACCTGCGCTCTGTGGGCGGTGAAATCTGGACCTATGATCCGGCGTTCGTACACCAGAAGGTCGCGCTGGTGGATGATGACCTGACATCGATCGGGTCAATCAACCTGGATGTCCGTTCGGGCCTGCTCAATTTCGAACTGACGGTGGTGATGGAGGGCAAGGCCGCCGCGTCCGAGGTCGAGACGATGCTGAGCACCGATTTCGGCAACGCCACGCGGGTGGACATCGACCTGTCGGATCGCAACATGATCGTTGGCATGCTGGCGCGCATTGCCCGGTTGTTTGCTCCGGTGCTGTGATGCGGATCGCCAGCTACAACATCCGCAAGGCGGTGGGGCTGGATTGGCGGCGCGATCCGCTGCGGATCATCCGGGTGCTGGCCGAACTTGATGCGGATGTGGTGGCGCTGCAGGAGGCGGACAAACGGCTCGGGGCGCGTCCCGCCGTGCTGCCCGAAGACGCGCTGTTCGACCACACCGGGCTGCGCGTGCTCAATGTCACCAATGGGCCAAGTTCCGGTTGGCACGGCAACGCGCTTTTGGTGCGGGACGGCTGGCGCATCGGCGCGACCGAACGTCTAAGCCTGCCGGGAATCGAACCGCGCGGTGCGCTGATCGCCGATCTTGAAGGACCACGGACACGTCTGACGCTTGTGGGCACCCATCTGGGCCTGCGCCGTGGCTGCCGTCAGTTGCAACTGGCGCATCTGCTGGATGAGTTGGCGGCGCGGACGGACAAGGCGGTGATCGCCGGTGATTTCAACGAATGGTCACCGCGCATCGGTTTCGACATTCTGGAACATGCCTTTGACGTCATCAGCCCCGGACGCAGTTTTCATGCCTCCCGCCCGATTGCGCCGCTGGATCGCTTTGCCGTGGGGCGCGGCTTGCGCGTGGCCGGGGCAGGGGTGTTCGAGCAGGGCGAGGCGCGCCGCGCGTCCGACCATCTGCCGGTCTGGATGGATCTCGACCTTTGAGCTGCGGTCGCATTTTCGAAAATGCGGGTCAGAGCCTTCGAAGGCTCTGAAAACGCGCGTTCGAACGCGCGTGTGACACGCTTTTCAAACCGTGGTCGCGGTCTTTCGAAAGACCGCGCGCCGCACGGTCCGTTTCCCGGTTCTTAACCCACGCGTCCGATACCCACGCCCACAAAAGCTTTTGAGCGGGAAGGGTCACTCCCATGCCGTTCAGACGATACTGATAGTTCTCTCGTATGCCGGAAGGCTGACCATGAGAGACCGGTCTTGCAAGGCTCTGAGACCCAGAGCACAGGTCGCGCGTTGAATCGCGGACTCGAGAGAACCGTCAGGCCCACGGGGCGGCGCCGCTTCTTTCCTTACGACCAAATGCTGGGCTAAGGCCCGGCCTGCACCAGAACCACCCGGCGGGAGAACACCCGACCGGTGCCGCTTGCATAGACCGACCTGACGTCCGGCGCACCGCAACGAAAAAGCCCCGGAGCAATGTCCGGGGCTTTTGCTGTCTTGCTGATGGGACCTGAACGGATCAGCCGTCTTTCTGGTCGTAGGCTGTGCCCCAGCCCCAGGCGCCCGAGCCGAAACCGCGCGCAACGACGCGCTCGCGGTAGATCGCCGACACCACGTCGCCGTCACCGGCAAGCAGAGCCTTCGTTGCGCACATTTCGGCGCAGATCGGCAGCTTGCCTTCGTCGATCCGGTTGCGGCCGTACTTGGCAAACTCGGCTGTGGAATGGTTCTCTTCCGGGCCACCGGCGCAGAAGGTGCACTTGTCCATCTTGCCGCGGCTGCCGAAGTTGCCCGCTTGCGGGTACTGCGGTGCGCCGAACGGGCAGGCATAGAAGCAGTAGCCGCAGCCGATGCAGAGGTCCTTGGAGTGCAGGACCACACCTTCTTCGTTCTGGTAGAAGCAGTCCACCGGGCAGACGGCCATACAGGGCGCGTCCGAACAGTGCATGCAAGCCACCGAGATCGAGCGTTCGCCAGGCATACCGTCGTTGATGGTGACCACCTTGCGGCGGTTGATCCCCCACGGAACCTCGTGCTCGTTCTTACAGGCTGTAACGCAGGCGTTGCATTCGATGCAGCGTTCGGCGTCGACTAGAAATTTAGCGCGTGCCATGTCTTATTCTCCTCCTTACGCTGCCATGATCTTGCAAAGCGTTGCTTTGGTTTCCTGCATCTGGGTCACCGAGTCATACCCGTAGGTCTGTGCGGTGTTGGTCGATTCACCCAAGACATAGGGGTCTGCACCTTCCGGGTACTTGGACCGCTGGTCCTCGCCCTGGTAGTGCCCACCGAAGTGGAACGGCATGAACGCCACACCCGGAGCAACCCGTTCGGTCAGCATGGCCATAACCTTGACCTTGCCGCCTTCGGGGCCTTCCACCCAGACCTGTGCCCCGTCACGCACACCAAGGTTGTTGGCGTCGCGCGGGTTGATCTCGATGAACATGTCCTGCTGCAGCTCGGCCAGCCACGGGTTCGACCGTGTCTCGTCGCCGCCGCCCTCGTATTCGACCAATCGGCCGGAGGTGAGGATGATCGGGTAATCCGCCGAGAAATCCTTGGCTTGGATCGACTTGTACATCGTCGGCACACGCCAGAACTTCTTGTCCTCGTAGGTCGGATAGTCTGCCACGAGGTCGTAGCGGTTGGTGTAGAGCGGTTCGCGGTGCACCGGCACCGGATCCGGGAAGGTCCACACAACGGCACGCGCCTTGGCGTTGCCGAAGGGCGCGCATTCGTGCTTAATCGCCACCCGCTGGATACCGCCCGACAGGTCGGTCTTCCAGTTGGCTTTCGGTCCGCCGACGGCGTCGATCGCCGCGCGCTCTTCCGCCGTCAGGTCGCTGTCCCAACCAAGGTCCATCAGCATCTGCATGGTAAACTCAGGGTATCCGTCCTGAATTTCCGAGTTCTGCGAATAGACGCCCTCGGCCAGCAGGTTCTCACCGTCCTTTTCCACGCCAAAACGGGCACGGAAGGTCAGGCCGCCTTTGGAAACCGGCAGCGACATGTCGTAGAGGTTCGCCGTACCCGGATGGTTCATCTCGGGTGTGCCCCAGCAAGGCCACGGCATGCCGTAGAAGTCGCCATCAGCCGGACCGCCATTTGCCCGCAACGTGGTGCGGTCAAAGGTGTGCTGGTTGGCCATGTGCAGCTTCATCCGCTCGGGCGACTGGCCGGTATAGCCGATCGTCCACATACCGCGGTTGAACTCGCGGGTGATGTCTTCGATCACCGGGGTCAGGCCGTCGTCTTCCAGCGCGATATTGCGGAAGATGCGGTCGTGGAAGCCGAACTTCTGGGCGAACATCGCCATGATCTCATGGTCGGTCTTCGATTCGAACATCGGAGCCATGACCTGATCCCGCCACTGAAGCGACCGGTTCGAGGCGGTGACAGAACCACGGGTTTCGAACTGAGTCGTTGCCGGCAGAAGGTACACGCCATCGGTGCGATCATGCAGAACGGCAGAGACCGTCGGGAAGGGATCGATCACGACCAGCGTGTCGAGCTTTTCCATCGCCGTCTTCATTTCCGGCAGACGGGTCTGCGAGTTGGGCGCATGGCCCCACAGCACCATCACGCGGGTGTTGTCCGGCTGATCAAGGTTTTCCTTGTCTTCCAGAACACCGTCGATCCAGCGCGATACCGGGATACCCGTCAGGTTCATCATCGGGGTTTCGCCGACCATCTCCTGCGAGAACCGGGCCTTCAGCCAATCCAGGTCTTCTTCCCAGACGCGTGCCCAGTGGGCCCACGATCCCGGAGCCAGACCATAGTAGCCGGGCAGGGTATCGGCGAGAACACCAAGGTCGGTTGCGCCCTGCACGTTGTCGTGGCCGCGGAAGATGTTCGTGCCGCCACCTTCTGTGCCCATGTTGCCCAGAGCCAGCTGCAGGATGCAGTAGGCGCGGGTGTTGTTGTTGCCGTTGGTGTGCTGGGTGCCGCCCATGCACCAGATCACGGTGCCGGGACGGTTGTTGGCCAGCGTGCGTGCAACGCGCTCAAGCTGCGAACCGGGGGTGCCGGTAACGCGCTCGACCTCGTCGGGGTTCCACTTGGCGACTTCTTCCTTGATCTGGTCCATGCCCCAGACACGGGTGCGGATGAACTCTTTGTCTTCCCAGCCGTTCTCGAAGATGTGCCACAAGATACCCCAGACCAGCGCCACGTCGGTGCCGGGACGGAAGCGGACATATTCGTCGGCATGGGCTGCGGTGCGGGTAAAGCGCGGATCGCAGACGATGAGCGGCGCGTTGTTCTGCTCTTTTGACTTGAGGATGTGGAGCAGCGACACCGGGTGCGCTTCGGCAGGGTTGCCGCCGATCAGGAAGATCGCGCGCGACTTGTGGATGTCATTATAGCTGTTGGTCATGGCGCCGTAGCCCCATGTGTTCGCCACACCGGCCACAGTCGTCGAGTGACAGATACGCGCCTGGTGGTCGATATTGTTCGTGCCCCAATAGGCGGCGAACTTGCGCATCAGGTAGGCTTGTTCGTTGTTGTGCTTGGCGGAACCGAGCCAGTAGACCGAGTCCGGGCCGCTTTCGTCGCGGACCTGAAGCATCTTGTCACCGATCTCGTTGATCGCCTGTTCCCAAGAGATGCGCTTCCACTCACCACCCTCTTTTTTCATCGGGTACTTGAGGCGGCGCTCACCATGGGCGTGCTCGCGAACGGCGGCACCTTTGGCGCAGTGGGCGCCAAGGTTGAACGGGCTGTCCCAGCCGGGCTCCTGCCCGATCCAGACGCCGTTGCTGACTTCGGCAACAACGGTACAGCCGACGGAACAGTGCGTGCAGACCGACTTGACGGTCTGAACCGCGCCGTTGACGGCGGATTGTGCACTGGCTTGCGTGACGGCTCCACCTGTGGCGCTGATCGCGGCAAGGCCACCGATGGCCAGACCCGATCCGCGCAGGAACGAGCGTCTGTCGACAGATTTATTGGAAATCTCGGAAATCAGGCCTGTCCGCGCAGCGCGCCGTGTCAGCCCTCCGGTTTTCTTTCTTAGCATGTTATCCCTCTCAAGCTACCTGGGCGCGATGCGCCGTTGGCGGGGTTGCGTCCTGCGACCGGTCTATGTCCGGTCGGATCAGGGAATGCGTGTGACCGTTTCTTCAGAAGCGGGCGCTGGCGAGATAGGCGCGGGTGTGCGCGGTATCTTGCATCCGGCCGTCTGCCTTGGGCGTTTCCGCCGCTTCGGCTTGGGTGCCGGACACGGCGACCGCCGCAACGGCAGCCGGGGCTGCGGTGCTTGCCAGCTTCAGAAAATCACGGCGACTTTTGGACGCCTCGGTTTTCTCAGTCATGGAAGGTTTCCTCCCTTCTTCCAAGATGCGCGGCAAGTGGGCCGCATTGGGGCAGTTTCCCGCCCGGTTCTTAACCGAACCCGACCGGGGTCAGGACGGCGTCAGCCTGAACGCTTCGCGCTCAATCTGCATGAATGCCTTTCCAACCGAGCCGACCGCGCTGTAAAGCATCGCGGTCTTTGCGGTTTCAAGATCGGCATAGAAATGGCTTGCCCACGGGGCGATATGGCGGTTGTAGAACAGCTTTTGATCTTCGATCGTCGACGGCGTTGAAAACCGTCCCACGATCAACCCGCCCATCACTTCCATGAGCGTCGCGATGTTGTCTTCGGGTTCATAGACATTGGGCGCGCGTTCGATCCGGCGCGCCGACAGGTCGCTGCGCAGCACCGCCAGCGGTTTTTCATGCAGGAAGCCTGTGAGGTAAAAGCTTGCATAGGGGAGCAACTCGCCCCGGCCCAAACCGATGAACAGCTTGTTGAACTCGCGCTCGGCTTGCTGCGGAGTCGTGGTTCGGGCGCAATCCGCAAGACGGGTGATCGCCTGACCAAGGTCCGTGTCATCGCCCGTCAGACCTGCGGTTTGCGCCAGCAACAACTCGTCGGGCGGCGCGGACAGGATCAGGCCAAGATAATTGTAGAGATCCGCGCGCAGGCGGTCTTCCTCTGACACCGATGGCGAGGTCTGAGCCGCGCTCATTGTCATCCTGTCTCACTTTCTATTCTGAATCGCATCCGTCTCGGACGCGCAGGTTCCTCGGATACTGTATCCAACGGTGTGCTGTTGGCATATTCATCCTGCTTCGTATCGTCTACGACCATGGTCGCAGATGCAGGTGCGGCAATTGCATTCTCCTGCATAATTTCCGGAATAGATTCATTTTCGACAGATGTTTTGCCGTCTGCCTCAGCTGAACCGATTTCTGACAGATTCTGTGAGGTATCAAGGTGTTCGCCAGATCGCGCGGCAATCTTGGCCCGCTCCTGTTCCTCCAGAGCCTGCACATGACGCAGCAATCCCTTGCCCACCTGGTAGGCTGTTTTGACCCCCGGCGCGTCGGTCGCGGCGTTGGTGAAGTCACCGTCGTAATCGTTCAGCCCATCCAGATTGGCGAGCACCGGATTGAGCCGCCACAACTGCCGCAGCGCACGGCGGCGCAGACGTTCTGGCACCGCCTTGTTCATAAAGCCCGCGATGTCCTGACCGGGCTCAAGGTTGTCTGGGTCGGGCAGGCCGAACTCATCCAGGATCTCGGCGTCCGTCTTTTCCTCAAGCTGTTTGTGCTTTTCCTCGACTTCGGCCGCTTCGGCGCGGCGTGCCTCTTCAGCTTGCTCCGCTTCGACCCGCGCCTTGCGGCGGGACCAGAAATCCGACCCCCGGCTCATGACTCGCGCGCCTTTCGGGCGCTGGACGGTGCGCGATACACGTCGCTGACCTGTGCAATGCGTGGATCGCCTTTGCCGTCTTCGACCTTGTCTTCCAGATAGCGCTTACGCTTGCGTTTCACGAAAGGCTCTTCCACGAAATGAAGGTCAGTCCATTCTTGCACCCAGGCCACTAGGGCAGGCGGCATCGGGACTTTTTCGACGACGTCCTCGCCCCCATCGGAATATTGCATCGCCTCATGCGGGTTGGCGGTGATCAGCTTGACCTTGTAGGGCCATTCATCGTCGCCGGGTCGCAGCACGACATAGGCGCAGACGACTTTTTGCGCGAGCCCGATGCGATACGCCTCGGCATCGGTGCGCCACAGGGTCAGTGCGCGGGTGCCAACATGGTATTCGGCAATATCGCCTTCCTCCCGCAGCAATTTCCAATGCGCGGGCCCGGCTCCGGGCAAAAGTGCTGTGGGCGCATAAGCCCATTTCTGCCAGCGGGTCACACCGGGGCGGCGCCGCATCACAACGCCCACCGGCATCTCGATGGAACGGGTCTCTGTCGTGGTCAAACGTGTGTCCTCCCAATCCGGCCTCACGGGCGCGGTTGACATCTGCCTAGCATAGCCCTTGGGTATGTCCAAATATCAACCAACGACAAGAGACCACGCGGGCAACCGCCGCGAAAGGGCCAACATGGGAACCAGACTGCTTCTTTGTGACTGCCTTGGCAGCCAGACCGTTGACGCCGCCGCTATCGGCGATGTGACATCGCTTGATCCGTCAAAGGTCTATACCAACCTGTGCGGCACACAGACCGAGGCCGCAGCAAAGGCGATCGAGGCCGGGAACGTGATGATCGCCTGTACGCAGGAAAGTGCGTTTTTCGAGATGCTGGCCGAAGAGTTGGGCGTCGACGCCCCCGGATTCGTCGACATCCGCGACCGCGCCGGTTGGAGCGATCAGGGCGCCAAGGCGGGGCCGAAACAGGCAGCCCTTGCGGCAGAGACAGCATTCAGCCTGCCTGCGCCCAAAGTGGTCGATGTGGTCAGCGAAGGCACCTGCCTGATCGTCGGCAGCGGCGAAACCGTGTTCGCGGCAGCCGCCCAGCTCTGCGACACGCTAGCGGTGACTGTGTTGCAGACGGACACGTCAGATGTGCCGCTCGACCGTCGCTTCGATGTGGTGCGTGGACGGGTGCGGAACCTGAACGGCGCGCTCGGCCAGTTCGAAGTGCGGATCGACGGGTTCTCGCAACTCCTGCCCGGTGGGCGCGGGGCGTTCGGCTTCAGCACCCCCAAGGATGGCGCGGTGTCGGAATGCGATCTGGTGGTCGACCTGACAGGCGATCCCGCCATGGTGCCCGCGCCGCACAAGCGCGAAGGTTACCTGCGCGCCGATCCGCGCCAGCCTGTTGCTGTGGCGGCGGTTCTGGCTGAGGCGGCGCAAATGGTCGGCACTTTCGAGAAGCCGCTCTACATCGCGCTGGAGCCCGCATTGTGTGCCCACAGCCGTGCGGAACAGACGGGTTGTTCCAAGTGCCTCAACATTTGCCCCACAGGCGCGATCACCTCGGCAGGCGATCACGTCGCCATCGACCCGATGATCTGCGCCGGATGCGGGGCCTGTGCCGCGCTCTGTCCGTCGGGCGCCATCGCCTATGACGCGCCGCCGGTATCGGCGGTGTTCCGGCGTCTGGACGCGCTGTCTTCGACCTATCGCAAGGCGGGCGGTACCGCGCCGCGCCTGCTGGTCCACGATGCCGACCACGGGACCGAGATGATCAGCCTCTCGGCCCGCTTTGGCCGGGGCCTGCCTGCGGATGTGATCCCCTTCGCGATGGACAGTCTGGCCGCCTTTGGCCATGCCGAGATGATGGCTGCGCTCAGCTGTGGATTTGCATCGGTTGATGTGCTGCTCGCCCCGCGAACCGAGCGGGACACGCCGGAGCATGAGGCGATGCTGGCCAATGCGTTGTCCGGTGGTGGCCGTGTGCAGGTGATCGATATGGTCGATCCCGATGCGCTGAGCGATCACCTCTATGGCGGTGCTGCGCCCAAACCGGTGGCCTCGCCCAGCCTGCCCATCGGCACACGGCGTCAGGTGGCCCGCGTCGCCGCCAAGGCAATGATGCCCGAGGCCGAGATCCTGCCCCTGCCGGAAAACGCGCCCTACGGCGCGGTGCTGGTCAACACCGACGCCTGTACTCTGTGTCTGAGCTGCGTGTCGCTCTGTCCATCCGGCGCATTGGGCGACAATCCGGACCTGCCGCAACTGCTGTTTCAAGAGGACGCTTGCCTGCAATGCGGGATTTGCGCCACGATCTGCCCGGAGACCGCGATCACGCTGGAGCCGCGCATGAACCTAACCGATGCGGCCTTCAGCCAGGTTGTGCTGCACGAGGAGGAGCCGTTTGCCTGCATCGAATGTGGGGCGTTGTTCGGGGTGAAGTCGACCATCGAGAAGATCACCGAAAAGCTGGCAGGCAAGCATTCGATGTTCGCCACCAGCGACGCGGCGAAGATGATCCAGATGTGCGACAATTGCCGGATCCAGGCACAGTATCATTCAAAGAACAACCCCTTCGCGCTGGGCGAACCCCGCATCCCGCGCACGACGGATGATTACCTGAAAGAGACGCCATACTCGAAACGCAAGGATCATTGAGCGGGCAAGCGCGTTCGAACGCGCGTGTCGCGATTTAGAAATCGCGGGGGAACGCCTTTCGAAAGGCGGTCTTCCCTCAATCCTGCATCGACTGAACCGGCCGCCCCAAATCTGCAGGCGCAATGCCCTGCACAAAGGCCATGATGTTCTCCAGATCGTCCAGCGTCATCTCGACCGCCGCAATCGGCGACGGGCGGGTTGGGTCGAACGGCTCGGTCACGTTTTCGATCTGGGTAAAGGCCGGGTGCGGTTTCAACACGTAAAAGGCCTGAAACCGGTCTTCCCAATCCCGCAGCGTGCGGAGCACGGCGAACGAAGGCGTGGAGCCGATGGAGTTCATGCGGTTCTTGTCGCTCACCACATGACAGCGCCCGCAATGGGACAGCGACACTTCCTCGCCCCGCAATGCATCCCCGTCATAAGTGATCTGAACCACGACTTTCTCGACCTTGATCTCGGACGTGAAGGGCGCAACCCCGTCGACCTGATAACTGTCCACCGTGTTGCGCCCCACATCCGAGCGAAGCCACTCGGCAAAGCGCTGGGCGTCGGGATCGTCGCCCGCGTCGAATTTCCAAACAGTGTCGAGGCCTGCGAACGCGACAATGCCACTGTCTCCGAAGCGGGCATCGGCGGGTGTGCCGGGCTCGGCAAGGGTGATGCGCGTCTGGGTCTTGAGCGAGAATCGCGGCAGCAGGAACTTGAGCAGTCCGCTGTCCACCAGCGCGTCAGGGGCTTCCAGAGTAAAGGTCTTGTCCTGCGCCAGCACAGGTTGCGTCAGCAAAACGGCGGCCAGCGCGCCGAGGCTGAAACGCCAAAGATGTCGGGTCGCGGTCATTCTACAGCGCCTCCTTGCTTGAAAGCCTACTTGCGCTGGCTTACACCCGTCAACGCTTCGCCTCGCAAAGAACGAGGGAACGCCAAGGGAGATAACCGATGAGCGATGATTTCAACATGTCGATGCGCAAGTTCCTCAAGCAGGTTGGGGTGACCTCTCAACAGGCCATCGAAGAGGCGATGCGCAACGCCGACACCAGCGGCAAGTCCTTCGAGGCAAAAGTGATTCTGACCATCGACGGCCTCGAGCTTGAGCATGTCGTAACCGGCACCATCAAGGGACAGGACTGACTGTGGCCCTGGATCGTGAGGCGGTTCTGGCCGCACTGAAAGCCGTGACCGATCCGGTCTCGGGACAGGATATCGTGGCTGCAGGTATTGTCCGCGCGCTGAACGTGGATGGCGGTGCGGTGCGGTTCGTGGTCGAAGTGGCCCCGGACAAGGCCGACGTCTATGGCCCGGTGCGCCAAGCCGCAGAGGATGCGGTGAAGGCGCTGGGTGCCGCCAGCGTGTCGGCGGTGATGACCGCGCATTCC
This sequence comes from Marivita sp., assembly GCF_017643905.1. GTDB lineage: Bacteria > Pseudomonadota > Alphaproteobacteria > Rhodobacterales > Rhodobacteraceae > Marivita. The sequence goes on from NZ_JAEPMO010000073.1 coordinate 19,907, forward strand.
GTGCCGAAACCGCCGCCCGATCTCAAGGGCGGGGCGAAGCCGAAACCGGCAGGCCCCGAAAAGATCCCCGGTGTGGACCGGATTCTGGCGATTGCGTCCGGCAAGGGCGGCGTGGGCAAATCCACCGTGTCGGCAAACCTTGCCTGTGCGTTGGCCGCCGAGGGGCGTCGCGTTGGCTTGCTTGATGCGGATGTCTATGGCCCGAGCCAGCCGCGTATGCTGGGCGTGTCCGGTCGTCCCGCCAGCCCGGATGGAAAGACGATCCTGCCGATGCGCAATTTCGGTGTGACCATGATGTCCATCGGTCTCATGGTGAACGAAGGTCAGGCTGTTGTCTGGCGTGGGCCGATGCTTATGGGCGCGTTGCAGCAGATGATGATGCAGGTGCAGTGGGGCGCTTTGGATGTGCTGCTGGTCGACCTGCCGCCGGGCACCGGGGACGTGCAGATGACCCTGTCGCAGAAGGCGCATGTGGATGGCGCGGTGGTGGTTTCCACGCCTCAGGACGTGGCGCTTCTGGATGCGCGCAAGGGGATCGACATGTTCAACCAGATGAACGTGCCGATTGTCGGCCTGATCGAGAACATGTCGACGCATATCTGCTCCAATTGTGGTCATGAAGAGCACATCTTCGGTCATGGCGGTGTCGCAGCCGAGGCGGCCAAGCTGGGTGTGCCCCTGCTGGCTGAAATCCCGCTGCATCTGGACATCCGAAAGGCGGCTGACGGCGGTGCGCCCATCGTGGTGTCGAAACCCGACAGTGCGCAGGCACAGGCCTTCCGTGATCTGGCCCGCACGCTGATTGCCGCTGGCAAGGCATGACCTCTGGTCCGGTGTTCCCGCCCTTGATGCAGGGCATCAACGCGGCGGGGGCCGACCCGTTCGAGGCGGCGTGCTCGGAGGCAGCGCAAGGCTGTGATGCGGGCACGATCCTCTATGATGTGACGCCCGAACGGTTGCAGGCGGCCATCGTTCTTGCACCCGAAGTGCCGTTGGCGGATGCGGCGGCGATGCTGCCGCTGACTGGGGTCGCGGTGCAGAACGCGCTGGGCGCGCTGGGGCCGTCGGAACTGGCGGTGCATCTGTGCTGGGACGGACCGATCCGGGTGAACGGGGCGCTCTGCGGATATGTGCGGGGCGCGACGGATGTCTCGGACGTGGCGGAAGAGCCCGGCTGGCTGGTCGCCGGGTTCGAACTTGTCTTTGCTCGGCCGCACGTGGCGGGGGGCGAAACACCGGACGAGACCGACCTGATGAGCGAAGGCTGCGGGGACCTGACCCCGACCGATCTGCTGGAAAGCTGGTCGCGGCATCTTCTCAACTGGATCAGCCGGTGGGAGGACGAGGGCATGGGGCCATTGCACACCGAATGGTCCGGTCTGGCACATGGGATGGGCGCGGACGGGACATTCCTTGGCCGCTCCGGTCACTTCCTTGGGCTGGATGAAAAGCTTGGCCTATTGCTTCGGGCCGAGGGGCAGACCATGCTCCTGCCGGTGACCGACCTTTTGGAGATCCGTTGATGAAACTTGCCCGCGCCATCCATTTCGACGAAAGCGACCAGCGCGTCTTTCATTCCCCGGCACGCACGGGCGAATGGTGCATCTCGGGCGGGTTCGAGTTTTCCAACTGGTCCGAGGGCGATCTGGAGGGCCGCGCGAAACAGGCGTTCACGAACGGCTGGCTCGGGGCCGAGACCTTTGGCCGGGTGAGTTTTGTCGCCGTGACGCAGATGGAGCCGGTGGAACACGCCGCATTGGTGCAGGGCCTCGCGCAGCATTTCGTCGACATCTACGGCGCACCGTCGGTTGAGGCCGCGCGCCCGGTGGCCGAAGCCGAGATCGCGCATATGGCGGAACTCTGTGATGAACACGCGCCCAACACCCTGCTGACAGTGAGCCGGGAGTTGACCGAGGCGGGGGTGAAGGAAGCGTTTCGGGTGATCGAACCGCAGGAGGCGGAACTCACGCTGCTGGCTGTGCACGGCTCGCTGGACGAGTAAAGCGTCTTGGAAGACGCTTAGGCCGCGATTTCGAAATCGCGGCCTAAGGCTTTTCGAAAAGCCTTCCTGCCGCATCCGCCACATCCCGCGTCGGCATCTCGCCCGAGATCTCCAGGATCAGCTTGCGCTTCACCGCTTCCGCGAATGAATCGCGGTTCTCGGCGGTCACCACGAACGCCCCCAGCCCGCCGATGATC
>NZ_JAEPMO010000186.1 GCF_017643905.1 Marivita sp.
ACTGCCGTCCTCCTGTGCCGCAACTCTCGACCAGAATCTACATATAGAAAAGGCGCCCGTTTGGGCGCCCCATATCTGACTCGAACCATCGTCTTCGCGAAATCTTTGCCCGATTCCGTGCTAACTTTGCCCCGATTTACAGCGTTTGGCTTCACGCTGCGGTGACAAAAGAAGCATTTTGCGTTTTCGCGAGTGCGTGTTAGCGTCTGTATCCGAGATTTGACCGAAACACGGTAAATTTGCTGGCCATTGGGCTTGGCAAATCAGTGCGGTCATACTATCCCCACAGCTGCATCAGAGCGCGTGATTCGTCCCGCGCTCTTTTGTATTACGTCCGAGACGGTGGGTTGCGGCTTGTTTGCAATAAATCCTGCCCGAGGCGGTAGCAGACCGACATGCCAAGGCTCACCCGTTGAGCGCTGGGCGGGTTTGGGACCGCAGACTGCGGACCAAAACCGCCGGAGCGATCCGGTTTTACTGAGCCGGGGGGTCCGCCCCCCAAACTGGAGTACACCTGTGGATAGAGCCCAAAAAGAGAAAGTGGTCGAGGAACTCGGCCAGATCTTCGAAAGCTCTGGCGTCGTTGTGGTAGCCCACTACGAAGGTCTCACAGTTGCCGAGATGCAGGATCTGCGGGGGCGCGCACGCGCTGCTGGCAGTTCCGTTCGTGTCGCCAAAAACCGTCTGGCCAAGATTGCCCTTGAAGGAAAGCCTTGCGCAAGCATCGCTAACTACCTGACAGGCATGACGGTTCTCACCTATTCCGAAGACCCTGTGGCAGCTGCCAAAGTGGTCGAGGACTTTGCCAAGGAGAACAAGAAGTTCGAAATCCTTGGCGGGGCCATGGGCGAGAACGCACTTGACCGGGCTGGCGTGGAAGCCGTGTCCAAGATGCCGTCCCGCGAGGAGCTTATCGCTTCCATCGCCGGCTGCATTGGCGCACCGGCAGCCAACATCGCTGGCGCGATTGGCGCACCTGCATCGAACATCGCCTCCATTCTCTCGACCATCGAAGAGAAAGCGGCGTAAGGCACCTGAGAACATCTTCGTGGGGTTGAAACCTCGACGTTGGAACACATTTAGATAGGAAAGTCACAATGGCTGATCTGAAAAAACTGGCAGAAGAGATCGTTGGTCTGACGCTTCTCGAAGCACAAGAACTGAAAACAATCCTCAAGGATGAGTACGGCATCGAGCCCGCAGCTGGCGGCGCAGTGATGATGGCTGGTCCGGTTGGCGGCGACGCCGGTGGCGCGGCTGCTGAAGAGCAGACCGAATTCGACGTCATCCTGAAGTCGGCCGGCGCATCCAAGATCAACGTGATCAAGGAAGTTCGCGGCATCACCGGTCTGGGCCTGAAAGAAGCCAAGGATCTGGTCGAAGCTGGCGGCAAAGCTGTCAAAGAGCAGGTTTCCAAAGCGGAAGCCGAAGACATCAAAGCGAAGCTGGAAGCAGCTGGCGCGGAAGTCGAGCTCAAGTAATCGCTTAACGGTTCCTTCGGGGGCCGGTGAGCACATTTGCGGGGCTGGGTATGGGGTTTTCCATGCCCAGCCAAGCCTGTCTTAGAGAGGCCCTTTGTCATATCGGGGCTTATCTTGGACAGGACCCAAGGATCGGGAGGCGTGCGGTGGGACGTGCGCCGTGAATTGATCGGGTTCGTGTCGTCTCTATTGGGCAGACCGCCGGGGCCCGACGGCGTGACGCTCAGCTGAGAATGAAAAGGTGATATCGACCATGGCGCAAAGCTATCTTGGCCAGAAACGTCTTCGTAAATACTACGGAAAAATTCGCGAGGTTCTGGAGATGCCGAACCTCATCGAGGTTCAGAAATCCTCCTACGACCTCTTCCTGAAATCCGGCGATCAGCCGCAGCCGCTTGACGGTGAAGGCATCAAGGGTGTCTTCCAGTCGGTGTTCCCGATCAAGGATTTCAACGAAACCAGCGTGCTGGAATTCGTCAGCTACGAGCTGGAAAAGCCGAAATACGACGTCGAGGAATGCCAGCAGCGCGACATGACCTACAGCGCACCGCTCAAGGTGAAGCTGCGCCTGATCGTGTTTGATATCGACGAAGACACCGGAGCGAAGTCGGTCAAGGACATCAAGGAACAGGACGTGTTCATGGGCGATATGCCCTTGATGACGCCGAATGGAACGTTCGTGGTGAACGGCACGGAGCGCGTGATCGTGTCCCAGATGCACCGATCGCCGGGCGTGTTTTTCGATCACGACAAGGGCAAGACGCACAGCTCGGGCAAGCTGCTTTTCGCCTGCCGGATTATCCCCTATCGCGGCTCGTGGCTCGACTTTGAATTCGACGCGAAGGACCTCGTGTTCGCGCGCATCGACCGTCGCCGCAAGCTGCCGGTGACAACGCTTCTCTATGCTCTTGGTCTCGACCAGGAAAGCATCATGGACGCGTATTACAACACCGTGACCTACAAGCTGCGCAAAGGTGAAGGCTGGGAGACCAAGTTCTTTCCCGAGCGCGTGCGTGGCACCCGTCCGACTTATGATCTGGTCGATGCAGCCACCGGTGAAGTCTTTGCAGAAGCAGGCAAGAAGATCACGCCCCGCGCTGTCAAGAAGATCATCGACGAAGGCAAGATCACGAACCTTTTGCTGCCGTTCGAACAGATCGTTGGCAAGTTCGTCGCGAAGGACATCATCAACGAAGACACCGGCGCGATCTATGTCGAAGCCGGGGACGAACTGACATGGACCGTCGACAAGGACGGTGCAGTTTCGGGTGGTAGCCTGAAAGAGCTGATGGATGCGGGGATCACCGAGATTCCGGTTCTCGACATCGATAACATCACTGTCGGTGCGTATATGCGCAACACGATGGCGAACGATAAGAACATGAACCGGGAAACCGCGCTCATGGACATCTATCGTGTCATGCGTCCGGGCGAGCCGCCGACCGTTGAAGCCGCTTCTGCACTGTTCGACACGTTGTTCTTCGACAGCGAACGCTATGACCTGTCCGCCGTGGGCCGCGTGAAGATGAACATGCGTCTCGCGCTCGACAAGCCGGACAGCCAGCGCACGCTCGACCGTGAAGATATCGTGGCTTGCGTCAAGGCACTGGTCGAACTGCGTGATGGCAAGGGCGACATCGACGACATCGACCACCTCGGCAACCGCCGGGTGCGTTCGGTCGGCGAATTGATGGAAAACCAATACCGCGTCGGTCTGCTCCGCATGGAGCGGGCGATCAAGGAACGGATGTCCTCGGTCGAGATCGACACGGTGATGCCGCAGGATCTGATCAACGCGAAACCGGCAGCCGCGGCTGTGCGCGAATTCTTCGGCTCCTCGCAGCTGTCACAGTTCATGGACCAGACCAACCCGCTGTCCGAAGTGACGCATAAGCGTCGTCTTTCGGCGCTTGGACCGGGCGGTCTGACACGCGAACGTGCGGGCTTTGAGGTGCGCGACGTGCACGCGACTCACTACGGTCGCATGTGCCCGATTGAAACGCCGGAAGGTCCGAACATCGGTCTCATCAACTCGCTGGCGACGTTTGCCCGCGTGAACAAGTACGGGTTCATCGAAACACCGTATCGCAAGGTCAAAAATGGCCATGTGACGGATGACGTTCAGTACATGTCGGCGACCGAGGAACAGCGGCACACCGTGGCCCAGGCCAACGCGCTTCTGGACGAGAACGGCAAGTTCGTGAACGAGTTCGTCAACACCCGTCAGTCGGGTGAATACACGCTCGCGCCGAACGAGAGCGTCGATCTGATCGACGTGTCGCCGAAGCAGCTTGTGTCGGTTGCGGCCTCGCTCATCCCGTTCCTCGAAAACGACGACGCGAACCGCGCTCTGATGGGTTCGAACATGCAACGTCAGGCGGTTCCGACCCTGCGTTCCGAGGCGCCGCTGGTCGGCACCGGAATCGAAGGTGTGGTTGCGCGTGACTCCGGCGCGGCCATCATGGCCAAGCGTGCAGGCGTGATCGACCAGGTGGACGCGACACGTATCGTTGTGCGTGCGACCGAAGACCTTGAGCTGGGCGATGCGGGTGTGGACATCTACCGTCTGCGCAAGTTCCAGCGTTCGAACCAGAACACCTGTATCAACCAGCGTCCGCTGGTGAATGTGGGCGACACCGTGGGCAAGGGCGAAGTCATCGCCGACGGCCCGTCGACCGATCTGGGCGAACTGGCTCTGGGTAAGAACGTGGTCGTCGCGTTCATGCCATGGAACGGTTACAACTACGAAGACTCGATCCTCATCTCCGAGCGGATCGCACGGGACGACGTGTTCACCTCGATCCATATCGAGGAATTCGAAGTCGCCGCCCGTGACACCAAGCTTGGGCCGGAAGAGATCACCCGCGACATTCCCAACGTCGGTGAAGAAGCGCTGCGCAACCTCGACGAGGCAGGCATCGTGTATATCGGCGCGGATGTGGAGCCGGGCGATATCCTCGTCGGTAAGATCACTCCGAAGGGCGAAAGCCCGATGACGCCGGAAGAGAAACTCCTCCGCGCCATCTTTGGTGAGAAAGCGTCGGACGTGCGCGACACCTCGCTGCGTGTGAAGCCGGGTGATTTTGGCACCGTTGTGGAAGTGCGTGTCTTCAACCGTCACGGCGTCGAAAAAGACGAACGTGCGTTGCAGATCGAGCGCGAGGAAGTCGAACGTCTGGCCCGTGATCGGGACGACGAGCTGGCGATCCTTGACCGCAACATCTACGCGCGTCTGAAGGACCTGATCCTTGGCAAGATGGCTGTGAAAGGCCCGAAAGGGATCAAGTCGAACAGCCAGATCACCGAAGAACTGCTGGACAGCCTGACCCGTGGTCAGTGGTGGCAGCTGGCATTGGAAGACGAAGACGACGCCAAGATCATGGAAGCCCTGAACGAGCAGTACGAGGCGCAGAAGCGTGCCCTGGATGCCCGTTTCGAGGACAAGGTCGAAAAGGTCCGTCGTGGCGACGATCTGCCTCCGGGCGTGATGAAGATGGTCAAGGTGTTCGTCGCGGTGAAGCGCAAGCTGCAGCCGGGCGACAAGATGGCCGGCCGTCACGGCAACAAGGGTGTGATTTCGAAAGTGGTGCCGATCGAGGACATGCCGTTCCTTGCTGATGGTACGCCTGTCGATTTCTGTCTCAACCCGCTCGGCGTGCCTTCGCGGATGAACGTTGGTCAGATTCTGGAAACCCATATGGGCTGGGCTGCACGCGGTCTGGGGATCAAGATCGACGAAGCGTTGCAGGATTACCGTCGCTCTGGCGACCTGACCCCGGTGCGCGAAGCGATGCGGATCGCCTATGGCGACGATGTCTACGAAGAAGGCATCAAGGACATGGACGAAGCACAGCTGATCACAGCGGCCAGCAACGTCACCCATGGTGTGCCGATCGCAACGCCGGTCTTTGACGGTGCGAAAGAGGCTGACGTGAACGACTCGCTCGTGCGCGCTGGTTTCGACACATCGGGTCAGTCGATCCTGTTCGACGGTCGCTCGGGCGAACAGTTCGCACGTCCCGTGACCGTGGGTGTGAAGTACCTGCTCAAGCTGCACCACCTTGTCGACGACAAGATCCACGCGCGTTCCACCGGGCCGTACAGCCTTGTGACCCAGCAGCCGCTGGGTGGTAAGGCGCAGTTCGGCGGCCAGCGCTTCGGGGAGATGGAGGTCTGGGCTCTGGAAGCTTACGGCGCTGCATATACCCTGCAGGAAATGCTGACCGTCAAGTCGGATGACGTCGCGGGCCGGACCAAGGTCTATGAAAGCATCGTCAAGGGCGAGGACAATTTCGAAGCGGGCATTCCCGAGAGCTTTAACGTTCTCGTCAAGGAAGTGCGCGGCCTCGGCCTGAATATGGAACTCCTGGATGCGGAGGAGGATGAATAAGTGATCGGAACGGTTGGCGCTGTTCCGTCATGGATTGGTTGGATCGGCGCCGTTCTCAGTCTTTGGCTGATGATCGGCGCGTTTCAAAAAGCCCCGACGGACAACGCCACCTTCTTCAATTACCTGCGGCCAAAGCGGTTTCTTTGGGGTTTTTTCCTCGCTGCTGCATCGGCTGACATCATCCTTTTCCCGCATTCGTCCTAAGAAAGGACCTGAAAATGAACCAGGAACTGACCAACAACCCGTTCAACCCCGTCACACCGCCCAAGGCGTTTGACGAGATCAAGGTCTCGCTTGCGTCGCCGGAGCGGATCCTGTCGTGGTCCTTCGGTGAGATCAAAAAGCCCGAAACCATCAACTACCGGACGTTCAAGCCCGAGCGTGACGGCCTGTTCTGCGCGCGTATCTTTGGCCCGATCAAAGACTACGAATGTCTGTGCGGCAAATACAAGCGGATGAAGTATCGCGGCGTTGTCTGCGAGAAATGCGGTGTGGAAGTCACACTGCAAAAGGTTCGTCGCGAGCGCATGGGCCACATCGAACTGGCCGCACCCTGCGCCCATATCTGGTTCCTCAAGTCGCTGCCGTCGCGCATCGGCCTGATGCTGGACATGACGCTGCGTGATCTGGAACGCATCCTCTACTTTGAAAACTACGTCGTAATCGAGCCGGGTCTGACCGACCTGACCTACGGCCAGTTGATGACCGAAGAAGAGTTCATGGACGCGCAGGATGCCTACGGCATGGACGCGTTCACGGCCAATATCGGTGCCGAAGCGATCCGCGAGATGCTTGCCAATATCGACCTCGAAGCCGAGGCCGATCAGCTGCGCGCGGACCTCAAGGAAGCGACCGGCGAATTGAAGCCGAAGAAGATCATCAAGCGCCTCAAGGTGGTTGAGTCCTTCCTCGAATCCGGCAACCGCCCGGAATGGATGGTTCTGACTGTGATCCCCGTGATCCCGCCAGAACTGCGTCCGCTGGTTCCGCTGGATGGCGGGCGCTTTGCGACCTCCGACCTCAACGACCTTTACCGTCGTGTGATCAACCGGAACAACCGTCTGAAGCGCCTGATCGAACTGCGCGCGCCGGCTATCATCGTCCGCAACGAAAAGCGGACGCTGCAGGAATCCGTGGATGCTCTGTTCGACACCGGCCGTCGTCGCCGCGTCATCCC
>NZ_JAEPMO010000239.1 GCF_017643905.1 Marivita sp.
GGGAGTGACGCCTTAGGGCTCGAACACGAACACCTTGGCCAAGACGCCGCTGTGGTCTGACCCAAGCAAGGGCCTCGGGGACGCCTGCCCCCCACCCGGTGCGTAGACATGGTCGATCGGCAAGGGTGCAGCCTTCTTGGTCAATGTCGGAAACAGCGGCCCGGCCCGTGTCGCGCCGATACTGCGTTCGATGGAGCGCAGGGCAAACGACCATGGCACCATGTTGAAATCGCCCGCGATAACGACGGGTCCGTCCAGATCATGAAAGACCGGCAAAAGACGCTCCAGATGGTCGGCCTGATCAAAAGGCCAAGGCCATGACAGATGCAGGCTGAACGCCCAGAATGTGCCCCGAGGAGCAACGACCTGAACGCCGACCAAAGCGTCGCCCTCTATGCAAATCTCGCCCTCGACCGGCCAGCGGGACAGGATCGCGACCTGCGCCCATTCCACCAGCGCACAACTGGCCTGATAGGGGTACTCGGCCCGCAGATCGCGCACGAGGGCGGCGTTGCGCGAGGTAAGTTCCTGCAGCGTTACGATGTCGGGGCGCATGGCCCGGATGTCAGCCGCAAGCGCGTCGACCTGATCGTTCTGGAACAGCAGGTTCTTTTGGTAGATCGTGATCGGCCCGTCCGGGTGTGACACGTATTTCTGCGCCACGATCTGCCCCATCGCCGCAAGGCAGAGCACAGCAATGCTCCACCGGATCCAAGCGGGCCAAGGCGACCAGATCACCCACAGGGCAAACGCCACTGCGATTGGCAGGCGGAACACCGCCAGACTGTCGCCCAACGGATGCACTGCGCCCGCGAAACCGCCGAAGAAGGCGGCGCCCAGCAAAGCTGCAACAATGCTCACCATCGCTTGTCTGGCTCTCACCATCCTGTGACGCTCCCGACACAATGCTTGCGCAGGGAAGACACACCCGACACTCTTGGTTCATACGAAATGCCAAAGGGCTGCCCTGCCCCGGCCCCAAGGACACTGAATATGACCACCGAACGCATCACCTTTCCCGGCCATTCCGGAGACACTCTGTCAGCACGAGCTTGATCTGCCTGACGGGCCACACCTGGCCACCGCCCTTTTTGCGCATTGCTTCACCTGTTCCAAGGACATTCCGGCAGCCCGGCGGATCGCCGCGCGTCTGGCGTCGATGGGGATCGCAGTTCTGCGATTCGACTTTACCGGGCTGGGACATTCCAAGGGCGAATTCGCCAACACGACCTTCACGTCGAACGTGGACGATCTGCATGCGGCTGCCGCCTACCTGACCGGGCGGGGCATGGCGCCGACGCTGCTGATCGGCCATTCGCTTGGAGGTGCAGCCGTATTGCGGGCCGCAGGTGACATGGCAGGCATCAAGGCCGTTGTGACCATCGGTGCGCCCTATGATCCGGAACACGTCACGCACAACTTCTCGGACGCGCTGGAGGATATCGAGAACGCTGGCAAAGCGACGGTCGATCTGGGTGGACGCCCCTTCACTATTGGCAAAGGTTTTGTCGAGGATGTGAAAGCACAGAAACTTGGCCCGGTGATCAAGGGCTTGAAGGCCGCGCTGCTGGTGATGCACGCGCCGCGTGATGCGGTGGTCGGGATCGAGAACGCCACCAACATCTTTGCCGCTGCGCACCACCCGAAGAGCTTTGTCACGCTGGACGATGCCGATCATTTGGTCACTCAAGCGCGCGATGCGGAATACGCCGCAGATGTGATTGCAGCCTGGGCGGGACGCTATTTGAAGCTGACCCCGCCTGCCCCACCCATTGGCGCACCCGAAGGCATTGTCCGCGTGGCAGAAGCCGATGCTGCCGGGTTCCTGCAGGATGTTCAGGCCGGACCGCATCACCTGTTGGCAGACGAGCCCCTGGCCTATGGCGGTACCAATCGCGGGCCGTCCCCTTATGGCCTTTTGGCTGCTGGCTTGGGCGCGTGTACATCCATGACGCTGCGGATGTACGCTCGGCGCAAGGGCTGGCCGCTGCAGCATGTCACGGTCGATGTGAGCCACGACAAGGTGCATGCGCAGGATGCCAGTACACCGGTTGCCACCAATATCGACCTCTTTCGCCGCAGGATCACCGTGACCGGCGACCTGAGCCCGGACCAACGACAGAAGCTGCTGGAAATCGCGGATAAATGCCCTGTTCACAAGACGTTGGAGGCGTCCAGCCGGGTCGAAACCGAACTGGTCTGAACGCGCCGGAAACGCGTCGTCGCGTTTCCGGCGATCCGTCGACGGATCGCATCGCGCCCCATTCATAATCGTCTTGAGAATTATGAATTTGTCTCAAGAGGCCAAGTGTGACAGGCAGGGACAAACTTTCTGACCGACAGGCCTGTCATGTCCAACCCTCTGCACGATCTTCTGTCCACCCGCGACTGGCTTCTGGCCGATGGCGCGACCGGGACCAACCTGTTCAACATGGGTCTGGAAAGCGGCGATCCACCCGAATTCTGGAACGACACCAAGCCCGACAACATCCGCGCGCTCTATCGCGGTGCGGTCGACGCAGGCAGCGACCTGTTCCTGACCAACACCTTCGGTGGCAACGCCTCCCGTCTCAAACTGCACAACGCCGGCCACCGCGCGCGCGAACTGTCGCGTATCGGGGCCGAACTGGCACGTGAAATCGCGGATAGCGCCGGTCGCACCGTGATCGTAGCCGGTTCCGTTGGCCCAACCGGTGAGATTATGGAGCCCGTCGGCACGCTGTCCCATGCCAGCGCGGTTGAGATGTTCCACGAACAGGCTGAGGGGCTCAAGGAAGGCGGCGCCGACGTGATGTGGGTCGAAACCATCAGCGCCCCCGAAGAATTCCGCGCCGCCGCCGAGGCCTTTGCGCTGGCGGATGTGCCTTGGTGCGGCACCATGAGCTTTGACACCGCCGGGCGCACGATGATGGGCATGACTTCGGAAGGCATGGCCGAGATGGTCGAGACCCTGCCCAACCCGCCACTGGCCTTTGGGGCCAATTGCGGCACGGGCGCGTCGGATCTTCTGCGCACGGTGCTTGGCTTTACCTCCGCTGGAACGCAGCGGGCGATCATCGCAAAGGGCAATGCGGGCATTCCGAAATATGTCGATGGGCATATCCATTACGACGGCACACCGGACCTGATGGCGCGCTATGCCATCCTTGCCCGCAATGCGGGGGCCAAGATCATCGGCGGGTGCTGCGGCACGATGCCGGTCCATTTGCGTGCCATGCGCGAGGCTTTGGAGACCACCCCAAAAGGCGACGCGCCGACACTGGAGCAGATCGTGGCCGAGATCGGCCCTTTCAGTTCCGACAGCGACGGCACCGGCGATCAGAGCGGCGCACCAAAACGCGAGCGGCGGGGTCGCCGCCGCGCCTGATCGGTCTGTCCTTTACGTCAAATTAACCACCGTTCGGCCAGAAAGGGGGTATGCGTGACATCTTTGCCCCCACCCCGCCCCGTCGTCCACCCCCGACACTGTCTCCGGATCAGTGGATTGCCCATGTCTTTTCCGCTCAGGCCGCGGCCAAAGGCGGAGTCGTACGCCGACAGGCCCGCGATATCGAACGGATCCTGGGCTGGGATCGGTTCAGGCGCGAATTGCAGCGCCGGGGGTATCGCGCTGTGGTCAATGGCGGACAGGTTGTCATTTTCTGCAATGCCGAACCGGTGCATCTGTTCGAATGAGGCGAAGCCGTCTTTTCGAAAAGACGGGGCAAAGCCTTCGAAGGCTTTGGCGCGCATCACAGGCGGTTCCCGGGGCCAAATCCTGCGAAGGACTTGGCGAAACCCTTCGAAGGGTTTCCGCGATAGCTCAGAACAGGCTCAACTGATCCCCTGCACGGGGCGGGGGCTGGAACGCGGCGCAGTCGAGCTCCGGCAGGCCGCCATCGAGTCCCAACCGCCTTCGTGCCTTCGTAAAGCGTTGCGCGATCAGCGCGGCGTAGGCGCCTTCGCCCCGTACCCGCTTGAAGAACTGGGAATCGTAAACCTTCCCACCATGCATCTCCCTCAGCTTGGACAGAATGCGGGATTTCCTTTCCGGGTAATGTTCGTCCATCCACGCCTCCCACAGCGGGGCCACCTCCAGCGGCAGGCGCAGCATCGCCC
>NZ_JAEPMO010000154.1 GCF_017643905.1 Marivita sp.
CAACTCAGAGACAAACAACAAGACCAGTGCGCCCTAACTTCACGGCGCGCCCGCCCTCATATACCCCTGAATTATCCACCACCGTAAGCAACCAACGCCCCGTCCGATGTCCCAACATCCGCCTCAGCGCCGCCGGTGAAGAGGTATTTAGAGTCCGCGCCGCAGGACCGCAAGAGGAAAAATCCGAAAATCTGAAAATTCGTCAAATTTACTCTAAGCCGTTGTCTTTAAATCTTTTTATTCACCATAAACCGGAAAAATTGTCCCTAGTCTGTTACGGCCACGATGTCATGTGACATCGTCCGGTGATAATCCACAGGCTTACCCACACATGCCCCCGCGTCACCTGATCTTTTGAGTCCGAGTCACCGACCCTTCCACACCGGATCGCGCTTTTCCGCGAAGGCGCGCGCACCTTCCATCTGGTCTTCAGACGCATAGAGAATGTCCACTGTTGGCAATTGCCGTTTGGTGATCCGGTTCATCATGTCCTGAAACGCCGTGTCCTCGGCCGCGCGCACGATCTCCTTGATCGCGGCATAAACCAGCGGCGGCCCGGAGGCCAAAAGCGCGGCCATCCTGCGTGCCTCGGCCATAAGCTCGGCTGCGGGGTATATATGGTTGACGAACCCCCAGCGTGCCGCCTCTTCAACATCGAGCCAGCGCCCGGTCAGCAGCATCTCCATCGCGATGTGATAAGGAATGCGTTTCGGCAGCTTCACCGATGCCGCATCCGCCACCGTGCCAGAACGGATCTCGGGCAACGCAAAGCTCGCGTGATCGCCGGCAAGGATGATGTCGGCGCTCAGGGCCAGTTCCAGACCACCTCCGCAACAGATGCCATTCACGGCCGCGATCACCGGCTTGTTCAGGTCGCGCAGTTCCTGAAGCCCTCCAAAGCCTCCGACGCCATAGTCACCATCGACCGCGTCGCCCTCAGATGCTGCCTTGAGATCCCATCCGGGGCAGAAAAACTTCTTTCCCGCTCCGGTGATGATTGCCACGCGCAGTTCCGGGTCATCCCGGAAGTCCCGAAACACCTCGCCCATGGCGCGGCTTGTTTGCAGGTCGATTGCGTTGGCCTTCGGTCGGTTGAGCACCACTTCAAGGACGTGACCGTCCCGTGTCACGTGTAAAGGGCTGTCCATCATGGCTCCTCCCGGATCAGTGCGTCCGCCACAACCGCGCGGGTCGGGGTGACGATCAGTGGATTGATCTCAATCTCAGCCACGCCGCCCGTCCGCGCAACAACGTAGTCCTGCACGGCGCGAACAGCCGCAATCAAGGCAGTGCGATTGGCTGCAGGTTTGCCTCGGTATCCAGACAGAAGCGGTGCGATCCGTAAAGTGTCCAGCGCTGTTGTGATCTCGGCTTCGGTGGCGCGGACAAGCAGATGGCAGGTGTCCTGCCACAGTTCGGTCAGCACGCCCCCTGCCCCCAGTGTCAGCACGTAGCCATGGGCCGGGTCGGCCACGATCCCGATCAGAAGTTCAACCACGCCATCGGTGATCATCTCTTCTATATAATAGGTGTCACAAGTCATTGCGGAAGCCGCCGAAATCACTTGCTCTGCATCCAACAGGTTCAATGCGACGCCGCCCATCTCGGACTTGTGGGCAAGACCACGCGCTTTGAGGACAATTGGCAACATGGGCTTTGCATGCTGTCCGGCTTCTTCCGGTGACGACGCCAGAGCGTGGCGCGGCACATCAAGGCCGCATCCCGCGAGGACGGATTTGGCTTCGGCCTCGTCGCGCATGATGGTCTCAATATGAAGACCGGGTTTGGGGATCGGGCGATCGGGGTCTGCACCATGTCGAGGGCCATAAATGACCGCAAGCGCATCCAGCGCGGCATCCAGACCGTGCAACGGCAGGATACCATGCTGCATGAGCCGCGCCGACATGTCCTCAGGCAAGGACTCCGACAAGGACGTCAGCAGAGCAATCTTTTTGCCGGTGCGCTGACGGGCGAGGATTGCAGCCTCTTCGACGCAATCCCATGCGTGGGTCTGACATCGATCCGGCCTTGGGAAATCGACCACGATTACAGTGAGTGCCGCCGGACCGGATGCCATGATCGCATAGACCTCGGCCATCTTGGGCGCATCGTTCCAGATGAAGGTATGATAATCGAGCGGGTTGGCGCGGGTGACCAGTGGACCCAGCACATCATAGAGCGCCGCGTCCTGCGCTTGGGTCAAAGGGGCAAAGGTCAATCCACGCGCGTCTCCGCCATCGGCCATGAGGCTCGCCTCGCCGCCGGAACAGGACAGTGACGCAATGGCGCCCGGCGCTGTTGGCCCGTAGAGATGCGCGTGTTTCAAGGCGTCGATCAGGGCATCAAGTGACCGGACCCGCAGGATTCCCAACCGATCGAACAGGGCGGTGGCCCCGGCATCAGAACCCGACAGTGACGCCGTGTGCGACAAGGCCGCGGTCTGTGCCGCTTCCGACCGTCCGGACTTCAATGCGATGACTGGTTTGCCGAGGAGATGCGCCTCTTTCATCAGGTCTTGCAGGGCCGAAAGATCACCAACACCTTCGATATGCAACCCAAGCGCGGTGATCCTTGGATCCTGTATCAAAGCCTGTGCGATCTGGCTGAGCCCGATCTGAGCCTGGTTGCCTGCCGTACCCAGAAACGCGATAGGCAAGCCGCGCCGTTGCATCGAGAGGTTCAAGGCAATGTTCGAACTTTGCGTGAGAATTGCCACGCCACTGTCGACCGGGATCAGTCCATGCACATCAGGCCAGAGTGCGACTTGGTCCAGCGCGTTCACAAACCCGTAACAGTTGGGTCCGATGACCGTCATGTCCCCCGCTGCCTCAACAAGGGCGCTGTTCAAGGCGGCGCCGTCGCTGGTCTCGGCAAAGCCGCTTGCAAAACAGACCGCGCCCCCGGCCCCCAAAACCGACAGTTCGCGCAGGCACGCGATGGTGGCATTGCGGTTGACGCCGAGAAAGCAGGCATCAGGCGATGCAGGCAGATCTGCAATAGACCGGATCGCCCCTTCGGCGGTCGGATGGACATGCCAAACAGGGCCGGCGAACCCCATGCGGGCGAGCGATGCAATTACCGAACGGCACCATGCTCCGCCGCCAATGACAGCAACCGACGCCGGTTTGAAAAGGCGCTCAACCCCGCTCTGCGTCATTTTTCGCACCGGGTTTTGCATTGGGCCCACGCGGCACCACGATTCTTCTGCGAAGAATCGGGCCCCGGGCTGAAGAAACCGTTAAACACTGGCGTCATGCTCCGAGAGGTCGCAGCAAATCACGGCTGATGATGTGGCGCTGGATTTCCGAAGTGCCGTCCCAAATCCGCTCAACCCGCGCATCGCGCCAGAAGCGTTCGATGGGATAGTCGTCCATCAGCCCCATCCCGCCATGGATTTGCAGGGTCGCATCGGTCACCCGCGCCAGCATTTCGCTTGCGTAGAGTTTGGCGCTGGCGATCTCGCGGTTCGCGGGCAGCCCCTGATCGAGCCGCCACGCCGCCGACAGGGTCAACCAATCCGCCGCATCAATCTCGGTGATCATGTCGGCGATCTGAAAGCTGACCCCCTGAAACTTGCCGATCTGCTGGCCGAACTGCTTGCGCTCGGCGGCGTAGGACAGCGCATGGTCAAACACGCGCCGCGCCCGGCCCACGCTCATCGTCGCCACCGTGATCCGCGTGGCATAAAGCCAGGTGTTCATCACCTCGAACCCGCCATCGACCGCGCCCAGAACCTGCGCATCGCTCAACCGGCAATCATCGAATTCGAGGATGCAGTTCTTGTAGCCCCGGTGGCTGACCGATTTGTAGCCATCACGCACGGTAAAGCCGGGATGTCCACGGTCCACGAGGAAACAGGTGATGCGCTTCTTTGGCCCCTTCGGCGTCTCATCAACACCTGTTGCAACGAAGACAATGAAGAAATCCGCGTGATCCGCACCCGAGATGAAATGCTTGGCTCCATTGACGACCCAATCGCCACCATCACGCCGCGCGGTGCAGGACATGCCGCGCACATCCGATCCGGCCTCCGGTTCTGTCATGGCAAGCGCGTCCATCCGCTCGCCACGCACCGCAGGCAGCAGATACCTTTCCTTCTGATCCCCCTCGCAGGCCATCAGGATGTTTTGCGGCCGCCCAAAGAAATGCGTGAGCGCCATCGACCCGCGTCCCAACTCGCGTTCGACCAGCGCGAAATCCAGATGCGATAGCCCCGCACCGCCCACCGCTTCGGGGAAGTTGCAGGCGTAGAACCCAAGGTCGATCACCTTGCGTTTGATCTCTTGCGCCACATCGTGCGGAACCTCGCCCGTACGTTCCACCTCTGTCTCATGCGGATAGATCTCGCGCTCGACGAAATCGCGCACGGTGGAGACGAGCATCTCCTGTTCGTCGCTCAACCCGAAATTCATGCCCCCGCCTCCGCGTGTCTCAGGGCCAAAGCCTCAACCGACTCGAGGACATTCGGCAAAGGAGGGCAAGACCGGCGCGTTTCCAGCGACACATGCAGCAGGAATTGGTCGCAAGTCGCCAGCAACTCATCGTCCGATGCTCGGTGCATCTGGTGCAAGAGCTTCAGCTTCTTGCCCTCGCCCAGAACAACCAGCGTGGTGACATAGATGTCCTCTCCCGCATGGGTCTCATTGAGATATTTGATGGTTGTCTCAGCCGTAAAATAGCTGTTTCCCGCCGCGATGTAGTCGCGGTCCGCGCCGACATGGGTCATCAACTCCTCTGACGCATCGCTGAACAGCTGACCGTACCGCCCTTCGTTCATATGACCATTGATGTCGGTCCAATCGACCGGCACCACCCGGCGCACCGTCACCAGTGGCACCTCGTCCCCCAAAGGCCCGCGCAACGCAGTGTCATGCTCGAGGATCAACTTTCCGGCCCCGGCCCCTTGCTGCTTGAGCCCGCGCAGGATGGCGACAAGATTGTTGTCCCGCAGGCGTTCGAGATCGCGGATGCCCATATGCCCCGATTGCGCGTCCGACTGGCCAGCGATCAGGTCCACCAGCTCATCCGTAAACTCGGGCACATCCGTGAGCTTGGTCCACGGCCATTGCAGGCACGGCCCGAACTGCGCCATGAAGTGCCGCATCCCGGCCTCGCCACCGGCCACGCGATAGGTCTCGAACAGGCCCATCTGCGCCCAACGCAGCCCGAACCCATAGCGAATCGCGTTGTCGATTTCCTCGGTTGTTGCGATGCCATCCTTGACCAGCCAGAGCGCCTCGCGCCAGACCGCTTCAAGGAAACGGTCCGCGATATGAGCGTCGATTTCGGCGCGGACATGCAGGGGGTACATGCCGATGGCCGTCAGGATCTCCTTGGCCCGCGCGATGATGGCCTCGTCAGTGGCCGCACTCGGCACCAATTCGGCCAAAGGAAGAAGGTAGACCGGGTTGAACGGATGCGCGACGACGATCTGGCCGGGGCGCGCGGCGCCCTCCTGCAACTCGGACGGCTTGAACCCGGAGGTCGATGACGCGAGAACCGCGCCTTCAGGGCACGCCCCCTGTATCGCGGCAATCACCCGGTGCTTGATGTCGCGCCGCTCCGGCACGCTTTCCTGGATCCAGTCCGCACCGGTTACCGCCTCGGCGACTGTTTCAACCAGCCGAATCTGCCCGCGATTTGGCATCGGCGCTTCATAGAGCATCGGCAAAACCCATGCCGCGTTGCCCATGACCTCGCCGATCTTACGCTCTGCCTCGGGATCGGGGTCAAACACGCGCACCTCCCATCCCATAAGGGCAAATCGCGCGGCCCAGCCGCCGCCAATCACGCCACCGCCGATGATGGCCGCTACCTTGGTCATGGTGTCAAAGTCTCCGTATGTCCGTCGATGGCCACGATCTGGCCAGAAATCCGTTTCGCGTGCGGCGAGGCAAGCCACGCCACCGTGTCCGCCACATCCTCAGCCGTCACCCATGTGCGCAGCGACACGCCCTTGACGTAAAGCGCGCGCACCTCGTCATGGGTCTTGCCTGTTGCGGCGGCCTCCATCGCCACCACCCGGTCCATCCGGTCGCCCTCGACAGCACCGGGGCAGATCGCGTTCACCCGCACCCCCGCCGGGCCAAGCTCCATCGCAAGGGTCTTGGTCAGGCCGACAATGCCCCATTTCGCCGTGGCATAGGGAGACCGCAGCGGATAGCCAAACTGCCCGGCGGTCGAAGAGGTCAGGACGATCAACCCCTGCCCGGCTGCCCGCATCCGCCGCGCGGCCCAGCGGCAGGTGAGGAACGTGCCCGACAGGTTCACCTCAACACAGCGGTTCCAATCCGCGAGGCTCAGGTCTTCGATCCGCCCCGCAGGCCCACCGATTCCGGCATTGGCGCAGACCACATCGACCTGATCCCAAGCGGCGTCGATCCGGTCGAAGAACGCCTGCATCTGGACCTCGTCGGTGACATCCGCCACGCAGGCGATCTGGTCGGGATGCGCCGCCGCAAATGCTGCTACCGCATTTGGGTCCGCATCGCAGATGGCGACGCGGTCGCCTTCGGTCATGAACCGTTCTGCCATTGCACGCCCAAGACCGGACGCGCCGGCGGTGATGACGACGTGCCTCATAGCCGCGCCGCCACAGCCTCGGCCATCACCGCGCCAAAGGTATGATGCGCGTCGACCTCCCAATGGATGCCGTCTACATCCGACACGGCCACATGCTGCCCGGCCTCCAGAAAGCCGCAACCCTGCCGCTCCGCCGCCGCAGCGATATGCTCTGCCAAGCCCACCTGACGCGCCTCGGCACCGGCAAAGGCATTTGCCTGCACCCCAGCCTCTTTCACAGGCACCGGAGAGACCAGCAGGATGTCGTTTACCTCGATCTCGTTCCGCGTGGTCACGATCAACCGTTCCAGAGAGCGGGCAATCTCAAACGCTGTCACCGAAAACCGGTTCTTGAGGTCATTTGTCCCCAGCATCAGAACCATCAGATCAATCGGTCGATGGCTGTGCAGGATCGCCGGCAGCACGGTGAGGCCATTCCGCATCCCGCCTTCAACAATATCGTCATGGACGGTTGTCCGCCCGGGCAAACCTTCGGAAATCACAGTGTGGTCGGGACCAAGGGCTGTCGCCATCACATCAGGCCAGCGATCTCCGGGACCGTGGCGTTCGAACTTGCCCACCTGCGTCAGCGGCTTGGTGCCGTGCGTGTTGCTGTCGCCGTAACAGAGAATGACCGCCATCTCAGCCTCGTGGCGCGCGTTTGGTCAGGCCCAGCTTGTCGCGCACAGCCTGCGGCCCCATGATTTTGGCGCCCATGCCTTCGACAATGCCCACAGCCCTTTCGACCAGTTGCGCGTTGGTGGCAAGCACACCCTTGTCGAGCCACAGGTTGTCCTCAAGACCCACCCGCACATGACCGCCCGCAAGAACCGCAGCCGCCGCATAGGCCATTTGGTTGCGCCCCAAGGAGAACGCGCTGAAGGTCCAATTGTCCGGCACGTTGTTCACCATCGCCATGAAGGTGTTGAGATCATTCGGCGCGCCCCATGGCACCCCCATACAAAGCTGCACGAGCGCGGGGTCTTCTAGGATGCCTTCCTTCACCAATTCTTTGGCAAACCACAGATGCCCGGTGTCGAACGCCTCGATCTCGGCCTTCACGCCCAGATCGGTCATCATCTTCCCCATCGCGCGGAGCATGCCCGGTGTGTTCGTCATCACGTAATCGGCCTCGGCAAAATTCATCGTGCCACAGTCGAGCGTACAGATCTCCGGCAGGCACTCCGCCACATGCGCCACGCGCTCTTCGGCCCCCACCATATCGGTGCCTTTGGGGTTCACGGGGAGCGGATTTTCAGTGGATCCGAAGGTGATATCGCCGCCCATGCCAGCTGTGAGGTTGAGAACGACATCCACCTCCGCATCGCGAATACGGTCCGTAACCTCCCGGTAATACTCAAGTTTTCGCGAAGGCGCACCCGTCTCCGGGTCGCGCACATGGCAATGCACAATGGCCGCCCCGGCCTTGGCGGCGGCGATGGCGCTGTCGGCGATCTCTTTGGGGGATTTGGGGACGTGGGGGCTTCGGTTTTGGGTGCTGCCGGAGCCGGTGACGGCGCAGGTGATGAAGACCTTTTGGGTCATGGTCAGTGGCATGGTCGTCCTCCCTCGTCTTTGGGCGGAGACTGGGTGCAAACGCATGCGAGTGCAATGGGGATTGCGACAAAAGCAAAACCATTCCCGACAGCCAAAAGCGCCCGATTTCCGGCATAAAATCGCCTTAAATCAACGATATCGCCGGGTTTGCGCCACATCGCCTGGGGAGGCATCATGCGACATTATCCTGACCTGCAGAAGGCAGGTCATACCGACGCGCGTCGGGCTAAACTGTTTGAATTGCACCGTCAGGAGCAGCTTCAGACGGGGGCTGGACGGGCCTATCCGGGGCCTGAGATGCAGCGCCCGGACATCGCGCTTGCGCTGCGGGAACGGGCGAACCGTTCGCTTCGACCCGTTGAACCGCAAGGTTCAACCGTACGGTAGAGGTCGAACCTCACGGTTCATCCGTACGGTTCGACACGGACCGTACGGTTGGGCCGAAAAACCACCCGAACCGTACGGTTCAACCCTTGAATCCGGTTGCGACGACGAATTTTTCGGAACTGTCCGAGCGGGACGCGGGCGGCTTGACGTTCATCACCTTGGTGAAACGCTGCTTGAGCAGCTTCTGCAATTCGCCCTCGGCCCCGCCGGCCAGAACCTTGGCGACGAAGGTGCCGCCGTCTTCGAGCACGTCGAAGGCGAAATGGGCGGCGGTTTCGCAGAGGTGGATGATGCGCAGGTGGTCGGTCTGCTTGTGGCCGGAACTGGCGGCGGCCATGTCGGACATGACCACATCCGCGCGGCCGCCCAACCATTCCTTTACCTTTTCGTCGGCATCGTCCTCGAGAAAATCAAGCTGGTGAATCTCAGCCCCGGCAATGGGTTCGACCTCCTGCAGGTCGATGCCCAGCACGGTGCCGATCTTCTTGCCGGATTTCTCGCCCAGGGCGTTCACCCGCTTGACGGCGACCTGACACCAGCCGCCCGGGGCGCAGCCCAGATCGACGACGCGCGCGCCGGGGACGAGGAAGCGGTACTTTTCGTCGAGTTCGAGAATCTTGTAGGCGGCGCGGCCCCGGTAGCCCTCGGCCTGCGCGCGCTTGACATAGGGGTCGTTCAACTGCCGCTGCAGCCAGCGGGTCGAGCTGAGCTTGCGACCCCGCGCGGATTTCACCTTGACCTTGAGGTCCCGCTGTCCGCGCCCGGAGGTGTTCTTGCCGTCCGGGGTCTTGCCGGTTGGGGTCTTGGCCATGTCTGCGCCCTTCGTGATGGTTCGGAGGGCGGTGTAGCATGGGTTTGGGGGAAGGTCATGGGGCAAAGAAAATCTAGCCGCTTAAGACCAAACATACCACCTTGGTTTGCAACTACACATATGACCTGGCGGTGTCAGCAAATCGTGTTGGTTCGCTCTTTGTTCTTACGTGCCAGTGAGGTATGCTGAGGCTTCCGAGGCCCGAGGAGACCCGCCATGCCCCGCTTCGATCCGACCGAATTCGGCCGCCTGCTTGCCCGCCTGAGC